>JBBQUI010000030.1:0-23462 GCA_038212575.1 Flavobacteriales bacterium
ATTTCACAATTAAAAACCACACATCAGCGGTATGCCGATGTTTTTGAAAAGCTTGGTTTTCCAATTGATCTTGAAAAACATATTGCGCCACCAAAGAAAAGATTATCCCCTAAACTCAACGGACTGTTGGGCGTTGAACCAAAAAAACTTATCGGCATCGCTCCTTTTGCAACTTATCAAAGCAAAATGTACCCTTTAAGTTTAATGGGCGAAGTAATTAGAGAATTGGACAGAAGTGATAAGTACCGAATCTTCCTTTTCGGCGGAGGAAAGAAAGAAATAGCACAACTCAAGGAAATTGAAAATCCGTTTACAAACGTAACCAACATTGCCGGAAAACTAACTTTTGAAGAAGAACTCGCCCTAATTTCAAATCTGGATTTAATGCTTTCGATGGATAGCGGCAACGGGCATCTGGCGGCAATGTATGGCGTCCCGGTAATTACACTTTGGGGCGTAACGCATCCTAATGCAGGTTTTGCCCCCTTCAACCAGCCCGAAAACAATCAATTGGTTGCTGATCGTGAAAAATATCCGTTGATTCCTACTTCGGTTTATGGGAATAAATTTCCGAAAGGTTATGAGGAAGTGATGAAGACTATCGCCCCTGAAATGGTGGTTTCAAAAATAAAGGAAGTTTTATCGTAACGGTCTTTCAAATCGTTTCCAGACCTCAGGTTTCAAAAATCTGTGAGGATTTTTCATCCAAGTAAAAGTTCCCCCTTCGGGGGCTAGGGGCTTACACATCATCATAATCCACAATTACTGTTGGTGTCGTGGGATGTGCTTGGCAGGTAAGTATCAATCCGTCCGCAATTTCAGACTCTGTAAGAATTTGGTTTTTACGCATTTCGGCCTTTCCTTCTTTTAGGCGTGCAATGCAGGTGCTGCAAATACCTCCTTGGCAAGAATATGGCGGATCCAAACCTTGGTCCAAAGCTGCTTCAAGAATACTTTTGGTCTGTGGCATCACAAAAGTTTCCTCATCATCGTCTAAAGTAATGGTAATACTGGTGTTGCCATCGTGTTTTTGAACCAAAAGTCCTTTTTCGGCAGTTGAAAATAATTCGTGGTGAATTTGTTTTGAATTGATACCGTTGTGTTTCAGCGTAGCGGAAACTTCGTCAATCATTTCTTCGGGACCGCACAAATAGAAAGCTTCGTATATAGTTTCGGAATACTTATTTTTCAGAAAAAAGTTCGCAACGGAACGGTCTATTCTTCCAAATTTAGCATTTTCTTCTTCTTTTCTACTGAAAACAAATTCCGCTGAAAAACGAGTCGGAAACTGATTTTGAAGTTCTAAAATTTCATTGTAAAACATTGTTTCTTCAATGTTTTGATTGCCATAAATAAGTAAAAAAGTACTCTGTGGCATTTCTTCCAAAGTGCTTTTTATTAAGGAAAGTACTGGTGTTATACCACTTCCTGCAGCAAAAGCCGCATAGTTTTTTAAATTTGGCTCCAAAATGAATTTCCCAGTTGGGGGCATCACTTGCAGGATATCTCCAGCTTTCAAATCTTTATTTGCGTATTCTGAAAAAGCTCCTTTTTCCACTTTTTTTACGGCTACTTTCAGCAAACCGCTTTTGGGGGAAGAGCAGATGGAATAGGCACGACGCAAATCTTTGCCTTCATTTTGGTATTTGATGGTGATATATTGGCCAGCCTTAAAAGCGAAAAGATTTTTTAAGTTTTCTGGAACTAAAAATGATATAGAAACTGAATTCGGGGTTTCTTTTTTTACTTCGGAAACGGTAAGCGCATGAAATTCGCTCATAATCTTGAAATTTTTGTGCAAAAGTACAAAGGAAATCAGGGAAACAAAGCCTCAAATGCTTTAAAGTGGAGCATTTTTTGGACGTTTCATTAAGCAGATATTAAAAAGAAATGTATTTTTACCGCTCTTTACTGATTCTACATACTAAAATAGAACCTTTTAAGTTAGAATATCATATAAACTGAAACCATTTTGAAGGGCACATATAAAATTACATTATTTATTCTGGCTGTTGTTTTTTTGGCAGCTTGTTCACGCAAAAAAAACACATTTTTAAACCGTAACGTTCATGCGGTCACCACTGAATACAACACTTTGTACAATGGTGATATGGCTTTTACAACTGGTAAAGAGCAGCTGGCGTATGGTTTTCGCGATAATTTTTGGGAAATACTTCCCGTAGAACGCATCGATATTGTTGAGGAAGAAACAAAATCACCCGGAGCTTCCAAAAATGCCGACTTCAACCGTGCCGAAGAAAAAGCTGCAAAAGCAATCCAAAAACATTCCATGTATATTGATGGCAAGGAATACAATCCTCAGATAGACGAGGCCTATATTTTGCTTGGGAAAGCGCGCTATTATGACGGTCGTTTTATTCCTGCTTTGGACGCTTTCAATTTTATTTTGGATCGTTACCCAACCAGCAACAATATTAACGTTGCCAAGGTTTGGAAAGCAAAAACTAACATTCGTTTAAAAAATGAAGAATACGCTATCGAGAGCCTCAAAAAGATGTTTGAGACAGCAGAATTAAACGAAGAAGAAATTGCCGACGGTGCCGCAATGATGTCGCAGGCGTTCATTAATTTAGATTCTTTGCAGCCTGCACTGGATTATATAAAAATGGCCACTGAGAACGTAAAGGACAAAGAATTAAAGGGAAGATATACTTTTATCAAAGGTCAACTTTACAATCGGTTGGGAGAAAAAGATAGCGCAAATATTGCTTTTGATGAAGTGATTGAAATGAATCGCAAAACTTCCCGGGCTTATATGATTAATTCCTATTTGGAAAAAGGGAAAAATTTCGATTACGAAAAAGGAGACCGTACCGCATTTTTGGAACTATTGCAAGACCTTGAAAAAAATCGTGAAAATCGTCCGTTTTTGGATAAAATCTACAACCAGTTTGGCGATTATTACCGCAATAGCGACAGTATTGAAACATCGGTTAAGTATTACAACAAATCCATCAAAGCCTTTAAGCAGGATAGAATTCTTCAATCCGTAAATTACCAAACCCTTGCGGAAATAAATTTTGACAATGCCAAATATAAAACGGCTGGAGCCTATTATGACAGTACATTGACATTTCTTGAAGAAAAGAGCCGCCAGTGGCGACGCGTTACAAAGAAGCGTGAAAATCTTGACGACGTTATAAAATACGAAGATATTGCAACAAAAAACGATAGTATTCTCAAATTGACAAAAATGAGTGAGTCTGAACAGCTCGCCTTTTTCACCGATTATACTTCAAAATTAAAAGAGCAAGCAATAAAGGATTCCCTAGAGGCTATTAAAATTGAGCAGAAAATCGCAAACAAAGAATTCTACCAAAAAGAAAAAGGAGCCTCTGGACCAAACAAAGGCAGCACCTTCTATTTTTATAATACTTCAACGGTAGCTTATGGAAAAGGAGAATTTCGAAAAGTATGGGGCGACAGAAAGTTGGAGGACAATTGGAGACTTTCCAGCAAAAAATCATCTTTAGAAACTTTGGAAGATGTTGTTGCAGATGTGACACCAATTGCAGAAAACGAACTTTACAGGCCACAAACCTATATCGCAAGAATACCTACAGACCAGAAACTAATTGACAGCTTGGCGAAGGACCGAAATTTTGCCTATTATCAATTAGGGTTGATTTACAAAGAAAAATTTAAGGAGTACAACCTTGCAGCCAACAGACTTGAAAAACTGCTCACCTACAATCCCGAAGAGAGATTGGTGGTGCCCGCCAAATACAATTTGGTGAAAATTTATGAAATTTTGGAGAACCCTTCCGAAGCAGACAAATACAGAAATGATATATTGACAAATCATGCCGATACACGTTATGCCGAAATACTGCGCAATCCAAATTCGCAGTTGCCCACAGACGAATCCAGCCCAGAATTTAAATACAAGCAATTGTACAAAGAGTTTGAGGCTGCAAAATATGCTGAGGTTATTCAAAAAAGTGATGAATATATGATGGTCTATAACGGCAATGATATTGTTCCAAAGTTTGAATTATTGAAAGCCACCGCTATCGGTCGCCAGCAAGGTTTTGAAGCATATAAAAAAGCGTTGAACTTTGTTTCGCTGAACTATCCAAACAGCGACGAAGGAAAACAAGCTCAACAAATTTACAGCAATGTACTCCCTCTGCTTGCCATAAAAGATTTTGCGCCCGAAGTAGAAACAGATAGCTGGAAACTGGTTTATAAATTCACCAATGATGAAGGCGAAGCTGCACAAAAGCTGAAAGAACAATTGGAAAAAGCTATTGTGGATTTTAGATACACCAATATGTCAAGCTCTATCGATTATTACGATCCACAAACCAGATTGGTAATCGTTCACGGATTGAACACCAAGTTAGGTGCCCGTGGTTTTGGAGAAGTATTGAAAGAAAACAAAGATTTTAAGATTAAACATCCATTTTTCGAAATTTCAAGCCCTAATTATAAAATTATTCAAATTCATAAAAATCTTGGAGAATATCTTCAAGCGCCAATAACACCAGCAGAACAAACTGAATAACCGAATAGTCACCTTTAAAACCAACGCCATGTTTGACAAAAAAGAGAAAACCATTGCGGCCGAACCGGGAAGTGCCCAAAACAGAATCAACGAAGGAACCAAGCTAAAAGGAGATATTTCCTCCACTGGTTTTTTTAGAATTGACGGTATAGTTGAAGGCAATGTAAAAACTCCTTCCAAAGTAGTTTTAGGGAAAACAGGAGTTATTATTGGAACCCTTACTTGTGAAAATGCCGACATTGAAGGTAAGTTTGAAGGCAATCTTCAGGTTTCTGGAACACTTTCTTTGCGATCTACTGCAATAGTTGAGGGCGATGTTATTGTGGGCAAATTGGCTGTCGAGCCAGGCGCTACATTGAACGCATCCTGTGTAATGCAGGACGGAAAACCAAAAAGCACTGCCGCTGTAAACCAAACGACTTCAGAAAATTCCAAAGCACATCCTTTTGATCGCCAACAGCGAATAAAAAAAGTAGCTGTTGAGAACGATCTCGACGATTAATCTTCTTTCATTATGTCCGATAAAAAAGATAATGGAATAAAAAGATGGGCCATTCTGTCTGGTATTGGAATACAGATGGGGGTGATTATTTATCTTTTTGTGAAGCTCGGACAATGGCTGGACGGCAAATATTCTGACGGTGGAAAAACATTTCTCATCATTTGCACGCTCGTGGGCGTTGCAGCTTCGCTTTTTTTGGTGATAAAGCAGACCAACAAACTGAACTCTTAGATTTTTTTGATGAAAAAAAATACTTTCAAATTTTTGACGGTTCTCTTATTGGTAATAGCAGTAGTTTTTGCGGCACACCTATTTATTCTTCAAAATATGAAAATGCCAATATTCGCGGATAGAATTTTGCTTTCTTATTTGTTGAATTATGTCTTGGCAGCAAGCATTTTAATCTTCATACAGTCAAAATTTAACAAGAAATCATCGCATACTGGATTTATATTTCTTGCTGGCAGCGGCCTTAAGTTCTTGGTTTTCTTTATGGTTTTCTATCCTTTTTATCGGGAAGACGGAACCATGTCAACTTCGGAATTTGCTGCTTTTTTTGTGCCCTACGCCACTTGTTTGATTTTGGAAGTGGCATTTCTTTCAAAACAGCTTAATAATCAGGATTCTTAGCAGATTTCTTCCGAAGAAAAAATTACAAAAAATAGTTTTTTCTTTCTCAGAAAGAAATGTATTTTTGCACCGATTTTAAGGACACCGTTATTTGTTCAAAGATGCAAAGAAAAACATTGGTTAGAATACTTTCAGTTTTATTGTTTATTGTTTCTTTTTCATCCGTAGCCCAAGAGGAACACGGAATGGAAGTTAAAGAAGTTGCCCCAGGCGTTGAGGGCAGTAAAACTAAAAAGGAAGAAATAAAGGAATTTATAAACCATCACTTGATGGATTCGCACGATTTCAACTTGTTTGGATCTACTGACGAAGAAACTGGCAAAACACACCACTACGGTTTTCCACTTCCAGTAATTATTTGGGATGGAGGCCTTCACACATTTTTGTCTTCTAAGTTTCACCACGGTGAAAGTGTAGTTGAATCAAACGGAAACTATTACAAACTTTACCACAGTAAAATATACAGAACCGACGCTAATGGCACCATCAACTATGATGAAAAGCAGCACCCAACAAATGTTCGCCCGTTAGATTTCTCAATAACCAAAAGTGTTGTTATGATGCTTGTTGTGGGTCTTATGCTTATTTTGTTGTTCCGCGGTCTTGCAAAAAGCTATGCGAAAAACGGAAGTCTTCCAAAAGGTGTGGGTCGTTTCTTTGAGCCAATCGTCCTTTATATTCGTGATGATATTGCTATCGCAAACATAGGTGAGAAAAAATACAAAAAATATTTACCTTTCCTTTTAACCACATTTTTCTTTATTTGGTTTTTGAATATGTTCGGTCTAACTCCGCTGGGCGTGAATGTAACAGGAAACATTGCTGTAACAACTGGTTTGGCAGTCATTGTTTTCTTGATAACCACTTTTACTGGAACCAAAGATTACTGGAAACACATTTTTGATCCATTGGGCGATGGAATGCCTTGGGCGGGTAAAATATTCATTTATATTATACTTGTTCCTATCGAAATTTTAGGATTGTTCATTAAGCCTTTTGCATTGCTTATACGTTTGTATGCAAACATGACAGCGGGTCACGTGGTATTAATGAGCTTGATCGGGTTGATATTTATTTTCAAAAGTTGGATCGGTGGACCATTATCTTTCGGACTTTCATTTGCAATCATGCTTATTGAATTATTGGTAGCATTGCTACAAGCATATATTTTTACAATGTTGGCCGCTCTTTATTTCGGTTTTGCAAGCGAAACGCACGCAGAGCACGAAACACACGGCGAAGGCGAAATACAGCATTTATAAAAGACAGTTGTCTCCTCGAGAGTAGTCGAGAGGTTTTTTAATTTGAGTGTTTAATTTTTAATAAATATATATTATGGAAATTCCAACTATTGTAGGAGCAGGTTTAGCAGTAATCGGTGCCGGTATCGGTATCGGTATGATCGGTGGGAAAGCTATGGAAGCTATCGCACGTCAGCCAGAAGCTTACGGAAAAATTCAAACAGCAATGCTTATTGCAGCGGCGCTTATTGAAGGTATTGGTTTCGCTGCGATTTTCGCAGGGTAATCAAAAAAACTAACAAACGGCTGTGGCGGTTGGTTACAGCTGTTTGTTAAATTTTAAAATTGAGCATCAAGTTAAATTAAATATATATCCGCCACGGCGGGCATTGATATGGAAAAATTAATTAACGACTTTTCATTCGGACTTTTCTTCTGGCAAATAATAATATTTGTGTTGTTGCTTTTGTTACTTCGCAAATTTGCTTGGGGACCAATCTTAGGCGCGGTTAACGATCGTGAAGAAGGAATTAAAAAAGCATTGGATTCTGCTGAAAAAGCAAAACTTGAAATGCAAAACCTTCAAGCAGACAACGAAAAATTACTGCAGGAAGCACGTGCTGAGCGCGAAACGATGATGAAGGAAGCTCGCGAGATTAAAGCAAAAATGATTGCCGACGCTAAAGAGGATGCTAAAACCGAGGCCGACAAAATAGTCGCCCACGCACAAGCGGCTATTGAAAGCGAAAAGAAATCAGCTATCGAAGAATTGAAACAACAAGTAGCAAGCCTTTCTTTGGAAATTGCTGAGAAAGTAGTAAAACACGAACTTTCCGATAAAGACAAGCAATTGAAACTTGTAGAAGAAATGTTGGGCGACGCCAAATTAAACTAATACCCAAATGAGCAGAGCAGCGATTAGATACGCGAGAGCAATTTTGCAGAAAGCAAATGAAAACAACACCGAAGCTGTTTTATTTGGCGATATGCAATCTGTTTACAATACTATTGAAGGCAGCCGCGAATTGCAATCTGTCCTTCAAAGTCCAGTGATCAAAACCACTGATAAAAAACAGGCTTTGTTGAAAATTTTCAGCGGACAATCAGAAATCACGCATTCGCTTATCAATATACTGGTAGCTAACAAACGTACTGCATTGTTGGGGAATGTAGCAAAAAGCTATATCGATCTTTACAATGACGACCAAGGCGTAAAAGTAGCAACCGTAACTACAGCCGTTCCTCTTTCTTCAGAATTGGAAGAAAAAGTAATGGCAAAAGTAAAAGAATTGACTGGAAGCGAAAAAGTAACGCTTACAAACGAAATAGACCCAGCAATCATAGGAGGATTCATCCTTCGCGTTGGCGATATTCAATACAACGCGAGCATCGCGAACCAATTAGGAAATTTAAAAAGAGAATTCAGTAAATCAATATAATCGTAGGCTCGCGATTTATCGCGTGCAATAATTATTAATCAAAAGATACCCGCCTACGCGGGCAATGTTATGGCAGAAGTAAAACCAGCTGAAGTATCAGCAATATTAAAGCAACAACTTACAGGCTTTGAAGCAACCGCTTCCCTGGACGAAGTAGGAACTGTTTTAACCGTGGGTGACGGTATTGTTCGTGCATACGGACTTTCAAACGCCCAATACGGCGAATTGGTAGCCTTCGATAGTGGCCTTGAAGGTATTGTATTGAACCTTGAGGAAGACAACGTAGGTATCGTACTTTTAGGTCCTTCAAAAGGAGTAAAGGAAGGTTCAACTGTTAAGCGTACTCAGCGTATCGCTTCACTTCAAGTAGGTGAAGGTATCGTTGGCCGTGTTGTAAACACATTGGGTCAACCTATCGATGGTAAAGGTCCTATTACTGGTGAAACTTATGAAATGCCTTTGGAGCGTAAAGCACCCGGAGTTATTTATCGTCAGCCGGTAACTGAGCCACTTCAAACTGGTATTAAGTCTATCGATGCAATGATTCCCGTGGGCCGTGGCCAGCGTGAACTTGTTATTGGTGACCGTCAAACTGGTAAATCTACCGTTTGTATTGATACCATTTTGAACCAAAAAGAATTTTACGACGCAGGCGAACCTGTATATTGTATATATGTAGCGATTGGACAAAAAGCTTCAACCGTTGCAAACATTGCTAACGTGTTGGAAGAAAAAGGCGCAATGGCCTATACAACCATCGTTGCTGCAAACGCATCAGATCCCGCGCCAATGCAGGTTTACGCTCCGTTCGCAGGTGCTGCAATTGGTGAGTATTTCCGCGACACAGGTCGTCCAGCATTAATCGTTTTTGATGATCTTTCTAAACAGGCGGTAGCATATCGTGAAATTTCGCTTTTGCTTCGTCGTCCACCTGGACGTGAGGCATATCCTGGAGATGTGTTTTATCTTCACTCCCGTTTATTGGAGCGTGCGGCAAAGATTATCGCTGATGATGATATCGCAAAAGAAATGAACAACATTCCAGAATCGTTAAAAGGAATGGTAAAAGGTGGAGGTTCATTAACGGCACTTCCTATTATTGAAACCCAGGCTGGCGACGTTTCGGCGTATATCCCAACAAACGTAATTTCTATTACCGATGGTCAAATTTTCTTGGATGGAGATTTGTTCAACGCGGGTGTTCGTCCAGCTATTAACGTAGGTATTTCGGTATCGCGTGTGGGTGGTAACGCGCAGATTAAATCGATGAAAAAAGTAGCAGGTACCTTAAAACTGGATCAAGCAGCTTTCCATGAATTGGAAGCGTTTTCGAAATTCGGTTCAGATTTGGATGCTGCAACCTTAAACGTAATTGAAAAAGGAAGACGTAACGTAGAAATCTTAAAGCAAGCGCAAAACGATCCTTACACTGTTGAAGATCAAATTGCGATTATCTATGCAGGTTCTAAAAACTTGATGCGTAACGTTCCTGTAGTTAAGATTAAAGAATTTGAAAGAGATTACCTAGAAATGCTAAACGTGAAACACAGAGACACGCTTAACGATTTGAAAGCAGGTAAACTTACAGATGATGCGATTGACGTAATGACAACTGTCGCAGCAGATCTTTCAGCGAAATATAAAAAGTAGTTATGAGTTATGAGTTCAGAGTTATGAAATGATTCTGAATAAGTAATAAAAACTAGTTGATATGGATTAATCGATAGTCCAATTAGAATTAAAAGTTTTGCTTTTGCTTGTGATATAGTAAAGTATTGCTAATAAGGATTATGAATTAGCATCCCAACTACTTAAAAGCGGAACGAGTATAGGTGCTAATACGCGTGAAGCTCAACGAGGTGTAAGTACAAAGGATTTTAAAAATAAATTTGGGACAGCCTTAAAGGAAGCAGACGAAACCAAGTATTGGTTAGAAATTTTAGAAGCGACCGGAAGAGAAGTACCAATTGATATGATGAATAAGTGTGAAGAGTTAATAAAAATTTTGGTGTCTATCATCAAAAACTCATAACTCATAACTCACAACTCATAACTTAAGAAATGGCCAATTTAAAGGAAATTAGAAACAGAATATCATCCGTCAGCTCAACGATGCAGATTACCAGTGCCATGAAAATGGTTTCTGCTGCAAAATTGAAAAAGGCGCAGGATGCCATTACCGCAATGCGTCCCTATTCTGAAAAACTTACCGAACTTTTGCAAAACCTAAGCGCCACACTTGATGACGATACCGGAAGCAAGTATTCAGATCAGCGCGAGGCGAACAAAATTTTGGTGGTTGCAATTACCAGTAACCGTGGTTTGGCGGGAGCTTTCAATAGTAATATTATAAAACAAGCTCGCAATTTGGCTGTAAATACCTACGCAGGCAAACAGGTAGATTTTATGACCCTTGGGAAAAAGGGTAATGATATTCTGAAAAAGAGTGGAACTATTCTTGAAAATAACAATGCTATTTTTGATGATCTTTCTTTCGATAATACTTCGGAAATCGCTGAAAAATTGATGCTTCTTTTTTCCGAAGGGAAATATGACAAAATTATTATTGTATATAACAACTTCAAAAACGCCGCTACGCAAATAGTGATGACTGAGCAGTTTTTGCCAATTTTACCGCCGAAACAAATTGAAGGCCAAGAAGCAAAAACTACGGAAACATTCTACATTTTTGAACCCTCAAAAGAAGAAATCGTTGAGGCGTTGATTCCAAAAAGTTTAAAAACACAGTTGTTCAAAGCCCTTCGCGACAGCGTTGCCAGCGAACACGGCGCACGTATGACAGCGATGCACAAAGCAACCGATAACGCAACCGAGCTTCGGGACGATTTGAAATTAAAATACAACAAAGCACGTCAGGCAGCAATTACCAACGAAATCCTCGAGATTGTTGGTGGTGCGGAAGCATTGGCTGGATAGTTTCGGTACAACCGCCTAAAGGGGCGTCCCTTCGGCTACCTAGTTTTTTAAAATTACATAATACAAACCTGCAAGGTCTCCAAGACTTTGTAGGTTTTTTAATTGTAGTATATTTAGCTATCTTCCTTACAAATGTCTTAAAATGAAAAAAATATTATTTATTTGCGCGTTTCTTTTTTGTTCACTACTAAACTCCCAAAACCAAAAAGGCGAGATGATGCTCTCGGCGGCACTTTCTCCCTACCCTACAACTACTAATAATGAAGATGATTTTGGAGCAATAGGTTTGGCTAGTTTTGAGTTTTTTGTTTCAAATAAAGTTTCTCTCTCTGGAAGTTTTTTTACTTCAAATAACACGTTAATAAAGAACAATAGCGATGTTACAATCCATTCCTATGGTTTTGTTCCATCAATACATTATTACTTTGTAAATAAGGAAAAATGGAACGTTTTCGCCCAAGCCGGCTACGGTTTTGGATTTGAGGACCAAACACAGGGGTATATTGAAAACAGTGCGCTTACCATTTATAATATTGGTCCCGGAGCACATTATAGAATTGGAGAAAAATTATATTTAAAACTAATGCTACCTTATTTCAATGCCAGAAATATTACCTTGAATGTTGATGCTGCAGATGCAATTGCAGTATTTTTGGGTCTCGGGTTTAAATTGTAATTATATTCAAACCTGACAGGTTTTCAAAAGCTGTCAGGTTTATTGTTCCATATTATTCGTAAATTTCGTGAATGAAAAAAAAGATGAAAACAATAGCTATTATTTTGACATTGCCTATTCTGATTCTGAGTTTTTCCAATTGTGGCGGAGCTAAAACAAATGATTCAAAAATGTTTTTTGAACAAAACCCACCCTTTAAAATAGCCGAAGCATATTATCAAAACTGGGTTGCAGGGGTAAAAGAGGGTGGCTCGGGAACTAACGTTCACATTGCTTTTAGCGAAATGGATCCCGATGTTGTTATTCAAAATATCTATTTCAGAAATCAAATTCTTGAGGCAAAAGGAAATGTAAACCAACCAAATCAATTCGTAGGATATCTTAAAAATGACGGCCAGCACGACGTTATTATGGATGCCGATCCAATGAAAGAAGCACAGAATACACCTCCAAAAACGTTCCCTTTTGAATTGGAAAATAATCAAGCAGTGGTGGAATATTGGTTCAGCGGGAAAAAGAATTATTATAAAATAATAAATCTTTCGCAAAAGGAAATGATTCCTTATCCGCAGTCCAATCCGCACGAATAGTTATGAAAACCATCAATCTTCAAAACAAGTTTTCTTCTTTTAAAAAACACTGGCATCCCCACCAAATAGCGGTTGTGGACAATATGCAAGTACTTTTGGCAAAGTTAAAAGATGAATTTGTTTGGCATAAACACGAGGAAGAAGACGAGCTGTTTTTTGTACAAAAGGGAACTTTGGAAATGCATTTCCGCACTTCGCCCACCGAAGCCAATGGAGGAGGCGGGGATAAAGTTGAAATTGTAAAAGAAGGCGAAATAATTGTAGTTCCCAAAGGTGTAGAGCATTGTCCAAAAACCCAAAATGGAGAAGAAGTTCACGTGCTTCTTTTTGAAAAACTTTCCACAAAACATACTGGAAATGTAACTTCGGAAAAGACCGTTGCCGAATATCCCAAAATCTAAAAAATGAAAATCCTTCACCTCGATAGCAACCATCCTTTATTGTTGAAAATGTTAGAGGAAGCTGGGTTTTCAAATAAAGAAAACTATAAATCTTCTAAATCTGAAGTGGAAGAAATCATTTCAACTTACGATGGTATTGTTATCCGAAGCCGTTTCAATATTGACAAACAATTTTTAGATGCTGCAAAAAACCTGAAATTCATAGCCCGTGTAGGCGCTGGTTTGGAAAGCATCGATACAGATTATGCTGAAAAACTTGAAATCAAATTAATAGCTGCTCCCGAAGGCAATAGAAACGCCGTAGGTGAACATGCCTTGGGAATGCTTCTTTCCCTATTCAACAATTTAAATAAAGCCGACAGAGAGGTTAAAAGCGGCCTTTGGAATCGTGAACCCAACCGCGGGATAGAACTAGACGGAAAAACCACCGGAATCATTGGTTACGGAAATATGGGAAAAGCCTTTGCAAAGATACTGCGAGGTTTTGATTGTGAAGTGATTTGTTATGACATAAAAGAAAATGTGGGTGATGAAAATGCCAAACAAGTTACTTTAAAAGAACTGCAGCAAAAAGCAGATGTTTTGAGCCTTCACACGCCTTGGACCCCAAAGACCGATAAAATGGTAAACGCTGAATTTATAGCTGGATTTTCAAAGCCATTTTGGCTAATTAATACTGCCCGCGGTAAAAGTGTGGTCACAGATGATTTAGTTTCTGCCTTAAAATCAGGCAAAATTTTGGGAGCTGGATTGGACGTTTTGGAGTTTGAAAAACTTTCCTTTGAAACTCTTTTTGATTCTGATAATCTTCCAAATTCCTTGAAGGAATTGTTTGCGATGAACAATGTGATTTTAAGTCCGCATATCGCGGGATGGACTTTGGAAAGCAAAGAAAAACTCGCAAAAGTAATTGCTGAAAAAATACTTCAAAATTTCAAAAACCAATAAAATGAAAAATAGAGTAACTGGTATTGGGGGAATTTTCTTCAAAACAAAAGACCCAGATAAAACAAAGGAATGGTACAAAAACCATTTAGGATTGAATACCGATAATTACGGTTGCACCTTTTGGTGGCAGGACGAAAACGGCAATAAATGTTCTACGCAATGGAGCCCTTTCAATACCGACACCAAATATTTTTCGCCCAGCGAAAAGGAATTTATGATAAATTATCGTGTTGAAAATCTAGAGGAATTGCTACAAGTTTTAAAGAAAGAAGGCGTAACAATAGTAGGCGAAATGGAGTCTTATGATTACGGAAAGTTTGGTTGGATTCTCGACACCGAAGGAAACAAAATTGAACTTTGGGAACCTGTGGACAGCGCATTTCTATAATTTTTTTATACATTTATTACACTTTAAAAACCAACTAATTAAAATTATGGAAGAACAACAAAACTCAGAATACGACAGCACCAAAAAGCGTAAGGATGAAGCCACAGACAATTTTGAACAACAGGCAAAGAATGCCACCAATGAATTTAAGGAAGGCTGGAACCAGGTTTCGCACACACAAGAAAATAAAAAGATTCTTGCTGGAATTTTGGCTATTGTCATCGGTTCCTTGGGAATCCACAAATTCATTCTTGGCTACACGCAGGAAGGTATAATTCAAATAGTTATAACTATTGTAACCTGCGGTATTGGTGGAATTATTCCGCTAATTGAAGGAATAATCTACCTCACAAAAAGTGACGAAGAATTCTATCAAACCTATCAAGTAGGAAAAAAAGGATGGTTCTAAACATTTAAAAGCCTTTGAATTTTTTCAAAGGCTTTTTTTTAACTTTTAAGTACTGCAACTATTTGTGAAACATCTTTTTTTTCAAAGAAATAAATGGTTTTCACCAAATATTTCAGCACCCAACTTTTCTGGGTTATCAATTTTTCTGCAATTATTGATATAACTGTATCACGGCTATTTAACTCGTTTATTTTATTGGGTGAAATATGGTATTGGTTTGCAAAAAGCCAAGCTCCATCCCGCGCTATATTTATACTAAAACTGACCAGTTTATCTTCTCGACCTTTCCCGAATTTGTCCAGCAATCCAAACAAAGGCGAAACCGAAATAATTTTGGTCTCCACATTTGCAATCATTGAACCTAGAATAGCATTGATTTTATTGAAATCGTTTTCAAAATCCATCAATTCGCCATCGTCACCAACGGTTTCTGCAACGGCAATTCCCAAGTCTAAATTTATATGTGCGTTAATGCCCAAAAGCAGATGCTGCATAATCAGTAACTTTCCAGTTTTTGCAGCATCGAAAGTATTTTTCCAACTTTGAGTAAAAGGTTTGTTATTGCCCAAACATTCATAAGCGTTAATATAACGGTTGGCGAAAAGAACGTCCAACTTTTCCATTCTTTGGTTGTTTTCAAATTCATTATTGAGAATTCCTTCTTTTATGCGAATGGTGACTTTTCGGTATAGAATGGGGAAATACGCCATACAGGAATTGTTGGTGCATTCCGTTTCGATGATTTGGTCCAGTCGGGAAATAACTTCGTCTATGGTTTTGGCGGGCATATTTAAATAGTTAGCAATTACTAAGTTATGCTATTTTGAAACTATTTTTTAAATGTGGTAAAAGAAAAGTGAATTTATTTATCGCCGTTTTGGGAGTCTGAATACTTTTTTTCCAGTTCCGATTGAAATTCTTCCATAACAGGTTTTACGGTACTTTCTGGCAAATCTGCAATGCGAATGTACATCAACCCGTCTACCGCATTGTTGAAAAGGGGATCAACGTTAAAAGCCACAACTTTCGCGTTTTGCTTGATGTATTTTTTAATGAGCACGGGCAAACGAAGACTGCCTGGTTCCACTTCGTCAATTATTTTGTCGAATTTGTTGAGGTCGGCTTCACTTTCATCAAAAATGAAATCCTTGTCGGCATCCTTCAGCTTCACTTTGTATTCTTTCTTCGGATTAATATATTGAGCCACATAGGGATCGTAATAATTCGATTTCATAAACTCAATCATCAAACTTTTTGAGAATTCTGAAAACTTGTTGCTGATGCTTACACCGCCAATTAAATAGCGATGTTCGGGGTAGCGAAGGGTTGTGTGCACAATTCCTTTCCAAAGCAAGAATAGCGGCATTGGGCGCAGTTGGTATTCTTTAATAATAAAAGCACGCCCCATCTCGATGGATTTGCTCATCATTTCATACAATTCCGGCTCAAAACGGAAAAGGTCCTGTAGGTAAAAACCATCAATCCCAAACCGCGGAAAAATCTCTGAACCAAGACCCATTCGGTAGGCTCCCGCCATTTTTCGGGCATCATTGTCCCAAAGAAACATATGGTGGTAATAGCTATCAAATTTGTCGAGATCAGTACTATTGTTAGTGCCTTCGCCCACTTCGCGGAAAGTAATTTCTCGTAAACGACCAATTTCTTGAAGAATGTAAGGAATCGAATTTGCCTCTGCCAAAAACACTTCATAATTTTTGCTAACAAGCAACCGCTTGTCACTTTCCCGAAGCTTTTCAATTTCTGCTTCCATTGCCGAAATTGGGATAGGCCCTGCTATTTTCTTCGGTGGTTTTGGAAACTTGAGTGTTTTTGGAATGTTATCCAACAATTTTTTCTTCTGAAAAGCATTGGAAAGCATATAGGTTTTCTTCCTAAGAAACTCCGTAAATACAGGCAGGGATTCGTGCTCCTTTTGGTCTTCAACAGAAATAGCGTTGCCTATCCGCACTTTTATCAAGCGTTCTTTTTGAGTCAAAAGTTCCGAAGGCAGTTTGGCGGTGCGAAGCGTGTCGCTCATTTTCGCCAATCGATAGAATAGTTTACTGTTTTTTGCGTGGAAATAAATTGGCACAATGGGCACTTCGGCCTTTTTTACCAGTTTCATCGCGGCTTCTTCCCACGGTTTGTCAACCAATAGCTTGTCGTCTCTATAAGTTGAAACTTCGCCTGCTGGAAAAATTCCCAAGGGATGGCCTTCCTGTAAATGTTTCAGTGCAGATTTAAAACCGGTTATGCTGGATTTTACGTCTTTCCTTTCCTCAAAAGGATTTACGGGCATTACGTATGGTTTCAATGGTTCAATTCTGTGTAAAAGAAAATTGGCAACAATTTTGAAATCCGGTCGATGCTCCAATAATAACTTGAGTAATAAAATGCCGTCAATGCCACCCAAGGGGTGGTTTGATATTGTAATAAAAGCACCTGTTTTTGGGATTCGTTTAAGGTCTTCCTCTGGAATTTCAAACTTTATTTCAAATTCTTCAATGAGTGCGTTTATGAAAACAAGATCCTTTAAATGCTTATTTCTATTGTAAATTTTATTGAGAGTGGTAATATTCAGGATTTTCATCAAGGACCAGCCCATAAAAGTGCCGAGAAATCCAAATTTGTCTACGTTAATAGCTTTTGCAACTTCTTTTGCGTTGACTAATCCCATGAAATATTAAGGTTGTTTTGTTTTCAACAAATATAACGAAACCAATTGATACTATTCTTTAATGACCAATTGTACTGTTTCCTTGCTTTCCTGCTTCAAAAGCACATTTTTATTTTCGGCAAGTGCCTTTACTTCAGTGGGGTTAAAATGGCGGATTGTGTAGAGCGTTACGTTTTCGTTCCATTTTACGCTGAATTTTTCCCGAAGCTTTGCCAGCAATGCCTCCAAATTGTTGAATTTGTCATTAACACAAACCGAAAAGCTGATAGCAGAATTCTGAATCATTTCAACTTTCATTTTGTGTTTGTGAAGCCATTTGAAAACATCGCCAATATTGTCTTCCATCATAAACGAGAAGTCCAAGGATGAAAGCGAAATGAGCACCAAATCCTTTTTCAGAATAAAACACGAAGTCTGTGGATCCAACGTCGCGCCTTTGCCCACACGAGTGCCGGGCGCTGTTGGGTTTAAAAATGATTTCACATATAGCGGAATTTCCTTTCGCTGCAAAGGCTGAAGGGTTTTTGGGTGAATCACAGAAGCGCCGTAAAATGCCAGCTCAATCGCCTCGCGGTAGCTTATATGGTTCAGCAACATGGTTTGCGTAAAATATCGCGGATCCGCATTCAGGACACCGGGAACGTCTTTCCAAATGGTTACGTTTTCGGCATTTAAACAGTAAGCAAAAATTGCGGCGGTGTAATCACTTCCCTCACGACCGAGCGTGGTGGTGAAATTATTTGTGGTCTCTGAGCCTAAAAATCCCTGTGTAATTGTGATACCGTTTGTATTTACTTTTTTCAGAATTTTCTTTTGAGTCGCTTCCCAATCTACATTTGCATCACGATAGTTAGCATCGGTTTTGATGCATTTGCGAACATCTAAAAATTCATTTTTTTTGCCGATTTCAGAAAGATATGCTGAAACAATTGTGCTGGAAACCATTTCGCCAAAACTCACAACTTGATCGTATACGAATGCATGGTTCTTGGATTTGTTGCCATCTAAGAAAGAAGCCATTTTTCCAAACAATTCTGAAATGTTTTGATATACGTGATGGTTTGGATTTTCAAAAAGACCTTTTAAAATTTCAAGATGATATTCTTTAAATTCGGAAACGTATTCTTTGCATTTAGTGCGGTCATCATTTAGATATTCAGCAATAACCTTTTCGAGTAAATTGGTAGTTTTTCCCATTGCGGAAACCACGATTATCAAGTTTTTCTCATTGGTAGTTTTCAGTACCTCAGAAACATTTTTTACTCCGGCCGCATCTTTTATTGAGGCCCCTCCAAATTTGAAGATTTTCATTCAGGTTTAATTTTTAAGAATTGATATAATTTTTCAGTCCTTTTTCATCCATATGCACCACTCGCCAGGTTTTTAAAACATTGGCGCCGCTACGTTCATAAAAACGGATAGCGCCGGTATTCCAGTCCAAAACGTCCCAAGCCACGCGCTTTAAGCCCCGGTCAAAAGCAAATTGCATCACTTTTTTGTACAATGCTTCTCCAATTCCGTTGCCGCGTTTGGCTTCTTTTACTATTAAATCTTCCAAATGAAGTGTGCGTCCCTTCCAAGTAGAAAAGCGGTAATAAACTAAGGCAGCACCAACAATTTCATCATTCAATTCGGCGACAAAGCACGTAAATAATGGATTTCCCCCAAAACCTTCACGTTCCAAATCTTGTACGGTAACTTCAACCGCATCGGGTTCTTTTTCAAAAATGGCAAGTTCTTTTATAAGTTCCAAAACTTGCGGCATGTCTTTTATTTTTGCTTCCCTAACATTCATAAATTCTAATTTTTAATACCTACAAGGTTTTGGAAACCTTGCAGGAAGTTACAAATTCGATTTCAATTTCAGTTTTGATTTCCCTTCGCAAATATCGGTTCAATTTCTTAAAAATCCCGATATTTGCGTGAAATTCAGGAATCCCTTCAATCCCATGGCAAAAATAAATCAATCTCTCGGCGAGTTTATAATTGAGAATCAAAGCGAATTTAAATACTCCTCCGGCGAGCTTTCGCGGCTTATCAATTCCATCCGTTTGGCGGCAAAAGTAGTAAACCATAAAGTGAACAAAGCTGGATTGATAGATATTTTGGGCGCTGCGGGTGATATGAATATTCAAGGTGAAGATCAGCAAAAGCTTGATGTTTTTGCGAATGAAGTTTTTATAAATACGCTGACAAACCGTGAAATTGTCTGTGGAATTGCCAGCGAAGAGGAAGACGATTTTATCACAATCAAAGGTAGAAACGAAAAAAACGACAATAAATATGTGGTTTTGATGGATCCGTTGGACGGTTCTTCAAACATTGATGTAAATGTTTCCGTCGGGACCATCTTTTCAATTTATAGAAGAATTACACCTTCCGGAACTCCCGTCACCATTGAAGATTTTCTTCAGCCGGGCATCAATCAGGTTGCAGCCGGATATATTGTTTACGGTACTTCAACCATGATTGTTTACACAACAGGCCACGGAGTAAATGGTTTTACCTTGAATCCTGCTATTGGAACATATTATCTTTCACACCCAAACATGCGCTTTCCAGAGAACGGAAATATTTATTCTGTAAATGAAGGAAACTATGTTCACTTTCCGCAGGGCGTAAAAGATTATATAAAATACTGCCAAAAAGAGGAAGAAGACCGCCCGTACACTTCGCGATACATAGGTTCTTTGGTTTCTGATTTTCATCGAAATATGATAAAAGGTGGAATTTACATCTACCCAAACACTTCTAAAGATCCGAATGGAAAACTTCGTCTTCTTTACGAATGCAATCCAATGGCGATGATTGCCGAACAGGCGGGCGGAAAAGCGAGTAATGGTTTTGAAAGTATTTTAAAAATTCAACCCACAAGTTTGCACCAACGTGTGCCCTTTTTCTGCGGAAGCACTAAAATGGTTGAAAAGGCTGAAGAATTTATGAAACAAGCCCCCTAACCCCCGAAGGGGGAACTCTTACTCAAGCCCGATAAAAAAAGCTCCTTTCGGAGCTTTAGTTTTTTTATATGAGCGGAATTCCCCCTTCGGGGGTTGGGGGGCTTTTATTTTTTGTTCAAAAGATATCTGTAATCTTCCAAATCAAGTCCGCCACTATAAATTTCAATGGATCTTTTAATTAAATGTTGCGCTGTTGCAACGTCGTAGCCAAGACCAATCGCATATCTTTCAATCAAAAAACGTTCGTGGTCGTCAATTTCGTGATCGACAAAAATCATTTGAAAAAGATCGTGAATACGTTCTAATCGTCTTTCGGCATCATTAGGAGGGTTGATTGGATACTTGCCTGGATTTTTAAGCACTTCTAAATATACAGATTCTTCAATGTCAAGTTTGCGGGCAAAGCGTTTCAACATTTTTTCCTCTTCTGCCCCTATTTCACCATGAACTGAAGCAATATTTGCAATAGAAGCAAAATGCCCTAAATTTCGGGAATGCTCCCCGCTTTCAAATAAATCTATAAATGACATAATTTGGTTTTATTCTGCAAATATAAAACGAATTGCGAGCAAAGCGAAGTAATCTGTTGATGTTTTTCCGGTTTTTACCTTTGAAAGTCTTTCACCCTAAACTTTTCTTAATAACGAGTGAAGCAAAGTTACCTTTTCTTATTTTTAAAATCTTCTGAAAGAAATACATGAATCAACCATTATTGGTCTTTAACGGCAAAGGAATTTACTGCGAAAAAGCGGGCGTTTACATTGATGCTTGGCGGCCGGTTGATAAATGCATCGTCACGCACGGTCATGCCGATCACAGCCGTTGGGGACACAAGCAGTACATTACGCATACCAACAATGTCCCAATAATTAAACACAGGTTGGGTGAAATTTCGGTAACCGGAAAAGCTTGGAATGAAACGTTCAACATAAATGGTGTAAAATTTTCATTACATCCCGCTGGGCACATTATGGCTTCTTCACAGGTTCGGGTTGAATATAAGGGGGAAGTTTGGGTTTTTACAGGCGACTTTAAAACTGAAGACGACGGCTTGGCTGAAGTTTATGAACCCGTAAAATGCCACACATTTATAACTGAATGCACTTTTGGTTTGCCCGCCTTTAAATGGGAACCGCAAGCGGAAGTTTTTAAAGATATAAACGAATGGTGGGCCAGTAATAAAGCCGATGGCAGAACCTCGATTCTCTTTGGCTACAGTTTGGGAAAAGCGCAACGTTTGCTAAAACATTTGGATACTTCCATTGGGAAAATCTACACCCACGGTGCTGTTGAAAATATGACCGCGGTTGTTCGTCCTTTATACAATTTACCCGAAACCACTCTGATAACGCGCGATACTTCTAAAGAAGAAATAAAAGGAAATATAATAGTCTCCCCGCCGAGTGCACACGGCAGCACTTGGATTAGAAGATTTGTGCCTTACGTAACAGCCTCCGCCAGCGGTTGGATGACGTTTCGTGGCGCGCGAAGAAGAAGAGCAATCGACCGCGGGTTTGTTTTGAGCGACCACGCCGATTGGGAAGGTTTGCTTTCGGCAATTGACGCTACGGGCTGCGAAAAAGTAATCGCCACCCACGGTTATACTGATATTTTTTCACGCTATTTAAGGGAAGAATTAGGCTACGATGCCCGAACCGAAAAAACCCAATACGAAGAAGAAAGTGCAGAAATTGATACTTCGGCTTCGCTCAGCAACCAGAAAATTGAAAATGAAGATTAGTATTTCTTTAATCCGAAAAGAAAAATCACAAACGTTCCCCTCCTTTTTTCAAGGAGGGGTGCCGAAGGCGGGGTGGTTATGAAAGATTTCGCCCAACTCATAAAAAAGCTCGACAGCACCAATAAAACCAATGAAAAGGTAGCAGCGCTCACTGCGTATTTTCAAAATGCTAACGATGAAGATAAGTTGTGGACCATCGCCATTCTTTCCCACCGAAGACCGAAACGACCTGTAAACACAACACTTCTTCGACTTTGGGCAACAGAAATCAGCGGAATTCCGCTTTGGCTTTTTGAGGAAAGCTATCATATTGTCGGCGATTTGGCGGAAACAATTGCACTTATTTTACCAACCTCCGAAGAACATTCCGAAAAATCACTTTCAGAATTTGTTTCAGAAATTATTAAACTGCGAACTCTTTCCGAAGAAGAAAAAAAGAAATATCTGCACGACAATTGGCTGGCGCTCAATTATTTTGAGCGTTTCGTTTTCAATAAAATTCTCACTGGAAGTTTTAGAATTGGAGTAAGCCAAAAACTGATGACCCGCGCTCTTTCCAAAGCCACTGGAATTGACGAAGATATTCTCGCATATAAATTAATGGGCGATTGGACGCCCGAGAAAACCACTTACAAAAAACTGATCCTCGAACATAATGAGGAAGATTACCTCAGCAAACCCTATCCCTTTTATTTGGCGTATGCCGTTGAGGATAATTTTCAAGAAAATTTGGGACCCATTTCAGATTGGAGTTTTGAACATAAATGGGATGGAATTCGCAGCCAAGTAATTATTCGAAACGATGAGGTTTTTGTGTGGTCGCGAGGTGAGGAATTGGTGACCGATAAATATCCCGAGTTCCAACGTTTTCTTTCTGAAATCCCAAACGGAACCGTAATCGATGGAGAGATTTTGCCTTTCGGCGAAGGAGAAATTGGAAATTTCAATGCACTTCAAACTAGAATTGGAAGAAAGAACATTTCAAAAGCGCTTCTAAAAAAAACACCCGTAATTCTGAATGCCTACGATTTGTTGGAATGGGAAGGCGAGGATATTCGGCAAAAACCTTTTTCCGAAAGAAGAGAGATTTTGGATTCATTAATTCAAAAAATTAATTCCGAAGAAACAGGAATCTATTTAAGCGAAACAATGAATTTTGAAACTTGGGAAGAAGCCGCCGCCGAACGCGACCTTTCCCGTGAAAAACGCAGCGAGGGCTTGATGTTGAAAAGAAAGGATTCTCCGTATTTGGTCGGAAGAAAAAAAGGAGATTGGTGGAAATGGAAAATCGATCCATTCACCATTGATGCGGTTTTAACGTATGCAATGCGAGGCCACGGAAGGCGCGCCAATCTTTACACAGATTACACTTTCGCACTTTGGGAAGATGGTGAATTA
>JBBQUI010000031.1:0-23419 GCA_038212575.1 Flavobacteriales bacterium
GCATTTGACTTTAGACGAGCTCATCATACAATGTAAGAAGCAGGATGCAAAGGCGCAGGGCGAATTGTACACACAATACAACAGAATATTATTCGCCATTTGTCTTCGATATTCGCCAAATTATGCAGAAGCAGAAGACAATTTGCAAGATGCGTTTCTTACTATTTTTAAAAAAGTTGAGCAGTATAACGGCAAAGGTTCCTTTGAAGGTTGGATGAAACGGGTGACCGTGAATACCGTCCTTCAGAAATATCGAAAACAACGCACCTTTGAAATTGTTGACGAAGGACAGATTGAAGATGAGGAAGAAGATACTGAAATTGAAAGCGAAGAAATTCCACTGGATTTTCTGCTGAAAATTGTACAGGAACTTCCAGATAGATACCGAATGGTTTTCAGTATGTATGTGATGGACGGCTATCAGCACAAAGAGATAGCAGAAATGTTAGGAATAAGCGATGGAACGTCTAAATCAAACCTGGCACGTGCTAGAATGATTTTGAAAAATAAGATTGAAGACTATAATGCTAAAAATTATAACACTTAAGGCATTGTATGATTGTTTAGATTGAAAACTCCCCTGCTTTTGGGTAGGGGTTTTTAAAAAGTGATTTAGATTGGAATTGATTGAATGAGACTCCTGCCTTCGCAGGGGATAAATATGAAAGAAAAGAAAAACATAGACAACATTTTCAACGAAGGTTTCAAAAATTTTGAAGCCACACCTTCGCCGCGCGTTTGGGAAAATATCCAAGCTCAGCTGAAAAAGGAAAAAGAAGATCGCAAGGTTATTCCGCTTTGGATAAAACTTGGCGGTGTTGCTGCATTGATTGCTTTGTTGCTTTCTGTTGGAAATTGGGTTTACAATCCTTCCGATGTTGGAACGCCTTCCATTAGCGACGAAAATGTTATAAAAACAGAAAAGAAGCTGCAGGAGAAAAATTCTGAAATTGTTAAAGAAGCAAATGAATCTCAAGTTGCTTCGGAAGAAAAAACGCTTCAGAATGAATCAACGCAGGATTTGGATAATTCAGAATATACTAATTCAAAAAATAAAGGTAAATCAGAATCTTCAAATAAAAGTCTTATTAATTCTTCCGAAAAAGCAGAACGTACCGTAATTGCATCAAACAATTCTGAAAAGAAGAATTCTGAAAAGAAGAATTCCAAAGAGAAAGCAAATTCGAAGAACGATTTCTTAGAAAAAAATATTTCAAAAAATGATTTGAAAGAAGGAGTGGCCACTTCAAAAAATAATTCTGATAAAATCAAAACAGAAAAAAACGCAAAAGAAACAAACGAAAATATCATAAAAAAGGACAAAGATATTTTCGAGCCAAACAAAGAAAGTATTGTTGCCAACGA
Organism: Flavobacteriales bacterium; assembly: GCA_038212575.1. Classification (GTDB taxonomy): domain Bacteria; phylum Bacteroidota; class Bacteroidia; order Flavobacteriales; family Flavobacteriaceae; genus Aequorivita. The sequence goes on from JBBQUI010000031.1 coordinate 1,366, forward strand.
AAAAACTGTAAAGGAGAATACTGAAAAAAGTTTAGTGAAAACCGAAACAGAAGTAGCGCAAGAGTCTCAAAATAAAAAATCGATTTTTGATGCCATTGCCGAAGAAAAAGAGGATATAGCTTCGGAAAAAACAAAAAAGCAAAAACCCGAACACCGCTGGAACGTGGCGCCAAATGTAGCTCCGGTATATTATAGCAGTCTTAGCAACGGCTCTTCCATAGATCCAAGTTTTGCGGACAATCCACAAAAAGGTGATGTTAATATGAGTTACGGTGTGCAAGTTAGCTATGCTTTGAACAACCGTTTAAGCGTTAGAACTGGGGTTAATAATGTAGATTTGAGCTATAGCACCACAGGTATTGAAGTGGGTACAGGGCCAGTTGCAGTAGCTTTACGCTCTGTTGATTACGGCTCAAGACAAATAGTTGTTACCGTAGCAGATAAGGGATCATTTGCCAATGCCGCTCCTTCCAATGGATTTGGAAATATAACCCCAAAATCAACCCAGGGAGATGCAAGGCTTATTCAAAATTTAAATTATTACGAAGTGCCCGTAGAACTTAAATACGCAGTCATCAACAATAAGGTTGGCGTAAATGTAATTGGAGGTTTGAGCACTTTGTTTTTGGGCAATAATGAAATTTCGGTGAAAGCAGATAATTTTAATACCGTGCTGGGAGATGCCAACAATCTCTCCACGGTAAGTTTTTCAACTAACGTCGGGCTGGGACTGGACTACAAACTGTCCAAGAAATTTACGTTTAATATTGAGCCAATGTTTAAATACCAGCTCAACCCCTATACCGATTCTTCTGTAAACTTCAAACCTTATTATTTGGGGGTTTATAGTGGATTGAGTTTTAAGTTTTAGGTTAGTTTTTAGTTGGATGTGTTTGATATACTTCAAACAAATGATTGCAAAAAACCGTTCTTCGCCATAGGACGGTTTTTTTATTCCCGCGCAGACGGGAATCTCATAAAGTTAGTTTGAAGCTTAAACAGTAGGATTTAGCAATTCATTCAGAATCACATCTCTTGTTTCCTTTTTCAAATCCTTTCTATTGTCCAAAGTCAATTTTTCGGTGGGAATAACCTTATGAACTCTTACTCGCATTTTACCGGGACCGCCTATAAAGAAAGAATACGGAAACCGTTTTTTGTTATCATGAAAAGTCATTGGGGCAATAGGAATTTGGTGTTCTATGGAAAGCCGAAAAGCTCCATCCTTAAATTCATCCAATAATAGCGAAAGATCATCGGGCACGCCACCTTCGGGAAATATGCAAACACTTAAACCCTCGTTCAAACGGATTTCCGCTCTTCGGAAAGCTTCAACGCGGCTTTTTGTGTTTCCGCGATCCACCAAAATGCAGGTACGTTTATAAATGTATCCGAAAAGGGGAATCTTCGCCAATTCCTTTTTTCCAACAAAAACGAAAGGATTTTTAGTTGTATAAAACATCAGCATAATATCCGCCATTGAGGTGTGGTTGGCGACGAACATATAGCTTTCTCCCTTTTCATATTGTATATCGCGTTTTATGACAGGATAGCATCCAATTCCATAAATTACAAATGTTGACCAAGTTCGAGCAACCTTAAAGAAGTATGGATACCAAGAACGTTTCAGAATACTTATAAGCAGAAAAGGAAAAAGCAAAATAGTGAAAAGAGCTATAATTAAATAGACCCAAATACGGTAAAATGTTGCAAAAATTTGTGTAAAAAGTTTCATCGAGGTTCAAAAGTAATGATTTGAACGATGCGAATAAATCAAAAAAAGTACCTTTGCTGAAATTTTTCAAAACAATGTCCAGAATACTCACAGGAATACAAAGCACCGGCACGCCACACCTCGGAAATATTTTAGGCGCAATCGTTCCAGCCATTGAAATGGCCAACGATCCCAAAAACGATTCCTTTCTTTTTATTGCAGATATGCACTCATTGACGCAGATAAAAAATGCCAAAACTCTTCGCACCAATACCTATAGTGTTGCCGCAACCTGGTTGGCATTCGGTTTGGATATTGAACGCGCTGTATTCTATCGGCAAAGCGACGTGCCTCAAACAGCGGAGCTTTCTTGGTATTTGAGCTGCTTTTTCCCGTTTCAAAGATTGACTTTGGCACATTCTTTTAAAGATAAATCGGACCGATTGGAAGATGTGAATGCAGGACTTTTTACTTATCCAATGCTTATGGCTGCGGATATACTTTTATACGATGCCGAAATTGTTCCCGTTGGAAAAGACCAAATGCAACACATTGAAATAACCCGCGATGTAGCTTCCCGTTTTCACACACAGATGGGTGAAACTTTTGTAATGCCAGTTGGGAAAGTACAGGAAGAAACGATGTACGTTCCCGGAACGGATGGTACCAAAATGAGTAAATCCAAAGGGAATATCATTAATATATTTTTGGATGACAAACCGCTTCGGAAACAGGTAATGGGCATAGAAACAGACAGCACGCCTTTGGAAGAACCGAAAAACCCGGATACCTGCAATGTTTTTGCCCTTTATAAATTATTGGGCTCAAAAGAAGAAGTGGCGCAGATGCGAAAAAATTATGAAGCTGGAAATTACGGTTACGGTCACACCAAACAAGCCTTGTTTGAACTGATAATTGAAAAATTTTCAGAAGAGCGTTCCCGTTACAATTATTTTATGAAAAACCTTCCCGAAATTGATGCGGCATTGGCTGCTGGTGCATTAAAGGCCCATAAAGTTGCAGATGAAGTTTTGAACAGGGTTCGCGGGAAGGTGGGTTATTAAACCAACTGAAATAACTTCCCCGGTAATGGCCGAACAACTCCTTTCAGTTCCATATTCATCAAAATGCTGGCGGCTTTATAGGCGGGAATGTTGCACTCCAAAGCTATAATGTCCAAAAGTTCTTTTTCCTTTTCTTTCAAGAAACGGAAAACTATTTTTTCTTCATCATCCAATTCAACGAAGAGTTGGGTTTGCTTTGGCTTTTGATTTTCCTTCAATTCCCAGCCCAGCATATAAATTATATCTGCAGCGCTAGTGAGTAGCTGTGCTTTTTGTTGTTTTATTAAATTGTTGCAACCACGACTTTGGCTATCGGTTGCTCTTCCGGGAACGGCAAAAACTTCTCTGTCGTATGAATTTGCAATATCTGCCGTGACTAGACTTCCGCCTTTTTCTGCAGATTCTATAACGATGGTTGCTTCGGAAAGTCCTGCGATTATCCGGTTTCGCTTTAAAAAATTATTTCGATCGAAAGCTTCGTTGCTCCAAAACTCTGTTATGAAACCTCCATTCTGTTCAATTTTTTGAATGTATCTTTTATGGTCTTTTGGATACATTTGGTTCAGTCCATGCGCTAAACAAGCAATATTTTGTAAGTTATTTTCTATTGCAGCTTTGTGTGCGCAAATATCAACTCCATACGCCAAACCCGAAACAATCACAGGTTTTAGTGGAGCGATTTCTTCTATCAAATTTTGACAAAAAGCGTTGCCGTAGCTCGTAATCTTTCGAGTGCCAACGATACTGATTATTTTTTTTCCCACCAAATCTATATTTCCGCGATGGAAGAAAAGTATAGGCCCGTCTATACAATGTTTCAGTTTTTCGGGATAGGTTTTGTCTTTGAAATAGCTGAATTCAATTTTGTTTTCTTCAATAAACTTTAATTCGGCATCGGCTTCTTCCAATTGTTGTTTCAAATTTAATTCCTTCAACCGTAAAAGTCCGATGCCATCAATTTTGGCAAGATTGCTTTTTTTCTCAGTGAAAATTGCTTCCGCAGAACCCATTTTCCGCAGCAATTTTTTCGCTGAAATATCCCCTAAATTTGGAATACGCTGTAGAGCAAGCGTATAACGCAATTCGTTTTGTGAAAGCATAGTTTTGAAATTAAAGTCGGGGAGGAACTTTAAAAATACAATTTTTTAAGTTGTTAATAAATTACCAAAACAAAAATTGGATTACCTTCAAAAAAGGCTAATTTTGTTAATATGCAACTTACACCCTACATAGCTGACCTTCTTTACCGATATGAATGTGTGATTATTCCTGGGTTTGGCGCTTTTCTTACGCGCTATAAATCTGCACATATTGACGATACCACAAATACTTTCAATCCGCCTTCAAAAATTGTTTCTTTCAACAAACAATTGCAGGCCAATGACGGTTTGTTTGCCAATTATGTAGCTTCGGTGGAAAAGTGTAGTTATGAAATGGCGTTGCAAAAAATAAGAAATTTCACATCTGAAATTTCAACAGCCCTTGCGGAAGGGAAAACTATTTCATTCAAAAATATAGGTGAATTTTCTCTGAATGAAGAAAAATCGCTTCAGTTTGAACCACTTCACCAACAGAATTTCAGTACTTCCGCTTTTGGTCTTTCTTCTTTTGTTTCGCCAAAAATAAGTCGAGAGGTTTACAAAGAAACCGTTGAAGCTTTGGAAGAAAAGGCTCCAATATTTTTTACGCCCGAAAGAAGGGAAGCTAAGCCCTATCTTAAATATGCTGCCATCGCTGTTATTGCTTTGTCTGCAATTGGTTTTGGAAGCTTAAAGCTTTACGAAAGCCAAGTTCAGAAATTCAATTATGCTGAAAGGCAAAAAGCCAATTCACTGGTTGAAAACCAAATTCAGGAAGCCACTTTTGTAATTGAAAATCCACTTCCAGTGCTCAGTTTACAACTTCCGAAGCACACAGGAATGTACCATATTGTTGCGGGAGCTTACCGAGAGGAAGATAACGCCGATAAAAAAGTGGAACAACTACGCGATAAAGGGTTTTCACCTTTAAAAATGGAGCCTACGCGTTACGGTCTTTATCAAGTTTTGTACGCAAGTTTTGAAGATAGAATGGAGGCCTTGAAAAAGCTTTACGAAATACAAAGAGCTGAAAATGCCGATGCTTGGCTGTTGGTACAGGATATTCAGTAATCATTAGTCAGAACGCAGTAATCAATAATTGGAACTGAATTTTCTTTATTCTTTTTCTATCCTCTTTTTTCCCAACTTCGGTATCTTTGCAAAAAAATTTTCTGATGCAATCCAAAACCCCAAAAGATTCGTTGACAATTTATACCGATATGGTTTTGCCAAGCGAAACCAATCCCATAGGGAATATGTTTGGTGGCGAACTACTGGCAAGAATGGACCGTGCTGCTAGTATAGCGGCACGCCGACACAGTAGAAGGATTGTTGTTACCGCTTCTGTAAACCACGTGGCGTTCAACAAAATGATTCCGTTGGGTAGTGTAGTGACGGTTGAAGCCAAGGTATCACGCGCGTTTAAAAGTTCCATGGAAGTCTATATGGATGTTTATATTGAAGATCGCGAAAGTGGCGAAAGAAGCCTTTCAAACGAAGCCATTTATACTTTTGTCGCAGTGGACGAAATGGGCAATCCAGTGCGTGTTCCAGAGCTTGTTCCAGAAACCGAAATTGAAAAGGCACGATTTGTTGCGGCACTCCGCCGGAAACAGCTGAGCTTGGTTCTGGCTGGAAAAATGAAGCCCAAAGATGCTACTGAACTAAAGGCTTTGTTTCAATAATATACTTTTCATTTCTCTCTAAATTATTGAACTACTGTTTCTTCCAAAGAAAGAGAATTGTGTTAAATTTCCTGTTTTTTGATTTAAAATGACTTGTTTATGGATTCAAATAAATATATTTGAGAAGATATAACGGCGTTTTAAGCCGTTTTTTTTTAATCCATAACCCAATTAAAACAAGTCGATCATGACAAAAATTACTTTCTCAAAAATTAAAATATTTTCATTTTTGGTGCTGCTGTTTGTTTTTTCACTAACGTTTGCCCAAAATTCGAGTGACATCAGTTTTCAAAATGAAACTTATGAAATGCCTGAAAACATTGCTACTTTTCAGTGGAACCAAATGCCAGAATCGGCTAGGTTGAACAATGGTTATGTGGGCTGGGTACAATTTTATGAAACTCCTTCACAGCAGGTTCAGGATTTGTTTAAACAGAACAATCTGCAATTATTGGAATATATTCCACACCGTACCTATCTTTTTTATTTTCCACAGAATACTTCAATCACGTTGCTAAAAAACAACGGTGTGCGCACCATTGTTCCCGTAGATGGCAGAGCGAAGCTTTCAGCAAAATTGAAAAGTGGCGATTATGATTATTGGGCTATGGATGGTGACAATATTTTGGTAACACTTCAATTTCATAAAAATATTTCTTCAGACTATGTAATTCAGCAATTGGCAGAAAAGCAAATAGCTGTAAAGCAGCAATACAAAGGTTCCAATAACATAGATCTTTCCATTCCCAACAATTGTTTGGAAGACCTTGCGAGCCAACCTTTTGTGAAGTGGGTTGAACTTATCGTTGCCCCTCCCACTCCTGACGATACCCGTGGCCGAAGTTTGCACCGTTCCAGCAACCTTGATACACAAACTTCTGCGGGAAGAAACTACACAGGACTGAATATTGGCGTTGTGTGCCGTGATGACGGGATTGTTGGTCCGCATATAGATTTTCAGGGAAGAATAGACAACTCGCTCGCCAGCGGCACAGGACAGACCCATGGCGACGGTGTTTCAGGTATTATGGCTGGCGCCGGAAATCTTAATCCCTCAAACAGAGGAATGGCAGCTGGATCGTTGCTATACGTAGTGAACTATCAATCCAACTTTTTGGATTCTCAAACTGTTTCGCTTATTAACAGCGGCACGGCAGTCATTACCAATTCATCATACAGTAATGGCTGTAATGGCGGTTATACCACAATCACCCAAACCGTGGATACGCAGGTGCATGATATTCCAAATCTGCAACATACCTTTTCGGCTGGAAATTCCAACGGAAGTAATTGTGGTTACGGAGCCGGAAGCCAATGGGGAAATATAACCGGAGGCCACAAACAAGGGAAGAATGTTATTGCAACCGCAAACGTCTTTTTTGATGGTTCGCTGGTAAATTCCAGTAGCCGTGGCCCAGCCCATGATGGAAGAATTAAACCGGATATTGCTGCGAACGGCCAAAACCAAATTTCTACTGCCGAAAACAATACCTATCAAAGCTTTGGGGGAACTTCGGGAGCTTCTCCAGGAATTGCTGGTGTTTCCGCACAACTTTACCAAGCCTATTCCGAAGCAAACGGCAATATACTGCCTCCATCGGCGCTTATAAAAGCAACATTGCTTAACACGGCCAACGATGCGGGGAATGTAGGTCCAGACTATAAGTTCGGATGGGGAATTGTAAACGGACTGCGTGCCGCAAAACTCATTGAGGACAATCGTTTTCTATCTAGCAATATTTCGCAGGGCGGATCAAATGATCATACAATTAATGTTCCCGCAGGAACCAAACAAGTACGGTTTATGGTTTATTGGAGCGATAGCCCTGCATCACCAGGCGCCAATCCCGCTTTAGTGAACGATTTGGATTTGCTGGTTACAGATCCCTCCAGTAATGTGTTAGAACCCTATATTTTAGATCCAACTCCAGATCCTATTACCTTGAACCTTCCAGCTACCAACGGTCCCGACCATTTGAACAATATGGAGCAGGTGCTTATCAACAATCCAGCAGCGGGCAATTATAACATAAATATTGATGGATTTAATGTGCCTATGGGCCCACAGGAGTATTTTGTGGTTTATGAAATTATTTCTGATAACGTAACGGTTACCTACCCAAATGCTGGCGAAAGCTTCGTTCCGGGCGAAACGGAATCTATCCATTGGGATGCTGTTCCGGTCAATACCACTTCAAACTTCGTCCTTGAATATTCAACGAACAACGGTAGCAGTTGGAATTCTATTACTTCTGTTTCAAATACCACTACCAATTATGGTTGGTTAGTTCCAAGCTCGGTATCGGGCGAAGCGCTGATACGAGTGAGTAACGGTTCCTTTCAGGATGTAAGTGATGAAGTATTTTCTATAGCACCCTTGGTTACAAATGTGCTCGCAACCCAGGTTTGCCCCACAGAGGCAACTTTTTCTTGGAATGCGGTGAGCGGTGCAGAATCATATGACTTATATATTTTGGGCGATAAATATATGGAAGTTGCAGGCACTTCAACAACCACCAGTATTACCGTGCCTATCTCAAATTCCTCCGACCCTATGTGGTACGCGGCTGTTGCGAAGAATGCAACAGATGGCTGGAAAGGTAGAAGAAGTATTGCTGTTTATTATGCCGGTGGACTGCTGAACTGCTCCCTTACAAATGATTTATCCATAGAAAGCAACAACGAACCAAGTGATTTCAATTTGGTATGCAATCCTGGTCCAGCAACGGTCTCCGCTACAATTAGAAATTTTGGAAGCGTTTCAGAAAGTAATTTTGAAGTGAGCTATCAATTGGACAGTGAACCTGCGGTTAACGAGACCTTTACAGGAACTTTAGCCCCCGGCGGACAAACTGTGTTTGATTTTGCTACTCCGTTGAATATTTCCGCATCGGGAAACTATACTCTTACTGTTTCGGTAAATTTAAGCGGGGATGAAAACCCGAGTAATGACGACGATGTTTTAAATTTTTACGCTGCTACCGAAGCTGAACCACTTGATTTTGAAGAACCGTTTGATGTAAACGGAGTACCACCTTCAGGTTGGAACATACTCAATTCTGACAATGCCGATACTTGGCAAGAAAGATCGAACATTACGGGAAGTGATGGTACTCCGACCGTAACGGCATATATTGACAATTTTTCCTATAATGGCGCGGGAGAAGAAGATATTTTAGAAACATTATTAATTGATTTAACGTCTGCTACTAATGCTATGCTGGATTTCGATTTGGCCAAAGCACAATATTCCTCAAGTTTTTCAGATGCATTTAGGGTAGATATATCCATTGATTGTGGTGCTACTTTCACACAAATTTATTATAAGGAAGGTTTGGATCTTTCAACGGTTTCTGGTTATCAAACCAACAATTGGGCTCCAAATTCGGCTGCCGATTGGCGTACAGAGAGTATTGACTTGGCGCCTTATTTGGGTGAAAATGTACAATTCCGTTTTGTAAATATCAACGGTTTTGGCAACAGCACTTTTATAGACAATATCAACGTGAGTGGTGTTTTGGGAATTGCCAAAGAAGATTTGGACAATATAACAATGTATCCAAATCCAGCCTCAAACACTGTTTTTATTAATCTGAAAAATACAGGGACAGGCAATGTTTCCATTACACTGTTCAACAGTTTAGGCCAGCGTTTACATTATATTTCTGAAGCCGAAATGGTTGGAAAAACGCAAGGTGTACTTAATGTTTCAGGGTATGCTGCTGGTATTTATTTTGTGAAAATCAAGTCTGGAAAAAATACCGCTACCAAGAAATTGATAGTGCAATAAAATAAAAGTTGATTGCAAAAATTAAGGGGGCCGTTTTGGCTCCCTTTTTTACATTCTATAAATCCAATCTGCCGGATTTATTTTTGTTTTGTTTTGATAAATGTAGAATTTCAAAACAGTTTTTCCTTCAGTTGGGCTTTTTGCCACAGTTCCTATCTTTTGTTTGGTAGAAACCTTATCACCAGTTTTCACTGAAACGGTAGCCAAATTACTATATACAGAAATATAATCTCCATGCTGAATAAGAACAACTTTGTTCGCCCCTTTAATAACTTGAATTGATAATACCTGTCCTTCAAAAATAGCACGTACAGCGGCATTATCTGCTGTTGCTATTTCCACACCACTACTATTTGTAGTAACATTCGGAAATTGCGGATGTTGATGGGTTCCAAAACTTTTTACGACCATTCCTTTTTCAACTGGCCAGGGTAATTTCCCTTTATTGCTCGTAAAACTGGCCGCAAGCGCTTTATCTTCAGCGGTCATTGCAAATTCTTCCTTAGAGGCTGGTTTAGTTACCTCAGTTTTAGTAGTGGCAGTATTGCTTGTTGGGTCCTTAGCGTTTGCCTTGGCATCTGCAAGTGCTTTTTCTCTGGCTATTCTATTAGCCTCTTCAATTGCGGCCCTTATCAAAGCGTCTATCTGTCGGTCTATTTCGTCGGCCTGTTTTTGTTTGGTTTTTATTTGCGTTGTAAACTTGCCTTCGTCTTTCTTTAGGGTTGCTACCAATGCTTGCTGGTCTTTACGTTCTTCCGTCAAGCTGTTTTTTGCCAATTCATTTTCAGAAATTAGCTTTTGCTTGGTTTTTTTCTGTTGAATTAAATCTGCATTAAGTTTCTGCAATTCTTCCGTTTTCGCTTTAATGCCCTCGCCCTGTTTTTTCCTGAACTTGGCATATTGCTTCATATATTGAACACGTTTGTAGGCCTGCAAAAAATTTTCTGAAGAAAGCAAAAACATAACTCGGCTCTGCTGGTTTTTACTTTTGTAGGATTTTCGGATCATTTCGGCATAATCCGCCTTCATTTCTTTCAGCTCTTCGCGAAGACTGCTTATTTTTTCAATGTTATCGTTTATGTTTCGGGTAAGCAGATTGGCTTGTTGATTGGTAACGCGAATTAAATTTTCGGAAGCTGAAATGCGCTGGTTTAGATCTTCCACTTGTGAAAGCACAGATTTTTCCTCCTTTTTTGTTTTGAAAAGAAGCGAATTTATCTGCTTTATTTCTTCCAAAATAGCCTGCCGTTTTTCCTCCAATTCCTTCTGTTTATCAACTTGCGCAGAAACAGTTGAAACTGTAATTAAACAGATAAATAAAAAAAGATAAGTGCGAAAATGCTTCATTTATTTAAGTTGGATTTCTTCATAACCTTGTGGAATATCAAACGGAAAACTCACATCTACGTTCAAATCTATTTTTTTGTAATTGATCTCAATTTTGGTTTTTGAACCTTTTTCTGAAGTATCTATCAAAATAGTTGAAGGATAGAACTGCTCGCCAATTTTTTGATAATCACCATAACGAATGCTCAACAAACGGTCATCATTGGGCTGTGATAAAGTTTCCGAAGCAACCTTGAAATTGTCAGGGTTCAAAAAGAGCGAATGTATAAAATTTTGTGGTTGTTGCTTAGGTTGTATTTTGAATTTATTCTGAAAAATGGCTGCAGAATATTCCGAAGGATTCAGAGTGAAAATTGACTGTCCCAAAAGCATATTCTGTGCTTGCTGAAAGTTAATAGGGGTACCAATCCACTCGCCCAAAAGCGCAAAATCGCCCTGAAAATAAGTCCCTCCGATTGTTTCGTAATAACTGACACTGGTAGGAGTAATCAAAACTTTTGCAATGGTAATCCCTAAAACCGAAGCTTTTATCCAAATGTTTTTGTCCTTTTCCATCCGAAGACTTACAGTGATGCTCTGCAATTTTTCATCGGTTTCATAAACCAACTGCACGCGGCCGGCCAAGGTTTTAAAATCGGGAGTTGCAGCTTTGTGTGCCGAAATTACTTCTTTGGCAGAAGCATTTTCAATGTTTGAAATATTTTTGGCGCCACCGCAGGAAGCTAACACAAATAATAAAAGTAAATAAAATGGTTTCAGTTTCATAGAATCTTAGTTCGGCATTTTGGTTGTTGCGGCTTTATCAAGATATGCCTTTGCTTTTTTGGAATCACCTTTTTTTGTGTAAGCAAGACTCAGCTGTTCGTAAAAATCACGCTCCATTTTTGGGTCTTCCAATATAAAATCTAAACCGGTCTCCAGACTTTCTATAGCGGCATCGCTTTTTTGAATTCCGTTGTTGGCAACACCATTTAGCAAATATAAAAGTGCCTGTGCTGGGAAAATTTCCAATCCCTCGGAACTCAACTTAGCCGCAGCTTCATATTTCTTTAAATCAATTTGAAACAAGAGCGTGTTTTTCAAAAGATTGTAATTGTCAGAATCTTGAACAATACCTTTTTCATAAGCATTCAGTGCGTCTTCTTTCCTGTTTTTTTCTGCGTAATAATCGCCGAGTTTTTCGTAAACCCGGCCATTTTCAATCGAAAACTGATTGACTATTTCCGCCAAATCGGTTTCAAATTCAGGGTTTTCATTCACAAACTGAATAAAATCACCCAATACTTTATATTTGGTTTCTTTGTCAACCTCTTCAGAGGCAAAAACGATTTTCATAGATTTTATTGCTTCCAAAGCGTTGCCTTCATCCAAATAAAATTTATACAGCGCCAAATGTACCAACTGCGATTTTGGATTGCTTTTTAATAGATTTTTAGCAGCTTCAAAAGCTTTTTCCTTGTTGCCCTGCTCGCTATAGAGAAAGATGAGGTTTAAGTATTCCTTTTCGTTTTTTGGGTTGTTGTCAATCTTTTGTTCTAAATTTTCAATAGCGCCTTCGGTATCTCCGGTAGCACGGTAAATTTGGATACGCAAAGCATTGCGTATATCGCTCTCACCCCAAACGTTGTCCAATTCATCCAACTGCTCCAAAGCCTTATCATACTGCTGCGTCAGCGTGTAAAGATTTGCAAGATCTTCTCTGTAATCTTCATCAAATGGAATTAATTTTTGCACCAGCGGAATTGATTTTTCGTAATCTTTTTGCTGATAGTAAAGCTCATAAAATTGTTCCAAGACTTCCAATCTGTTTCCTTGGCTTTTTAAAACTTTGTTGAAGTTTTCTTCCGCTTGGGCGTATTCTTTTAAATAGGTATGATTTTTACCCATTTCGAAATATACAACGGCCTTGTTTTCCTCGCTTTTTGCAGCTTTTTCGGCTTTGTTCAAAGCGGTGAGCGCCAATTCATAATTTTCGATTGCTTTTTGTTTCAGTGCTTCAAAAAAGTTTTCCTGAAAAGCATCGGTTACATCACCCAATTGGTCCATTGGGTTTTGGATGGAATCGCTTTTTATTTCTTGGGCACAGAGTTGTTTCGGAAGAATTATTCCGAAAAAAATTAAAAGTATATATCTCAGATTTAGCTTCAAATTATAAGATTCATGCCTGCAAAGGAGTTAGTTATTTCAATTCCGAATAATCGCCAATACTTACATTGGTAAACTTTCCATCAAAAGTAGCATAATTGCCAATCATTGCGTTGTCTAAATTTGCGTTCTTTATTTTTGAATTGGTTTGAATGATGCTATTTTTTACGGTACTGTCTTCAATTACCGTGCCTTCACCAATAGAAGCGTAAGGACCCACGGTGCTGTTTTTTAAGAACACTCCTTTATCAATAAAACAAGGTCCTATTATTTTTGAATTTTCATTTGTAATGTTTTCGTTTATCAATGGCCTATTGGCTTCTGAAAGAAAACCTAACATTTTTTTATTGGTTTCCACCGTAACTTCTTTGTTTCCGCAGTCCATCCATTCATCAACCGTTCCGGTTTTGAAAATTTTTCCAGCTGCCATCATTCTTTTGATACCGTCGTTAATTTGGTATTCACCACCGTTGATAATGTTGTTGTCCAAAACGTATTGCAATTCTTTTTTAAGCTGCGAAACATCCTTAAAATAGTAAATACCTATAACGGCTTGGTCGCTAACATATTCTTTTGGTTTTTCAACCAATTCAATTATTTCATTCTTTTCATTGAGGTTCACAACCCCGTATGCTTCGGGATTTTTTACTTTTTTGGTCCAAATTACGGCGTCTGCTTCTTTGTCCAAATCGAAATCGGCACGAATTAAAGTATCTGCGTAAGCAATAACAGCTGGCCCTGAAAGCGAATCCTTAGCGCACATAATGGCGTGGCCAGTTCCTTTTGGGTCGAGTTGGCGGTAAATTGTGGGTTTTGCACCCAAATTTGTTGCAAGCTCTTTTAAGCTTTCAACAACGTCTTCTCCAAAAAAAGCTGGATCGCCTAGAATGAATGCGATTTCGTCTATATTTTCATTCAAAACGCCAACAATGTCTTCAACCAAACGATGGACAATTGGTTTTCCCGCCACTGGGATCAATGGTTTTGGAACGGTAAGTGTATGTGGGCGAAGGCGGCTTCCGCGGCCTGCCATTGGGACAATAATCTTCATATTTTAGATTGTAGATTTACGATTTTAGATTTTTGAAACACTATTATTTATTGATACGATTCCGAAACTAATGTGGAATGACGATTTATTTTGTACCGGTTGAGCCAAACCCACCTGCCCCGCGGGATGTTTCTTCAAGCTTATCAACTTCTTCCCAAACGGCGCGTTCGTGTTTTGCAATTACTAATTGGGCTATACGCTCACCGTGTTCAATGGTGAAATCTTCATTGGAAAGGTTTACCAAAATCACGCCTATTTCCCCACGGAAATCGGCATCGATGGTTCCGGGAGAGTTCAAAACTGTGATTCCTTTTTTTGCCGCCAAACCGCTGCGTGGACGCACTTGGGCTTCATAACCGATGGGCAATTCAATAAAAAGTCCAGTTTTTACTATGGCACGTTGCAAAGGTTTTAAAGTTGAAGGCCCGTCAACACAGGCACGAAGATCCATTCCAGCGGAAGCGATTGTTTCGTATGATGGCAATGGATGATTTGATTTGTTGATTATTTTTATGCTCGTGAAAGCAGGTATCTTATCGTTTGAATTCATAGTTTAATTGTATAATCCGTCTTCGGAAGCGCTTCGACTCCAGCTTATCCTGAGCGGAGTCGAAGGGCTCAGCGTGACATTCAAATTATTTTCTGATGATTTTTAAAAATTCATTCTTTTCAGAATAGAACATAATTGCGGCAAATACTAATAACAACGCAGTTCCTATCCAAATATTTCCAGGAAATTTATAAAAGGAAATCGCTGAAAAACCAATCGCCATCAATAAATAGCCACTTAATTTTTTCACTTCGTATGGCACGTCATAATACTTACGGCCGTAAAGGTACGAAAGCACCATCATACTGCCATAAGCTGCAAGCGTGGCAATGGCAGAACCCATATAGCCAATTATAGGAATTAAAACATAATTGAGAACTAGAGTTACAATTGCTGCAAAAACCGATATGTAGGCGCCGTATTTTGTACGGTCAGTCACTTTATACCACACAGAAAGATTGTGGTAAATACCTAAAAAAAGATTCGCCAAAAGTATGAGCGGAACTATTTTTAGAGCCTCCCAATATTGACTGTTCGGTATTAAAATACGTTTAAAAATGTCAATATACACAACCACTACCAAAAGAATCAAACATCCAAAAAGTGTAAAATACTTTGTAATTGTAGCGTATGTTTTTTTTGCATTTGTGTGACTGGAATGATTGAAGAAAAACGGTTCGATTCCTAAACGGAAAGCCATTACGAAAAGCGTCATAAACATTCCCAGTTTGTAGCAGGCGGAATAAAGTCCAACTTGCACTTCGGCAATATTTTCGGGCAGCAAATATTTCAGTAAAATTCTGTCAAAAGCTTCGTTGATGCTGAAAGCAATTCCTGCGATAAGTACCGGAAAAGCATATTTCACCATCTGTTTCCAAACAATTTTGTTGAAGCCGAAACCTATTTTCACATAAAGCGGAAGCAAAATCAAAAGCGTAACCGCGCTCGCAATCAAATTTGCGATAAACACATACGCCACTTTATTTTCGGGAAACCAAAGGGAATTCCAATAACTGCTATTTTCGGCAAGTTTCGGAAGCATTAAAAGAAAGAATAGATTAAAGACGAGATTGATAACTACGTTGAAGATTTTAATTTTAGCATAGCGCATTGGTTTTTCATTGGCGCGAAACCACACGAAAGGTAGCACTACTAATGCGTCCAACGCTAAAATTAAAAGCCCGTAGGTTACGTATTCGGGTTTAAAATCTGAAACCTCAGCGATGAAATTTCTGAAAAGCAAGGTGATTCCCAAAAAAATAAATGTGGAAATCGTGAGCGAAGTTAGCGTTGTGGATTGAACGATTTTCTGTTGCGAAGCGTCTTTTGTTACAAACCTAAAAAAAGCCGTTTCCATACCATAGCTAAGCAAAACATTCCCTAAAATAAGGAAAGCCATAACCGTGGAATAGATTCCGTATTCCTCGGGCAAAAGTACTTTCACATAAAGCGGCACGAGAATAACTGACAAAACCCTTGGTAGCACCGTGGCCAAACCGTAAATGAATGTCTGTTTAAAAAGTTTTTTGAAAACGCTCAATTGTGTTGGTATTAAGACCTATAAGGGATTGCTTCGTGCCTCGCAATGACACCTTGCAGGATAGCAAAAGTATTGAAAATATCGGGGACTGAATTGATTAACAACAGTGATGTTATTGAAAAAGTTTGCCAATTTCTTCAGTAATTTTTGTGGGCCGAAATGTTTCTGCATCCAGAAAGCACCAAAGTGTAGTTGCTTCAACGATTGTTTTTCCATCGGTAGGCCGGATTATTTTGTAATGCCTTTCGCTTTTTACCCCATCGTAATTGTCAATCCAGGTTTGGGTTTCGAGCTCTTCGCCTAGAAAAGAAGGATTTTTATAAGAAATAAAATGTTCCAAAACTACCCAAACATTTTGCTCGCGCTGTTTTTCCGAAGTTTTTGAAATCCAATGTGCTTCAGCTGCATCGAGGCACCATTGAAGATAGGTAACATTATTTACGTGGTTCAAGCCATCGATGGCTGAAGCTGGAACGATGAAACGCTGTTTATAAGTTTTAGATTTCAAAAGCCTAAAATTAGTTTCGCAATTAGAAAATAGGTGAGTATCCCGAAAATGTCATTGCTGGTAGTTATAAATGGACCCGTTGCAACAGCAGGGTCAATACCTCTTTTGTCCAAAACAATAGGCACAAAAGTACCAATTAAAGCAGCAAGGATGATAACTGTAACGATTGCTATACCGATACTAATGGATTCGAGATAAGATGTAAAAAAAAGAAAATGACTAATGACCAAAACTACCAAAGCAATGGCAATTCCGTTAACAAGGGCAAGTAGGGATTCTTTTAATAGTCGCGTTATAATATTTCCTTTTATGGTATCGTTCGCCAAACCCTGCACCACAATGGCACTGGACTGTACGCCAACGTTTCCCGCAGTTGCTTGAATAAGTGGTACAAAAATTATGATCTTTGGAAAAGTGATCATCATTGATTGGAAACCAGTTATGATGCTAGCAGCTCCCAAACCGCCCAACATTCCAATCATCAGCCAAGGTAGGCGCGCTTTTGTGAGCTTAAAAATACTGTCGTCCGCCTCAACATCTTGCGAAATACCAGCCGCCATTTGGTAATCTTTTTCGGCTTCTTCTTTTATGAAATCTACAATGTCATCAATAGTGATTCTTCCCACCAAAATTCCTTCGTCATCAACTACTGGAATAGCCTCCAAGTCATATTTCTGCATAATTCTCGCTACATCTTCCGCTTCTGTGTGGACGTTTACATAATCTACTTTGGGTATGTAAATATCACTTATATGAGCTTTCCCAGAGGCTGTAAGCAAATCTTTTAAAGAAAGTCTCCCTTTTAGCTTTCCGTGTTTGTCAGTAACATAAATGGAATGGACA
Source organism: Flavobacteriales bacterium (assembly GCA_038212575.1). Taxonomy (GTDB): domain Bacteria; phylum Bacteroidota; class Bacteroidia; order Flavobacteriales; family Flavobacteriaceae; genus Aequorivita. The sequence continues at coordinate 18,682 of JBBQUI010000031.1, forward strand.
CGAGTTACATTTTCGGCCTGACGGCGCATTTCGCGAACGCATCCGGCAACCGTCCAAGTTTCTTTCACGCGGACAAGCTCCTTCGCCATTAAACCCCCAGCAGTGTCTTCGTCATAGCGCAACAAATCCACAATGTCCGCCGCGTGTTCTTCGTCCTCAATGTGGTCTATTACTTGCTTTTGAATGTGGTCATCAAGCTCGGCGATAATATCGGCCGCATCATCGGTGTCCATTTCATCCAGCTCGTCGGCAATTTCGGAAGGGGAAAGATTATCGAGAATACGTTCCCTAAAATCGTCATCCAGTTCCATCAAAGCTTCACTGGTAATTTCGCTGTCAAGAAGTTTAACCAAATAAGTGGCTTCTTCGTGGTTAAGTTCTTGAAGAAGCTCGGCAACATCGGCAAAGTGAAAATCGTGCAAGAGTGCTTTCAGCGCATCGCCATCATTGTTGGTGATATACTGCTCAATCTGTTCTATAAACTCTTCAGTCAGTTTAAATTGCATCGGTTTCCAGTTTTTGTGTAAGGGCTATAAATTGCGAAACGGAAAGTTGTTCCGGGCGTTGCCCAAAGATAGCATCTTCTTTTATTTTATCGGAAAGATTGAAGGATTTTAAACTGTTTCGAAGCGTTTTTCTGCGTTGTTGAAAAGCGGTTTTTACTACTTTATAAAGCATCTTTTCGTCACACGGTATCGAAAAGTTTTCTTTTCTGCGCAATCGAAGCACCCCGCTGTCCACTTTTGGTGGCGGATTGAAAACCGAAGGAGGCACGGTGAATAGATATTCCGCATCATAAAAAGCCTGCGCCAAAACTGAAAGAATTCCGTAAGCTTTACTGCCTTCCTTTTCGCAAATGCGCTGTGCCACTTCTTTTTGGAACATTCCCGTAAACTCCGGTATTCGTTCTTTCCATTCAAGCATTTTGAAAACAATTTGAGTAGAAATATTATATGGAAAATTACCAGTTATGGCGAATTGTTCTTCCCCAAAAAGTTGTGAAATATCGTACTTCAAAAAATCTGCTTCAAGGATTTTGAGGTTTTTATTGGGATAGTTTTCTTCCAAATAGGCAATGGATTCAGCGTCGAGATCCATCGCGATAACTTCTATGTTTTTTTGAATTAAATACTTGGTGAGCACGCCCATTCCTGGGCCGATTTCCAAAACATTTTTATAGCCTTCTAAAGAGAGCGTATTACCGATTTTTTCGGCGATAGTTTCGTCTTTCAGAAAATGCTGGCCAAGGTATTTTTTGGCACGAACCGTCCTTTCCCCCGACCCCTCTCCAAAGGAGTGGGGGGAAATAGCGTCTTTATATTTTGATGGATCTTTTTTTTTCATTACAGCTTCTTCTCCATCCCTTTGGGAGGGTTGGGATGGGACTGTTCACTAATTATTTCAAGTTCGGTGCGGAACGCTACAAATTTTCCCTCAAAAGGTTTGCTCTGCGCCCGAAGTTCGGCAGCATTTTCGGAATAGTATTTTTGAAGTGTTTCTTTACTGTCGGTTGTATATTGAATAGAATATGTAATTCCACCCATTTCTTCCTCAACAATTACACGCGTCAACAATGCTTTTGTGAATTTTCCCGTGGCGAGCATTGCAGGAATATGCTCTGCTTTCATCCATTCAAGCCAGCGGTCGTGAATAATTTCTTTTATGTTTATGGTTACGTTGTAGATGTACATATCTTTCTAAAATTCAAAATTTCAAGCACCAAAAGACAAATAAAAAACAAATTCCAAATTCCAAAACATATCAAACTTATTTCGTATCCCTTTTGGGATTTGGTGCTTGAGATTTGGTGCTTTTTACTTTATCGCATCTCCCCGCAAAGAACGATACTTCTTCCGCGCATCCACAAAATAAATACTGTCGGCGAAGTGAAAGATAATCTCTTCGTACTCTTTCTTTGCTTTTTCTGGTTGGTTTAGCTTTTCTTCGTAAATTTTTGCCAAGCGGTAATGTGCATCGTCGGCTAAAATATCATCGTTATAAAACTCGATTATTTTGAGATAATTGGCTTCGGCTTTTGTGTATTCGCCTTTCTTTTCATAGATCTCACCTTGTTTTAAAAGTGCTTCGTCTTCTATTTTTTCGCCTTTGTGGTTGGTTAAAATATCTTCCAAAGCAGTAATGGCCTCAGCACCTTTGTCCTGAAATTCCAAAAGATCGGCGCGAGCATATTTTTTTAGGGCGGTTTGGGTGGAATCTTCCAATGAGTTATCGCGGATAAGCAAACTGAGCTGCATAGCATCATTCGCCATTAATTGAGAAGTGGATTTTTTAAGAACATCCAATTGTACTTGCGCCCATTCAAAATCGCCTTTAAAATAGCTGGTGCGCGCCACTTTAAAACGGGCTTCCTGAGCCAAAACATCGCTCTGCACTTTTTTCTGGATTTGGGAATAGTAAATTAGGGCTTCGTTGAATTTTTCGTCAAACACCAAAATATCTGCCAGTTCCATTTTTACTCGCGCCTCTTGGTAGGCAGTTAAATCTAGCTTAGCTAAAGATTTCAGGTTTTCGATAGCTAGTTCTTTTTTGTTATTCTGAAATGCTAAAAAGTGGTTATAATCTATCTGAAGCAAATAGGTTTCCCTGTTTCTGCCAAACTCGTCCAACAGCTTTTCAAACTTTTTTTCCACTTCGGGATATTCTTTGGGCTTGGCGGTTTTCACCTCCATCTTCATCAAAATTTGATTGCCTTGAAGCCTGTTTTGTGGCGTGAAGGAATTGTCAATAATATAATTTACAATTTCCCTTCCGGTTTCGTAATCTTCATCTGCAATGGCAATATAGGCCAGATCTGTTATGCCGCCAAGGTCTTCGCCAATGCGTTTGTAGATTGCTTTTTCCTGCGTGAATGCTTTTTTGTATTCCTTTTGTTGAATAAAAAGCCAGCTCAGTAAATCATTATAAAGCACATCTGGGTTTTGCTGCGAGCGTTGCAACAATGTTTTTTTAAGAAGTAAATTGGCCTCATTGTTTGGGTCTTCAGTTGTATAGAGACTAAAATATCGCTGCGCAGCGCCTTTGAAAGACACGTTTTTTTCCACCAGCCCGAGGTAACTATCAAACATTTTTTCCAGCTTGCCCTGTTCGCCATAAATTTGGGCAAGTTGCATATTGAAATCTATTTTATCACTAAGGGCCATTGCCTTTTCATAAGCTATTACGGCTTCGTCCAGCAGACTGTACTTTTCGAAAGTATTGCCTATGTTGTATGCATAGTTTGGGTTAACGTCAATAGTTTCTGTGGCCCTATTGAAATTGGCGGTGGCGAGCTCTGTTTGGTTTTGAAGCGAATAATTATATCCCAGTTCCACGTAAAGTTGCGGAAAATTGCGCCCGTCACCCAATTTATCTTTTAGCAGTTTTTCCGCTTCAGTAAAATTTTCAAGTTGCTGGTTACTTTGCACCATTCCTAAAAAGTAATCCAGTCTGTATGGGCTTTCTTTGTTCAGTTTTTCATAAATGCGCAATGCTTTTTCAAACTGGCCCTGTTCAAAATAATTTTTGGCCAAAGCATCGCTCTGCGAAAAGCCCGCAGTGACTGAAAAAAAGAATAAAACAACAAAAAGATTGCGCATGCGGTAAATATAAGCAAATGACCCGACAGCTATTGGGTTCTGAAAATATTTATCAAAAACAGCGCCGCGATTGTTGATAGCTTTTATTCTTGAAGTACAAAAATTATGTTACCCCTCAAATCTGTTTGTGCAATCCCTGTGATGATAGAAAGTGAGCACATTAAAAAGGTAATTACATTTTTCATGATTACATGTTTTTAATTAATACTTGTTTATTTCACTTTATAATTGGAGGAGTTTTGCTAATAAATGATTTAGAATTCTAAGGCAAACTTATGGCAAGCAGTCGTGAAGCAATATGATTATTGTGCCAAAGGCTATAACAGATGTAACACCCATAAAAAAAAGAGGCTGTCTAAAAAGGGCAGCCTTTTTTATGTTTTATTATTTTGAAAAAAGCGTGAAATTTTGTACTTTCATGCTATGAAAAGCAACGTAGTTTGGAAGACCAATAGCCAGAACCAACTGAGTCTTCTCCCTCCAAGTTATGATGATCTGGTTCCAGATAATCATCCGGTTCGCATTGTCAATTCTATTTTAGACCAGATAGATGTCAGCTCTTTGGAAAAAAGCTACAAAGCAGGCGGCACTTCCAGTTACCATCCAAGGGATCTTTTGAAGATTTTGGTATATGCCTATCTGCGCAATCTATACTCTTCTCGAAAAATTGAGCAGGCATTGGGGGAGAACGTCCACTTTATGTGGCTCTCGGGCTGCATCCAGCCGGACCATAATACCATTAGCAACTTCCGTTCGGGAAAATTAAAAGGGAATTTTAAAAAGATATTCAATCAAGTTGTCATCCTGCTGGCAGGGCAGGGCTACCTGAGTCTAAAGGAAATCTACGTTGACGGCACGAAAATCGAGGCCAATGCCAACCGCTATACTTTTGTATGGGGAAAAAGCATCAAGACCTCACGTTCGCGTATCGAAAATCAGCTCAAGGATTTATGGCGATATGTGGAAACCGTATACGCAGAGGAAGAACAAAAGCCCAACGAGCCCGATAACTTTGAAGCGATAGATCCTAACGAGGTCTCCCGAACAATCGATAAAATCAATCAAGCACTCCAAGGAAAAGACATTGATAAAAAGGTAAGGCAAAAGCTAAACTATGCCAAGAAGAACTGGCCAAAGAATAT
>JBBQUI010000032.1:0-23255 GCA_038212575.1 Flavobacteriales bacterium
ATTAATAAATACTAAAAAAGTAAATGTAATGAAAGAAGGTACAGTAAAATTTTTCAATGAGGCCAAAGGTTTTGGTTTCATAAAAGTAAAGGACACAGATCAAGACATTTTTGTGCATTCAACCAATCTAATTGACAACATTCGTGAGGATGACAAAGTACAATTTGATGTGGAGCAAGGAGATAAAGGTCTTAGCGCTGTAAAAGTAAGATTACTATAACACGCTAAACGCATACAATGAAAAGGCCACCTTTACGGGTGGTCTTTTATTTTTGAAATAGTTTCGACAACTGTCATCGCGAGCGCAGCGTGGTAATCTCATGATTCTAATTATTATCATGATTGGAGCTAAACCACGATAGATTGCTTCACTTCGAACCTTCGGTCCTTCGACAAGCTCAGGACAGGCAAACTCAGGACAGGCAAGCTCAGGACAGGCAAGTTCAGTACAGGTAGGCGTGTCTCCTTCGCAATGAAAAAAAAGAGATTATACAAATAGCTATTTCTTCAATTTTAAACTGTACTTTCGCGGCCGCTAAAGAAATAAGCTTATGAAACGCATAAATGAATACAAGAAACTCTTTGGGGTTGAAAAGGAAATAGAACTTAAAGCCCTAAAAACCAGTTACCGCAATTTGGTTAAAGAGTGGCATCCAGACAAGTTCCAAGATGGAGACGAACTGCGTGAAGAAGCTGAAGTGAACAGCCGAAAGATTATAGACGGCTACCATTTTCTGGTAAGCATTGCCCCAGAAACAAAAGCTGCAAACCTAGAGGAATACACAGAAACTACCACAAATTCTGGTATTGCAGATTTTCAGCATAAAGGATTGCTGTTGGAGATTACCTATTTGGATGGCAATACCTATGAATACTTTGGTGTAACCAGACAAGTTTATATAAAAATGGTGAACAGCGATAAACTGAACCGTTTTGCAAAGCGTACTATTTATCCAAATTATTTGTATAGAAAGTCAAAACGTACACTGGAGTATGCTTAATGGTTATTGGCTTTAAGCTTTAGGCTTTAGGCCATTAGCGGTAGATACAGGGCAAGCATCACGGTTTTGGAATCCAATAGACTTTCAACTTGCTGATAGAAAAAAAAAGCCACTTTCATTTTATCTTGAAAAGTGGCTTTTGTTAATTCAGTTAATTAGTTGAAACGGAATAGTTTGCTTTAAATTTTGGTATAGGTCCAAGTTTGGGAATCGCCATCACTCAAAGAACTGTTTATCACATTAATTGTAGTTTCATTATCGCGCACGGTAATTGAAAAAGGAGTGTCTCCGGAACCGCTGTAATAGTTTACGTGAAATTCATAAACCCCTGAAGGCCCACCATTTTCCCAAGTAATATTTTCAGTATTTCCGCCAGGACAACTTCCTGTACAATCCACATCCAAAACCCCACCGGAAGGCGAGCTAGTTGAACTATATGAAATAGTAAAACCTGTTGGGTCGGTTACATATAGGTCTAAATCAGTACTTCCGCTCCATGTCATATTAAAACGGGGGCTGCCATCGGCACCGGGCAAGTTTCCGTTTCCGTTACCGCTACACTCAGGGCCAGAGTTTTCAAGACAGATAGCCATTCTGTTACCGCCATCGGGCGAAGTGAATTCTCCGGTTTCAGTTTCCCCGTTTTCCCATTGTACAAAATAGCTGTACTGGGTATTTTTGGGCAATATGAAAGTTGCGGTATTGCAATCTTCAAAAGTGAAATAGTTACCATCCAAACCACGCAATCTTACTGTATGGCAGTCTAATATGGATTGCTTGTTTTCCACATCAACTGGCCATGTAAGCATAGTTGCATACATACCATTACACAAGCCGTTTTCCGCATAATGGTTGTTTAGATCTCCTAACGTCGTGGAACCGATAGTAATGACAGCCTTGCAGCTTTCATTATGTGTAAAATAAACAGAAGACTTCGTTTTGCTATCGTGATATGCTTGATTGCCCAGTTCCAGAGTAACGGCTTGGCCATTTACGTTTACTGGGTTTCCATCAATATAAGTTCCCGAAATAGAAAGGTTATACCCATCTGAATTTTGAGAAAGAGTACCGCTCAAACTTGTGGAATCATAAAAAATTCCGCTGCTTTGATCAATATCCAATCGAAGCGTATTGTCTATAGACTCTATGGAACCTTGCAAACGTCCTGAAAGCAAGGTAAGGGTAAAGGTTCCGCTAGAAGAAGTCTTTAAAATTCCCTCCAATGGGTTGGTTATTCCCTCAGTGGTCATAGTTCCTGAAAAATAACCTTCATAGTCATTTATTGAATTGTTGCCACCACCATCATCCTTTTTACAGGAAAATAGGGTCAAGTTTGCCAAAATTAATAAGGCGAAGAACTTTGATAATTTCATAGTTGCTATGTTAAATTAATTATTGAGTTAATTGATGGAACAAAACTATGTGGAAACTCTATAAAAAAAAATACCCCATTGTGGGTATTTTTAGAGTCATTTGATTATCTAAATCACTAAAAAATAGCGCTAAGCAAGCCATCCGTTACGGGCAGCGCCTTTGCTATAAAAGTACTCAAAAATAGCGATGGCTATCACGATGAGTGGCATAATTAGCGACTGTGGCCCCATAACGCCTACGATATCCATAGCAAAAATCCAGTAACCTTGGACAATTAAAATTGCTATTAGGGAAATACCAAAAAGACCAGTGGCCATTTTTTTGCGCATCAAGAGCATTATACTCGCAAGCACCCCACCAAATACGGCAATTGCATAAACATACATGATCCAAGAGGGTGCGCTGTTTATTAATCCAAGTTCCTCGGTAGAGTAGGTGCCTCTCATTTCCTCAGTCATCAAAAAGTATTCTGATACCCAGAAAAACACACCTATTAAGTTCCATAAAAGTGCTAGTACGGCAATTATCCAAAAAGCCGTGTTTGGTTTTGTTGTTACATTCATAGTAAATTGGTTTTAAGGTTGTTGCTATAAATATAAGTATTTTTCTCTTTGGAATTAGCATTCAGCAAAACTTGAACAAAGTATTGTGTCTATATTTTTTCTTCTACTAGTATAGTCTATATTTACTTTCCAAAAAATTAAATAATGAACCCAACCATTCCCAAAGCCGCATTCGATTTTCTTTTAAAACTAAAAAAGAACAACAACCGCGACTGGATGCAGGAACATAAGAAGGAGTATTTGGCAAATGAAAAGGCACTGAAAGAATTTTATATAGCTGTGGAAAAGGGGCTGAATGGTACCGATGAAATTGCAACCATGAAGGTTTTCAGAATAAACCGTGACATTCGCTTCAGTAATGATAAAACACCTTATAATGTCCACAGAAGCGTGAGTTATAGTAGGGCAGGAGCGCAACGTCGCGGTGGTTATTATCTGCGTTTGGAATCTGGAAACAGCTATATGGCCGGAGGTTTTTTTGAGCCTAACACTGCGGATCTTTTAAGAATACGGAAGGAGTTTGAAATGGACAGTTCTGAAATACGGGAAATTTTAAGCAATAATGATTTCAAAAAAGCCTTTGGAAATTTCAATCAGGAATATTCCGTAAAGACAGCACCGAAAGGTTTCAGTAAGGAAGATAAAAATATTGATTTAATAAGACTTAAGAGCTTTTTCGTAAATCATCGCTTCACCGATAAAGAAGTATTTGCCGATGATTTTAAAGACAATTTAATTCACCATTATCAGCTACTTCGCCCATTCTTCAACTATATGAGTGACGTGTTAACCACCGATCTAAACGGGGAATCATTGCTGGAGAATTAAGACTGGCAAAAACAATCCAACTTTTCGCTTATCACTTTTCGCTAATGCCTATTTAATTAAGCAAAGTCGTATTCCAAAAGCTGAATATTACTTTTCAATCGTTCCTTCACTATGTCCATCATCCGCTTGTTCAGTGCTGAGGAATTTTTAATATAAATTTCAAATTCCTCAATGGTGAATTGCCCAATGATAATGCCTTTCAGCGAGTTTCGGAACTTCATATCCTTATGGATGGCGTTTTCAATATAATCCAACTTTTTTTCTATGGTTAGATCATAAAAAACATTTTTGTGCTTCGTCACATAATTTCTGAAAACCGCCAACAATAAGTCATTCTGAAGCTTTGCCACAGGACGTAAGGTTTTGTTTTGAAAGCATTCGTCGGCGGACATATTAGGGGTGATTTTAGCGGAAGGTATTTCGGGGCGTAAACGGAGCAGTACACTATCTCGTGTTTCCATTGTGTGGTTTTTTTTAAAATTATAAATTATCAAGGGCTTTTTTGGAGAATGCACAATTAGTTATAAACCTTCTTTTCAACAATGCAAAGGAATGTTATCTTTGATGTTAATGGGCAATAAACCTGCCTGTTTGGAATTATTGTATTGAATTTTTAAAATAAGTTTATAGATGAAAATATTTTCTGCAGAACAATTATACGAAGCCGATAAAACCACGGTTGAAAAGCAAGAAATCACTTCGGAAGCATTGATGGAACGTGCGGCTACGCAAATATTTGAATGGTTGCACCAGCGCTTGAACGGCGGACCGGTTCCAATCCGTATTTTCTGTGGCATTGGCGATAACGGCGGCGATGGTTTGGTGGTGGGCAGATTACTGATCGAGCACGGCTATAATGTGATTGTCTATATTGTGAATTGCAGCGACAAGCGTTCCAAAAACTTTCTGCTCAATTATGACAAGATTAAAAATGTGACCAAGAAATGGCCTATTTTAATGAAAGGCGAAGACGATTTTCCTGAGATCAATAGGGAGGATATAATTGTTGATGCAATTTTTGGAATAGGTTTAAACCGCTGTCCAGGAGGTTGGGTGAAGAAATTGATACAATATCTTAACGATAGCAAAGCCTTTAAATTGGCGATTGATATTCCCAGTGGTCTGTACTCCAATTTGCCTTTGGAAGACAAAGAAGCGGTTTTAAAAGCAAATCACACCTTGACTTTTCAAGCGCCCAAACTTTCCTTCTTTTTACCTGAAACCGCAGGTTTCGTTTCAACTTTTGATGTTTTGGAAATTGGTTTGGATTTAGATTATCTTCAAAATACAGAGCCTTTGGCACAATTAATTTCAAAACTAGAGGCCCAACGCTTTTATCAACCACGCGATAAATTTGGGCACAAAGGAACTTACGGCCACGCCTTAATAATTGCGGGAAGCTATGGAAAAATAGGTGCTGCTGTGCTTTCAACAACCGCTGCTTTTAGGATTGGCGCTGGAATGGTAACGGCTTTTATTCCGAAATGTGGCTACAGTATTCTGCAAACCACCATTCCGGAAGCGATGGTAATTACAGATAAAGAGGAAGAATTTATAAGTGAAATTGCATTGGATTTTGAACCTTCCGCCATAGGAATTGGCATGGGCATCGGGAAAAATAAAGCCACTGTGGAAGCTTTGAAAAGCTTATTCAAAGACAGCAAAGTTCCTTTTGTAATAGACGCAGACGCTTTGAACATCCTTTCTGAAAATAAAGAGTTGCTGAAATTGCTTCCGAAGAATTCAGTTTTAACGCCACACCCCGGAGAGATGAAACGGCTTATTGGCGAATGGAAAAACGATTATGACAAACTTGAAAAAGTAAAAAAGTTTTCAGAGAAACACGAAGTTGTAGTGATAATAAAAGGCGCTTATACAATCACGGTTTATGGTGATAAACTATATATAAATTCCTCAGGAAATCCCGGAATGGCAACCGCTGGAAGTGGGGATGCACTGAGTGGCGTCATTACCGGTTTGCTTTCGCAAGGTTATGATCCTTTGTTGGCTTCCGTTTTTGGAGTTTATATGCATGGTCGTGCGGGCGATATTGCTTCTGGGCAGATGGGTTATGAAGCAATAATGGCTGGAGATATTATTGATACTATTGCGGAAGCATATTTGGATTTGTTTGCAAGAGAAGAACAACAGCAAGACATAAATAATTCAGCGGAAAAAAATTAACCACCAATTCACGAATATTTTATATAATATTCGTGAATTGGTGGTTAAGAAAATTTAAGCAAGGGATGATTACAACCAAGTTGTTCTCGACTGCGCTCGAACAGACATACTAGTTAAATTACATCAATCCATCAAAAGTCTTTCTCAACTCAGGGTCTGATGGTCTCGGGGCATCGGCAGAAACTATATTTCCCTGCGGATCTATCAATATAAATCGTGGGATACCCATAATGGCGTAGTCTTCCACAAATTTTGATTTCCAGTTATTGTCAGCCATCAGCTGTATTCCGCCCAATTGCTTTTCAGTAACCATCGTTTTCCATTTATCGTAATCTTTTGCTTCGTCAATAGAAATGCTTACAAATTGAACATTTTTGTTTTGGTAATCCTTTTCAACTTCTTTTAGCGAAGGTATTTCGCGCAAGCAAGGTCCGCACCAAGTGGCCCAAACATCTATATACACATATTTGCCTTTTAAAGCTGCCAAATCAGTAGTGCCGCCTTTGTGGTTTTCATAATTGAAAGTAGGCGAGGGGCTACCTTCCGTAATTGTCTTCAATTTGTTGTAGTGTTCCGTAATCTTTGCAAGATTTTCAGGGTTTGGACTGCTGTTTTTGTAAATGTTGTAGGCTTCATCGAGAGAGCCGTCGGGTTTTAAACCAAACTGCAAGTAGGTGCTCATTATTTTATCTTTAGCATATCCGTTTGGCAATGCTTCATTTACCTTTTTTAGGTACATTACTGTTTGGTTATTATTACCGCTTTCGAAAGTTTCTTCGTTTACCAATCTAGTGAAGTGCGCATCCAGTAAATTCTGATAAGCCACCGAGTTTCTATATGCTAGAGTGTCATTGTAATTTATGTTTTTCAGTTCATCATAAAAATTTCCCGAAACACTAAAATCCTGCTCTCCGGAATAATAGCGGTGTGCATCTTTATAATTTTCCAACATAATAGCCCGTGAGTATTTGTCTTCTTCCGCAAGCTTATTCTTGAAATTGTCATTGGAAATTTTGTTTGCCGTATAAAGACTATCGATTCTTTTCTGATTGTTGTTCAATTGTTTTAAAAAGTTTTCTTCATCCATCGAAAACACTTCTTTGAAGTCAAGATTCTTTTCGTTCCAAAGATATTTTGCAGCCAAAAAATTATTGATGTTAGCCAAATCTCCGGAATATTTAAGTGTCTCGTCAAATTCATCGGCATTTAGATTTACGGAAAGATTTTTTCCTTTTTCAAGATAAATCCCGGTACGCTTGCGGCCCACATACATATCATAAAAACCATCTTCCTTTATACGAAGAGTATCAGCAAATGTTCCATTTTCCCCAATCTGAATGCGGGTTTCAAAACTATTTCCACGAACAAAAACCGTCTCAGCGGTATTGTTTTGCACTGTTCCATTAATGAGGGTATATTGTGGTTTTTCTTCCTGTTTGCAGGAAATGATAAACAAAACCAAAACGATCAAACTCAATTTTTTCATTATTCTTTAATTTTTTTTAAAATTACTGTAAAATTTCTTATAGCCGAAACATTTCTGTCCACTACGCATTGTTATTTTTTGTCATAATTTCATTGTTGAAAATATATTAGTAGAAATTAAACAGAGTGCTTTTGAGTGGAAGAAAGGGTGTCTGACAACTAAAATATACTATTTTTGTGGAAACCTTACCTTCCCAATGCAAGAAACTCATTACATAAGTTCAGAAATCTTGGACTTGGCCTCAATCAAAGAAATAATTGATAAACACAAGACTCTGGAGCTTTCAGAAGAAGCGCAGCTCAACATAAAAAAATCACGGGAATATCTTGTTCATAAAATGAAGGACAATGAAACTCCCGTGTACGGTATAAACACCGGATTTGGGTCTTTGTGTAATGTGAAAATTTCATCCGAGAACCTCTCCAAATTACAGGAAAATCTTGTTATGTCTCACGCTTGCGGAACAGGTGAATTTGTTCCAAAACCCATTATAAAACTGATGCTTTTGCTGAAAATACAATCGCTCAGTTATGGATACAGTGGGGTGCAGATTGAAACTGTGGAAAGGCTAATTGACTTTTACAATAATGATATTTTGCCGGTAATCTATTCACAAGGAAGTTTAGGCGCTTCGGGCGATTTGGCGCCATTGGCCCATCTTTCTTTACCGCTTCTCGGGAAAGGTGAAGTATATTATGGTGGCCAAAAGATTTCTTCAGAAAAAATGCTGAAAAATTTTAATTGGGAACCCATTACACTACAAGCAAAAGAAGGCTTGGCATTGCTGAACGGTACTCAATTTATGAGTGCTTACGGTGTTTATTGCCTTTTAAAAAGTTATAAACTTTCGTATTTGGCAGATTTAATTAGCGCGGTGTCCTTAGATGCTTTTGACTGTAATATGAGCCCATTCAACGCTTTGGTGCATTTGGTGCGCCCGCACAGAGGACAGGTAAAAACTGCCGAGCAGATTTTAGAATTTTTGGAAGGAAGCGAATTGGGCCTTTCCGAAAAGAAAAACGTGCAGGATCCGTATTCTTTCCGTTGTATTCCTCAGGTTCACGGGGCAACAAAAGATACGTTGCATTTTGTACATAAAACATTTAAGACCGAAATCAATTCGGTAACAGACAATCCCAATATTTTTGTAAACGAGGACGTCATTATTTCCGGTGGAAATTTTCACGGACAGCCACTGGCTCTCGGATTGGATTATTTAGCAATTGCCATGGCAGAACTGGGCAGTATTTCAGAAAGAAGAACTTATCAGCTAGTTTCTGGTCTTCGTGAATTACCCGCTTTTTTAGTGAACAATCCCGGTCTCAACAGTGGTTTTATGATTCCACAATACACTGCAGCGAGTATTGTGAGCCAAAACAAGCAATTGGCCACACCTGCATCTGTAGATTCCATTGTTTCATCAAATGGGCAGGAAGACCATGTGAGTATGGGCGCGAACGGGGCTACAAAGTGTTTGCGTGTTATTGAAAACATCGAAACCATTCTGGCTATTGAATTGATGAATGCCTCGCAGGCTCTTAGTTTCAGGACCCAAAAAAAATCTTCACCTTTTGTTGAATCGTTTTTAAAGCCCTACCGTTCCGTAGCTTCATTTATAGAGAATGATAGAATATTAGCTGATGATATTCATGCGAGTGTTGCATTTTTACAGTCTTTGGATATTGATTCGGAAATATTATTTGGATAAATTTTTAAAAAAATAGCTTATGAAAAGGATTTTACTTTTTTCAATTTTTTCTGTTTTTAGTTTGAATATTTATTCGCAAGCGTACAAACCATTGTTGGACAATTTGAATGAATGGCACGTAACCACTTGTTTTTCGGGTTGTTTGACAGACGTTTATTACACCGATGGAGATACGATTGTTGATGGAAAGAGCTATAAAATTTTGGATGGTTTCCATTATATTTCACGCACTTTTTTGCTACGTGAAGAGGTAAACAATAAAAAAGTTTTTTTGAATAAAGTAGCTCCTGGTCAAAATGAAGAATTTCTTCTTTATGATTTTTCGTTGAATGAAGGAGATACTTTTAATATGCGAAATCCCTATAGTCCATTTCCCAGGGATGGGGGAGCTTTTGTGCTAGATTCTATAATTGAAAGGCCTTTGGCGGATGGCAATGAATACAGGCATTTTTATTTTTCACCGGCTCCGGGAAATTCAACAAGTACTGAAAATTCTGTTTGGGTGGAAGGTGCTGGGTCTTTATCTATAATTAACGCCCCCGGTGGCAATCCGGATATTAATGGTGGCGGCCAGTTAAGTTGTTTTTTTAAAGACACCGAAATTTTTTATGCAAATTTAGACTCTATCAATGACTGCATTCCTATCCATTTGGGAGTTAAAAAGTATAATTTGGATGAAGTAGTAATTTCAAAACAAAACAATGGCGGCAATTGTATTTTAAGCAATGCCCAAAATATAAAAAGTATCACAGTTTTCGACCTGTCTGGGAAAAAGCTTGAAACAATAGCCAATGATGGTCAAAATACCATTAAAATTGATTTGTCAAGCTATCAGAATGGTATGTATATTCTTTTTGTGAATGGATTTGGGAATAGCAAAAAATCTTTTAAAATATTAAATTTTTAAAATTTAGGCGACACATCTTTAATCATTTTGTTGACCCAATCTTTAGCTGCATCCAGATTGTTGAAATGTTCAAAAGGCTTCGTTAGAAACCTTTTTTCAACCTCAAGATTACTGACTTTAACACCATCATCGGAAACAACGGCAAAAGCTATTAAATTTTCGATTTTAGAGGTTTTCAGATAAACCATTGGATCAACAGAGTAGGAATTTTTTCGATATGTGATATATCCAAATGGTCTATCTGTAAAATAGTTTTCTGAAATATTAACCAAATCGTCATTATATTCAGGTTTAACAGTAATTCCTTCTTTCATGACGACCACTACAAAGTTTTTAAAAACCCGGATTTCACCAAATTCAAAGTTCAAAGTTTTCATCATAAAAATAAATTTAGTAAACTGTAATTTACGGATTTTTAAATTTTAACGCGCTAAGCATTAATTAAAATAATCAATTTTTTAAAAAATAAAAAAATCCCTAAGAATAACTTAGGGATAAATTTTGCGATTAACAAACAAAAATTATGATTCGGTCGTTTTTTTCTGCTTCTTAATTTTTATTGTAAGTTCGTTCGTTTTTTCATCGAGATCCATCGTTATTCCATCACCTTCCTGCAAACTGCTGTTGATGATTTCTTCAGCCAAAGCATCTTCAATGTATTTTTGAATGGCTCTGTTCAATGGTCGTGCACCGTATTGTTTGTCAAACCCTTTATCAGCAATATAATCTTTTGCTTTTTCGGTAAGTTTCAGGTCGTAGCCCAAATCTGAAATTCTTGCAAAAAGTTTGTCCAATTCAATATCGATAATTTTATGAATGTCTTCTCTTTCAAGTGGATTAAAAACCATCACATCATCAATGCGATTTAGAAATTCAGGAGCAAAGGTTTTCTTCAACGCATTCTCTATTACGCTTTTTGTGTGCGATTCTTCTTGGTTTTTCTTCGCAGAAGTTCCGAAACCTACACCTTGGCCAAAATCTTTTATTTGACGGGCGCCAATATTGGATGTCATAATAATGATTGTATTTCTGAAATCAATCTTTCTTCCAAGACTATCAGTTAAATATCCATCGTCCAAAACCTGAAGCAGCATATTGAAAACATCGGGATGTGCTTTTTCAATTTCGTCCAAAAGAAGTACCGCGTAAGGTTTTCTTCTGATTTTTTCAGTTAACTGACCACCCTCTTCATAACCCACATAACCCGGAGGCGCGCCAACCAAGCGGGAAATGGAAAATTTCTCCATATACTCGCTCATATCAATACGCACTAAAGCAGTATCTGAGTCAAACAACTCACGCGCCAAGACTTTTGCAAGTTGGGTTTTACCAACACCAGTTTGGCCCAAGAAAATAAAGGAACCGATTGGTTTATTCGGATCTTTCAATCCGGCACGGTTTCGTTGGATTGCTTTTACCACTTTGGAAACAGCTTCGTCCTGCCCAATAACCTTTCCTTTAATGCGGTCTGGTAGTGCAGCTAATTTGGTACTTTCGGTTTGGGCGATTCTACTAACGGGAACACCTGTCATCATTGAAACTACTTCCGCAACATCTTCTTCAGAAACGGTTTCCTTGTGAAGTTTTGAATCTGCTTCCCACTGTTCTTGTTGGGTTGCGAGTTCCTTTTCTAGATTTTTTTCATCATCCCGAAGTTTTGCAGCTTCTTCGTATTTCTGCTTTTTAACAACTGTGTTTTTTAGCTCACGAACTTCTTCCAATTGCTTTTCTATTTCCAAAATTTTATCGGGAACGTGAATATTCGTTATGTGTACACGAGAGCCTGCTTCATCCAAAGCATCAATAGCTTTGTCTGGAAGAAAGCGTTCTGTCATATATCTATTGGTAAGTTTTACGCAAGCTTTTATTGCCTCATCTGTATAAATTACGTTGTGGTGTGCTTCGTACTTATCCTTGATGTTTGTTAAAATTTCAATGGTTTCTTCAACAGTTGTAGGTTCCACCAATACTTTTTGGAAACGTCTCTCCAGCGCACCATCTTTTTCGATGTACTGTCTGTATTCGTCCAAGGTGGTTGCACCTATACATTGAATTTCCCCTCTTGCCAAAGCTGGCTTGAACATATTGGAGGCATCCAAGGAACCCGTAGCGCCACCTGCACCAACTATTGTATGGATTTCATCAATAAAAAGAATAATGTCATCATTCTTTTCAAGCTCGTTCATAACGGCTTTCATTCGTTCCTCAAACTGGCCCCTGTATTTTGTTCCAGCAACAAGGCTTGCCAAATCGAGAGTAACTACTCTCTTATCAAAAAGGATACGTGAAACTTTTCGTTGAATAATCCGCAGCGCCAAACCTTCGGCAATGGCAGATTTACCAACACCAGGTTCACCAATCAATAATGGATTGTTTTTCTTTCTTCGGCTTAGAATCTGTGAAACACGTTGTATTTCGCTTTCGCGACCCACAACTGGATCTAGTTTTCCTTCTTCTGCCATTGCAGTAAGGTCTCTTCCGAAGTTATCCAAAACAGGGGTTTTGGATTTTTTGTTAGTTTTTGCAGTAGTACCCGAAAATAAATTTTCCTTACCTGCATCTTCCGCAGAGGTATCGTCATCATTTGGAAATGATTCCGCACTTGGGGTGTCTATATAATCGTCATCGTTTGTAATCATAAGTTTAAATTGATCTTTTACTGCGTCATAATCTACCTTCATTTTGTTTAACAACTTTGTAGTAGGGTCGTTTTCATTTCGAAGAATGCACAAAAGCAAATGGGCTGTATTAATGGAGTTACTTTGAAACAACTTCGCCTCCAAAAATGTTGTTTTCAGCGCCCTTTCAGCTTGGCGTGTAAGGTGAAGGTTCTTTTTGTCGTTGGTATTTGTTGTGACGCCCGGATTGGCGGGACTCAAGATTTCTACCTTTCTTCGTAGGTGGTTCAAATCTATTGCAAGTGCATTCAGTATAGTTACCGCTTTGCCGTTGCCATCTCTTAAAAGCCCAAGCATCAAATGCTCGGTGCCAATAAAATCGTGGCCTAGGCGCAAGGCTTCTTCTTTGCTGTAGGCAATTACATCTTTTACTCTTGGGGAAAAATTATCATCCATATTTTAAATATCGGCTCTTCAATTTGGTACTAAATTAACCAAAATAGGACAAAAACTGTTCCTCTTTGATATCATTTTAGTAAAAGGACAAAATATATAGTGTAATTCAAAGAATATTCAACGATACTTATTAACGATTTTCACCCTCAAATTTGTTAATAAATTCGTGAATAACACATAGCAAAAACCCCTGTTAAACCTACGAAAAAGTGTATCTTGCTCCATTAGATTAACAACGATAAATAAACCTATTTTTTTATGGCTGAAGGTGAGAAATTAATCCCTATTAACATTGAAGATGAAATGAAATCTGCCTACATCGATTATTCGATGTCGGTCATAGTGTCACGTGCGCTTCCAGATGTTCGCGATGGAATGAAACCCGTACACAGAAGGGTTTTGTTCGGAATGCACGAACTGGGCATTAGAGCTACGGGTGCACATAAAAAATCCGCGAGAATTGTAGGAGAGGTTCTCGGTAAATATCACCCACACGGTGATACCTCAGTTTATGATGCCATGGTACGGATGGCCCAAGAATGGAGCTTGCGTTATTTATTGGTTGACGGACAAGGAAACTTTGGATCTGTTGATGGTGATAGTCCGGCGGCAATGCGATATACCGAAGCAAGAATGCAGAAAATTTCGGAAGATATGCTTGCGGATATCGACAAGGATACCGTTGACCACCAACTCAATTTTGATGATACTTTAAAAGAACCAACCGTTCTTCCAACTCGTGTCCCCGGCCTTTTGATAAACGGAGCTTCCGGTATAGCGGTGGGGATGGCAACCAATATGCCACCACACAACCTTACTGAGGTTATAAATGGAACGATAGCATATATTGAAGATAACGATATAGACATTGATGGGCTGATGCAGCACATAAAAGCCCCAGATTTTCCAACAGGCGGAACTATTTATGGCTATGAAGGCGTTCGCGAAGCTTTCCATACAGGTCGCGGCCGTGTAGTGATGCGCGCCAAAGCAAGTTTTGAGGAAGTGCAAGGGCGGGAATGTATCATTGTTACTGAAATTCCATATCAAGTTAACAAAGCGGACATGATCAAAAAGACCGCTGATATGGTGAACGATAAGAAAATTGAGGGCATTTCAAACATCCGCGATGAAAGTGATAGAAATGGTATGCGCATCGTTTATATTCTGAAACGCGATGCAATTCCGAATATCGTACTTAATACCTTATATAAATTCACTGCTTTGCAGTCTAGTTTCAGCGTGAACAATATTGCGTTGGTAAAAGGAAGGCCGCAAATGCTGAATTTGAAGGAATTGATCCATTATTTTGTTGAGCACCGTCACGAAGTGGTGGTTCGCCGTACCGAATATTTGCTTCGTAAAGCTGAGGAAAGAGCGCATATTTTAGAAGGATTGATTATTGCTTCCGATAATATAGACGAAGTAATTAGATTAATTCGTGCTTCTTCAAATGCTGATGAAGCTAGGGAAAAGTTGATGGAAGCTTTCAAGCTTACTGAAATCCAAGCTAAGGCCATTGTTGAAATGCGTTTACGCCAGTTAACAGGACTTGAGCAGGACAAACTGCGAAGTGAGTATGAAGAATTGATGAATACAATTCAAGATTATAGGGACATTCTTGCCAGCAAAGAACGCAGAATGCAGATAATCAGAGAAGAACTTGAGGAAATTCGCACAAAATATGGTGATGAACGCCGTTCTATTATTGAATATGCCGGTGGCGATGTAAGTATAACTGATTTAATTGCCGACGAACAAGTGGTGCTTACCATTTCGCATGCTGGTTATATTAAACGTACTTCACTTTCAGAATACAAAACCCAGAATAGGGGTGGGGTTGGACAAAAAGCTTCAGCAACAAGGAATGAGGATTTCTTAGAGCATCTTTTCGTTGGGACCAATCACCAATACATGCTGTTCTTCACCCAAAAAGGAAAATGTTTCTGGATGCGAGTTTTTGAAATTCCAGAAGGAACAAGAACTTCAAAAGGGAGAGCAATTCAAAATTTGATAAATATTGAACCGGATGATAAAGTGAAAGCTTTCATCTGTACCCAAGATTTGAAAGATGAAGATTACATAAATAGTCATTATGTAATCATGGCAACTAAAAAAGGCCAAGTGAAAAAAACACCTTTGGAGCAATATTCAAGGCCGCGAACAAATGGTATTAACGCCATCACCATCCGTGAGGATGATGAATTGCTTGAAGCAAAATTGACAACTGGTAACAGTCAGGTTATGCTGGCTGTAAGATCTGGAAAAGCCATTCGTTTTGAAGAGGAAAAAACTAGATCGATGGGCCGAAACGCTTCCGGTGTTCGCGGTATTAGACTCGGCGATAAAAATGACGAGGTTATAGGAATGATTGCGGTAGATAAAAATGATTCGGATATACTTGTTGTTTCTGAAAACGGCTATGGAAAAAGATCTTCTATTGATGATTATAGAATCACCAACCGTGGCGGAAAAGGCGTAAAAACCATTAATATTACCGAAAAAACCGGTAAATTAGTGGCAATCAAGAACGTAACCGACGATGATGATTTAATGATTATAAACAAATCTGGAATTGCTATCAGAATGGCAGTTGCAAATCTTCGCGTGATGGGCCGCGCCACGCAAGGTGTGCGTCTAATAAAGGTAAGAGAAGATGATGCCATTGCCGCAGTCGCAAAAGCAATGAAAGACGAAGAGGAAGACGTGGAATTAGAAATAACTGAGGAGAATGAAGAAAACAATGATGGCACTACTCTTGATAATAATGAAACTCAAACCGAAAATAACGAATAAACTTTAACACATGAAAACACGAATTTTAATAACAGGACTTGCTTTTGTATCTGCTATTTCATTTGGGCAAAAAAAAGAAATAAAAAAAGCTGAAAAGGCTGTAAAATCAAATGAATACAGTGAAGCTTTAATTTATTTAAATGAGGCGGAATCATTGCTCGGCAGTGCTGACAATGATACAAAAGCACTATTTTATGCCGTAAAAGGTCAAGCATTGTACGGCAATGGTGGAACGGA
The DNA here is from genome assembly GCA_038212575.1 of Flavobacteriales bacterium. GTDB lineage: Bacteria > Bacteroidota > Bacteroidia > Flavobacteriales > Flavobacteriaceae > Aequorivita. Next base: position 16,159 of record JBBQUI010000032.1, read on the forward strand.
TTTTACCAAATTAAAAGCTTCGGCAGAAGCGTTTGGAACTGCGCTTACTTTAGACCCAAAAATGGAAGCTGAATTGAGCCAACCACTTCAAAACTTGAGAGCCGCATTGATCAATGGAGCTATTAAAGATCAAAACGCACAACAATACAAACTAGCGACCGAAAAACTTTATACAAGTTATATGGTTACTAAAAAAGACACATCAGATTTGTATTTTGCTGCCGGAAATGCCGTAAACGGAAAAGATTATGATACCGCTATAAAATATTACCAAATTCTTTTGGACAAAGGATATACAGGAGCGACAAAAGAATATGTTGCAACCAGTAAAGAAACAGGCGAAGTAGATGCTTTTGAAAGTGAAAACCTTAGAAACATTGCTTTAAAAACAGGTGAGTTCATTAAGCCGGAAGTGCGTGTTACCGAATCAAGAAAAGGTGAAATTCTTAGAAACATGACGCTTATATACATAGAAAGAGGCGATAACGAAAAGGCAACTGCTCTAATGAAAACCGCCCGAGCAGAAAACCCTAAGGATGTTTATTTGATGCGGGCCGATGCCGATATGAGTTATAAAATGGGTGATGTTGCTAGATATAATGAATTGATGGAAAAAATTGTAGCTACAGATCCGGAAAACCCTGAACTATATTTCAACTTAGGTATCAGTAACGATCAGTTGAAAAATAAAGAAAAAGCATTGCAATATTATACCAAGGCTATAGAATTAAAACCAGATTATGAAGCTGCGCTTATCAATCTTGCTGCTTTAAAGCTTTCCGGTGAAGATAAGTTGGTTGAGGAAATGAACAATTTAGGAAATTCTTCGGCTGACAATAAAAGATACGATGAGCTAAAAAAAGAGCGCGAGAATGCCTATAAAGATGCGTTGCCATATTTAGAAAAAGCATATAAGATTAATTCTTCCAATCAAAATGTACTTAAATACCTAATGAATATTTATGGACAGATTGGCGAAGATGCAAAATATAAAGAAGCCAAGGCCAAACTAGAAGCTTTGGAAGCTAAAGGATAATACAATCCAAACATATAGATAATCAAAAATCCTCTGAAATTTCAGAGGTTTTTTGATTTTTAAATAATTCGCTTTATAACGCGGAGTTTATGGGTATGGTTGCGCACTTCATAATTAAAAATTCCGCTATGATCCAGTCTGTCAATGCGAACTTTTCCGTGGGCGTGGATTATGTAGTTATCTTTCATAATTATGCCAACGTGCGTAATTTTGCCCTCGTCATTGTCAAAAAAAGCCAAATCCCCCGGCTCACTTTCTTCAATGAAACTTAACGCTTCACCTTGGGTGGCTTGTTGGCTTGCATCACGCAATAATCTATAACCATTTAGCTTATAAACCATTTGTGTGAAACCACTGCAATCAATTCCGAATGGGGTTTTGCCTCCCCATAAATACGGGGTGTTTAAGTAGAGTAGGGCGGTTTCAATTAAATGTTCCTTCGGAAAAATTTCAGAAACAAATTTTCCTTCAAAATGATGTTTTAAATATTCTGAAGCTGAAATATTGCTCCCCAAACAGACAGAAAAAAGTTGATTGTTTGGATCAGTAACAAAATCAACCAAATCTGAAGAAAGGCGAAATTCTCTTTTTTCAAAATCTGAATAATCTTCTTCAGCTATATTTATATATTGTTTATTGTCAATCCAACCTTCATAATTATCAAAGGCCAAACGGATACGGCTCCATTTTTTGCGAATTTCCAGTATTTTGAAATGTTCGCCGTAAAGCAGCTGCGTTACCATTTCACTCACATCGGAAGCTTCGGCTCGAAGTGGGACAACACTTAAATTACAGATACCGTAATCCATTCAGAAATTTTTGAAAATAGTTACGGTTTGGTTAGATTCTTTCAATTACCATTGCCGAAGCTCCGCCTCCGCCATTACAGATTGCCGCGGCACCAATTTTTGCATCGTTTTGAATCAATACATTTAGAAGTGTAATTAAAATACGAACACCACTGCAACCTAGCGGATGGCCCAAAGAAACGGCGCCACCATTCACATTTACATTACTATCGTTCAAGCCTAAAATTTTCATATTTGCAAGACCCACAACTGCGAATGCTTCGTTGAATTCAAAATAATCTACATCCTTAATATCAATTCCAGCTTTTGCCAATGCCTTTGGAAGTGCTTTTGATGGAGCTGTGGTAAACCATTTTGGCTCCTGTGCTGCATCTGCATAGCTTTTTATGTAAGCCAACGGTGTAAGTCCCAATTCTTTTGCTTTTGCTTCGCTCATTAAAACCATTGCCCCAGCGCCATCATTTATGGTTGACGCGTTTGCTGCAGTTACTGTCCCATCTTTTGAAAAGGCAGGACGTAATGAAGAAATCTTGTCCATTTTTACATTTTTGAATTCTTCATCTTCAGAAACTACAACTGGTTCTCCGCGGCGTTGTGGCACTTCAACAGGAACAACTTCTTCTTTAAATTTTCCGTCAGCCCAAGCTTTTGCGGAGCGCTCGTAAGATTTTATAGCGAAAGCATCTTGGTCTTCGCGGGAGAAATTATATTCCGTAGCACAAAGATCGGCACAGGTGCCCATTGCATTGTGATCATAGGCATCGACCAAACCATCTTTTTGCATGCCATCTATCAAGGTAGCAGGACCAAATTTAGTTCCGTTGCGCATATGAACGTAATGTGGAATATTGCTCATGCTTTCCATTCCGCCGGCAACAATTACATCGGCATCGCCAAGTGCAATAGCTTGTGCAGCTTGCATAACAGCTTTCATACCCGAAGCACAAACTTTATTTACGGTAGTTGCAGGAACAGTATCAGGAATTCCAGCACCCATTGAAGCTTGACGGGCTGGTGCTTGGCCAACTCCAGCTTGAACAACATTGCCCATATAAACTTCCTGTACCAATGATGGATCGAGGTTTATTTTTTCCATTGCACCTTTAATGGCTGCAGAACCCAATTGGGTTGCGGTTAATGAGGAAAGGTTTCCCATAAAACTTCCGATGGGGGTTCTGGCTGCGGATACGATAACTACTTTATTGTTCATGCTACTATTTTTATAGTTTAAATAAGGACTGCGAAATTACGGATTTCTAACTAAAATATCAATCTTTGCAAGTATTGGTTTTGGGATAACTCATTCCTTATTTATACCTTTACTTTAAGTTATATTTATATGAAGAACCTTTTCTCTTTGTTCGCCAAAAACCAATCCCTTATTTATAAGGTTTTTCTCTTCATCATTTCCACACTTTTAATTATTTATCTTTTGCCGAAAGGCGGCCAATTCAAATATAATTTCCAAAAAGGAAAACCTTGGCAGTATGAAAATCTGTATGCTCCTTTCAGCTTTACCATAAAAAAGGATGATGAAACTCTAAAAAAGGAAAAAGAAGAAATACGCGCAAATGCCATCCCATATTTTGAATACAATGGCGAGGTAAAGCAAACCGTTTCAGAAAATTTTGAAAATAATCTTGAAGTAAAATATGTTGATAGCCTCTACAAAACATCAAAAAAAATTGTTGAGAATCTTGGAGATGCTTTAATTAAGGAATCATATGAAAATGGTGTTACCGATGAAATTCACGCCTATGATGGCAACAGACTTATCTATTTAAAAAACGGCAACGAAATAGGGGAGCGCAACTATTCACAACTCTTCAAAAAAGAAGATTTGAACAAAAGAGTGCGGGAAACGGTTGAAAAAAATAAGGTTGAAGATGTGCAAGCCTTGCTTTACACCCTACTAAACGAGGTTTTTGAACCTAACGTGAAGCTGAACACAAAACTTACCGAGGGAGCAATAGATGCTGAAATAAAAGCACTAAACCCAAACCGCGGAATCATTGAAAAAGGAGGACGTATTATAGCCAAAGGCGAAGTAGTTGAGGGCGATAAATACCAAATACTGAATTCCCTAAAAGCTGAATTTCAAAGTCAAATTTGGAGTAAAAATAACTATCTGTGGTTGTTGGTTGGCTATTCTATGCTTGTTTCGCTGGTGTTTTTAATGCTTTTTCTTTTTCTGAAAAATTATAGACCTTACATCTATAACAACAATACAAAAGTCACTTTTATATTTTTCAACATCTTTTTGATGGTTTTTCTTACCACACTGGTGTTGAAGATACATGCAGACTATGTTTACGTGGTGCCAATATGTATTTTGCCGCTTATTTTGAAAGCCTTTTTTGATCCACGTGTAGGACTTTTTGTGCACGTTTTGACCATTTTATTGCTCGGGTTTATAGTCCCGAACAGTTTTGAATATATGTTCCTTCAGTTTATTGCGGGAATTGTCACCATTCTCACCGTTTCGGAATTGTACAAACGGGCAAATCTTTTCATTTCCGTGGGACAGATAACCTTGATTTACATTCTTGGCTATTTCGCCTTCTTCGTAATTCAGGAAGGAAACATACAAACGATGGAATGGCAGAATTTTCAGTATTTCATTCTTTGTGGTTTGGCAACACTCTTTGCGCATCCCCTGATTTATTTTTACGAAAAGATATTCGGTTTGGTTTCAGATGTTTCGCTGCTGGAACTAAGCGACACTAATTCAAAATTGCTGAAAGAACTTTCAAATAAAGCTCCGGGAACATTTCACCACTCGCTGAACGTTGCAAATTTGGCAGAAGCCTCCGCAAATGAAATTGGCGCAAACAGCATGTTAGTTAGGGTAGGTGCGCTGTACCACGATGTTGGGAAAATGCTGAATCCAACAATGTTTACAGAAAACCAAGCAAATTCAATCAATTCACACAATGAACTAGATCCAAAGGAAAGTGCCCAAGTAATTATTGACCACGTAATAAAAGGAATAGAAATAGCCCGAAAAAATAACCTACCAGACAGGGTGATTGATTTTATCCGCACCCACCACGGAACCAGTTTGGTCTATTATTTCTATAAAAAGGAACGCGAACAGCAAGGCTCTGCAAACAAAGAAGATTTTATTTATCCCGGGCCAATTCCCTTCTCAAAGGAAACCGCTATTTTGATGATGGCCGATAGTGTAGAGGCTGCCAGCAAAAGTTTGAAAGAGCCGTCATCTACAATTATTGATGAATTTGTTGAAAAAATCATCAACAATCAAATGGCACAGGGCCAGTTTTTAAATGCGAACATTACTTTCAAGGAAATTGAAATGATAAAAAAAGTTTTGAAAAAGAAACTGAATAATATTTATCACCTAAGAGTAGAATATCCAGAGTAACATTCATAAAACAGAAAATCCTCAAAAAAGGGGATAAAATGTGATCGCGACAGCCCCGAAGCTTCGGGGGAACCTGTGACCGTCCCGATTAGAAATGGGGATGCTCTATCCAACTGAGTTGATAAGATTTTGAATAAATTTTTATAGATTTTTTTCTTTTGATTTCCAACTCGTTGGCGTACGCTTCTTTTTTGGAAGGATGTTCTTCAGCATATTTTAAAACCCAATCCTTTGCTTTTGAAGTATAACCTGAATGATTGGAAAGATGTTTTCTAAGGCATCCTGCGATAGGTTCTCCAGTATGGCCAATATAATATCGGCCCAATTCCTCAAAATATTATATATGAACTAAATATTTCATACAAAAAATCCCCTAAGTAGGGGATTGAATGTGATCGCGACAGGATTCGAACCTGTGACCGTCTGCTTAGAAGGCAGATGCTCTATCCAGCTGAGCTACGCGACCGGCACTAAACAAAAAAACCGAACTGTGTGTCCGGTTTTTGTCGGGGTGGCAGGATTCGAACCTGCGGCCTCCTGCTCCCAAAGCAGGCGCGATAACCGGGCTACGCTACACCCCGTGAACAGCAAAAATTATTGTTCACTGTAATTTTGGAGTTTCTATTTAAACTCTATAATGCGGAGAGACAGGGATTCGAACCCTGGCGACGGTTGCCCGTCGACAGATTAGCAATCTGCTCCGTTACCACTCCGGCACCTCTCCAGTTTTTTATGAACGTGTCATCCTAAAATGCGGTTGCAAATGTAAGTTTTCAAATGTAATAACGCAAACAAAAAATCGCCTTTTTTAAAGTTAAATTTTAAAGCTGTTTAAATCAAGTGAATGCTAGATAAATTGATTTAAAAAAATTAAGTTTTAAACCTTAGAACAAATGATCATCTTTTTTTTATCCTCCAAATTGGTAACAAAAAATAAATAGACATCGCCGCCATCGGTAATTTTCCATTTTTTGCGAAGGGTTTCCACAGATTCCTGAAAATTTCTGGTAGTAATATTAGCCTTTTTGAAAGATAGCGCGGCACGCATTTCAGCTTTGGAATAAGGAATTGCCTTTTCAATCAAAAAACTTCTTCCCGGAAAATCTACTAAAATTTCGCTCGTGTAAAGATGTGTGTTTTTATGAAGTTTATTCACCATCAGTTTCTCTGAAACCAAATCGAACGCACCACTTTTGAGGATTGCCGCGTTGGGTTCGTAAAGATATTTTTTGGGTAAACTATATTCGGCTTCACCAATCTCATTCCATTTAAAAGTAAAACTTTCAGTGCCCGATTTTGTGAAATTGATGGTTTTTATTTGCGGTTCCTCAATAGCATCTTTTTTCAATAACCAAAGCAGTTCTTTTACTTCGTTTTCAACCGCAACGATATGAATTTCTGAAACCTTCTGTAATTCACTCAATCCAATTGAAATATCCAACATTGGTGAAGTTTTCAAAAGAAATTGATCACAGTGATTTAATATTTCTGAAATATTCTCTGGGATGTTCGGTTGGCAATCTTTCAGAAAGAAGACCTTCCCTTTGCTGTCGTGGCGGCGGGAAGGGTCTGCGTAGATAACATTATATTTTTTGCCTAAAACAGCGTTCAAACCATCTTCAGAAAAGCATTGTACGTTGTCTTTGCGGAAAACTTTAAAATTATGCTTTGCGATTTCTGAAAGCTCTGGGTTGATTTCAAAATGATTTACGTTAGAAATTTTGTGAGAAAAGAAAAAGCTATCAACCCCAAAGCCGCCGGTTATATCAGCAAGGGTTTCACCCTTTACCAATGAAGCTTTATACTTAGCGGTTATTTCAGAAGAAGTCTGCTCAAGGTTTAGTTTTGGAGGAAACAAAATATTTCG
>JBBQUI010000033.1:0-23157 GCA_038212575.1 Flavobacteriales bacterium
TACGCCGAAGATGGTGTCTGGACGTGTAGTAAAAACTTCGATGAAGTTTTTACTATTCAAAGTTTCAGGTTCAAGGTTCAAAGACTTTGAACTTTGAACTTTGAACTTTACAACCGCTCCCTTCGAGCGCCCAATCCAATTGGTCTGCGAATCTTTCAACGGTTGCGGCCAATCGATTTTATCGAGTCCATCGAGCAAACGTTGGGCGTAAGCGGTGATTCGCATGCTCCATTGTTTCATTTTTTTGCGGACAACGGGATAGCCTCCACGCTCGGAAACACCGTTCACTATTTCGTCATTCGCCAATACGGTGCCTAGTTGCGGACACCAGTTTACTTCGGTTTCGGCTAAGTAAGTCAATCTATATTTTAAAAGAATTTCCTGCTTTTCTATTTCAGAAAAACCAAGCCATTCCGAAGCAGTAAAATTTGCAATTCCTTCGTCACAAACTGCGTTTACGTGAATGTTTCCTTCCGAAGAAAAAATGCCTCGAAGTTCTTCAATGGAGCGGGCTTTATCGTGGTCTTTATCGTACCAACTTTCAAAAAGTTGCAGGAAAATCCACTGCGTCCATTTGTAATATTCCGGGTTTGAAGTGCGCACTTCACGACTCCAATCGAACGAAAAACCTAATTTATCTAACTGTTCGCGGTAGCGAGCAATGTTTTCTTCGGTAGTTTTTGCAGGATGCTGGCCGGTTTGGATTGCATATTGCTCCGCGGGTAAACCAAAAGAATCATAGCCTTGTGGATGCAAAACGTTAAAACCTTGGTGGCGTTTGTAGCGCGCATAAATATCACTGGCAATGTAACCGAGCGGATGCCCAACGTGCAAGCCGGCGCCAGAGGGATAGGGAAACATATCCAAAACGTAGTAGGCCTCCCCCAACCCCTCCGAAGGAGGGGAGCTTGGATTTTTTGCTTTAAAAGTTTGTTTTTTGGCCCAATGTTTCTGCCACTTTGCTTCTATGTCGTTGAAGTGATATTTGCTCATTATAAATTTTTTCTGAAAAAGGATGTTCCTTCGCCAAGGCTCCGAAACACGAAGGCAAATTTAAGGTTTATTGGAAGAAGTAAAACCCTATAATTTAAAAATTTGGATGGAGTAGATTTCCGGAATAAAGCACCCAAATCATTGAAAGAACTGCCGCAACATTGATGGCGATTCCGAAAAGTTTCATTTGTGGAACGGTATACGGTCTATTTTTGAAAAAGATGAAAATATCCAAAAGCAGCCAAACTGCAAAAGCAGCTAAAAATGAAGAGAGCACCCAATCATCAAACCAAAATTTCAGAATATACGCTTCAAACAAAAGCAGGAAAAACATTAAAAATTTTGCTTTTTTCCTGCCGATTAAAACAGCCGTGGTTTTCTTTTCAGCTAAAATATCGGGCTCAATATCCATAATTTCCCCAGCAATGTGCGCTTGAAATGCAAAGAGGGAAAGATACAGCAACGTCTGCCACGGAATCATTTCTAAATCATTCAAAAGAATGCTAAAAAGAGCCGTAAAAACGTAGCCAACTTGAAGTAAGATTTCGAATGGCGGACGCTCTTTAAGGCGGAAGGGTTTGTAATTATAAATGATATTAATAACAATCATAAACAAAAGCAAAATGAACAATTCACCACCCCCAACATATGAGAAATAGGCTAGAAAAGGTACCATTACAATAAAAATATGTCGCGGAACAGGAGTTAATTCTTCTTTGCTAAGTTTGGCTCCAAAAAGATAATTTCCTTTTCTTGGGTTTAATGAATCTGCTTTGCCATCGGTAAAATCATTCAATCCGTAAACCAAGAAATTCAAAGGAAACGTGACAAAAAAGAGACCAATCCAAAAGAGCGGCTTTTCCCAAAAGTTTGAAGAAAGGCCAAAAGGGACCAAATAAATCCAAATTGTTGGAAACCAAAGACCGGGTCGGGAAATTTTTAGGTATTTCAATAGGTTTTTTACGATAGTAATTATATTTAAGGCACCCCAAATTTAATCTTATTATAACAAATTGGAAACTTTCGGCGTTGTTTAACACAAGAAGCAAAATTACTTGTATTTTTACGGCAAAATTCAGCACACCCTATGAGTTCTTCTTTTGAAAAGTATCAAAAACGCAGATTGATTTCTTCCTATTTCTCAGTAGTTATAAGTATTTCATTAGTACTTTTTCTATTGGGATTGTTAGGGTTATTGGTTTTGAATTCAAAAAAAGTAGCCGATTATTTTAAAGAACAAATCGCGATAACCGTATTTCTGAAAGACACAGCGAAAGAAGTTGAAATCACTCAGTTGAAACAAAGTTTGGCCTTGGCCGAATATACAAAGTCAGCAACTTTTGTTTCTAAAGAAGATGCTGCAAAGGAACATTCCGAAACTTTAGGTGAGAATTTTATTGAATATTTGGGTGATAACCCACTACAAAACAGCATTGACGTTTATATTTTGGCAGATTATGTAACGCCACAAAAAATGGAAGAAATCACCAACGAGCTGAAAAGCAAGGATTTTGTGGATGACGTGATTTACGACAAACCTTTAATTGCACAGCTAACAGAAAACGTTCAGCGCATTAGTTTTTGGGTTTTGGTAATCAGCGGAATTTTTACTTTTATTGCAGTATTGCTTATAAACAGTAGCATAAGACTTTCCATTTACTCAAAGCGATTTACCATAAAAACAATGCAAATGGTGGGAGCGACCAAGAAATTTATTCGTCAACCCTTTGTTTGGAAAAGCGTTCGTCTCGGAATAGTTGGAGCTGTTGTGGCAATGATAGGGATGGCTTTGGTTTTATATTACCTAAACGAAAGTTTCCCGCAATTACAGTTATTGGGCGACCCTATTCTACTCACAATCCTTTTTGTTTTTATACTTTTAATGGGTGTAATTATTACTTGGATCAGTACTTTTATAGCTACGCAGCGATTTTTGAATTTACGTACGGATGATTTGTATTACTAAATAATTTATCCAAACAGACTAAAACCTGTAACTTTAAACTTGAAACTTTTTTACAATGGGAGAAAAGAAACGAAAAGAAGAAGCAAAAACAGAATTTGTTTTTGAAAGAAAAAACTACAAATTTATGCTCATCGGCATCGCCTTTATCGCTCTTGGTTTTATATTGATGACCGGCGGTGGAAGCGACGATCCCAACGTTTTCAATCCTGAAATTTACAATTGGCGTCGTATTCGTTTGGCCCCGGCATTGGTGCTTTTAGGTTTTGCTATTGAAGTTTACGCCATTTTGTTGAAACCCGACAGCAAAGAAGAAAATTAGTGGATACATTACAAGCCATTGTTCTTGCAGTTATTGAAGGTTTAACAGAGTTTCTGCCTGTTTCTTCCACGGGACATATGATTATTGCTTCTTCCTTTTTTGGAATTGCGGGCGACGATTTTACCAAACTTTTTACCATAGTCATCCAGCTCGGAACTATTATGAGCGTTGTAGTTTTATACTTTAAGCGCTTTTTCCAGAGCATGGATTTTTATTATAAGCTTTTCGTCGCATTTCTTCCCGCGGTTTTTTTGGGGTTGCTTTTAAGTGATTTTATTGACAGCCTTTTGGAAAACCCAATAACCGTTGCCGTTTCATTGATAATCGGTGGATTTATTCTTTTAAAAGTGGACGATTGGTTTGGTGACGGTGAGCAGACAGAAATCTCCTATCTAACAGCTTTAAAAATCGGCTTTTTCCAGTGTTTGGCAATGATTCCGGGAGTTTCCCGAAGCGGTGCGAGTATTGTGGGCGGGATGAGCCAAAAACTGTCGCGAACCGTGGCTGCTGAATTTTCTTTCTTTTTGGCAATTCCAACTATGTTGGGTGCTACTGTGAAGAAAAGTTACGATTATTACGAAGCAGGTTTCCAGCTTTCTTCGGAACAAGTAAATCTGTTGATTATTGGAAACGTTGTTGGATTTTTGGTTGCGTTAATTGCCATCAAATCCTTCATAACCTATTTAAGCAAACACGGCTTTAAAATATTCGGCTACTACCGAATTATTGCTGGAATTGCAGTTTTGTTGATTCACTTTTTTATTCAAGAACTTACTGTTATTTAGAAATCTTCGGCGACGTTTCATTTTCACTATCTTTGTGAGGTTATGAATGCTGAAATAAATAAAATAATCATCGAAACACTTTTGCCGTTCAAACCCAAACAGATTTGTGTATTTGGGAGTTATGCGCGCGGAGAAATGCGAGATGACAGCGACATTGACATACTCATTGATGTAGATTCAAACATATCGTTACTTGATTTAGGTGGCGCATATATGGATTTAACGGATAGTCTTAACCGAAAAATAGATTTAATATTGAAAGGCGGAATTAGCCCAGTTTTCAAACCCTATATCGAAAAAGACCTCACAGAAATTTATTCAAATGGCTAAAGCAGATATCGCCTTACTTGATTTATTGCTTAAGTATTCAGAAAGAATTTTAGAATATTCTGAAGGTTTAAAACTTGAAGAATTTATAAGCAATCAAATGATTTATGATGCCTGTATTTTAAATTTTATAAATATTAGTGAAGTGAGTAAGGAAATTTCAGATGAATTGAAATTGAAATATCCTGACATCCCTTTTCGGAAAATAATTGGTCTTAGAAATATCGCTGCCCATAATTACGAAGGAATCGAAGCATTCCGATTATTCCAGATTGTAACGGAAATTGTTCCTCCCTTCAAAAATCAAATTTCTGAGATCCTCAAAAATGAACAATAAAAATCTCCAAGCCGAGGATTACAAAGAAGGCCAAGTAATTTTAATAGACAAACCTTTGGAATGGACTTCCTTCCAAGCGGTAAACAAAGTGCGTTGGCTGATTAGAAAATCTTTCGGAATAAAAAAAATAAAAGTCGGCCATGCTGGAACGCTTGATCCTTTGGCAACGGGACTTTTAATTATTTGTACCGGAAAACTCACCAAAAAAATAGACACTTTTCAAGCTCAGGAAAAAGAGTATACGGGAACATTTACTTTGGGAGCAACAACGCCCAGCTACGATTTGGAGACCGAAATTGACCAAACTTTTGATATTTCAGAAATTACTTCTGAAAAAATAAAGGAAGCCACAAAGCAATTTTTGGGTGAAATACAACAACAACCGCCCGTTTTTTCAGCACTGAAAAAAGACGGAAAACGGTTGTATGAATTTGCCCGAAGTGGCGAAGAAGTTGAAATTCCATTTAGAACCGTTACCATTTCAGAATTTGAAATAACTAAGATTGAACTTCCCAAAATAGAATTTCGTGTGGTTTGCAGCAAAGGCACCTATATTCGTTCCTTGGCTTATGATTTCGGGAAGGCTTTGGACAACGGCGCACATCTTTCCACTCTTCGAAGAACAAAAATTGGCAATTTTTCTGTTGAAAATGCAGTTGGAATTGAAGCCTTTGAAGCATCGCTTCCAAGTTAAAATAACGCTAATACCCTCTTAATTTTCAGCGTTTTTGTGGAATTTTGCGCAAAATTTCGGTACTTGCAATAATGAATTTCAATTATTCATACAGAGCTTTCCTTATAACCTCATTGCTTACGGGCATTTTGGTCTTATTACTCTATAGTATTAAGTTGTCAGAGGAAAAAGTTGAAACTAATGAAGAAACTTATGATGTGGTTATGATCCCCGAAGAATTGCTTCTGGAAGATCTCGCTATTGCTGAGCTTACGCCAGAAATAGTAAAAGTGGAAACCAATCGCGCATACAACGAAGCCGAAAAATTTATTTCGTCCGTAGAAAACGAAGAAGAAATTACGGAAACCACCGAGGGCAAACTTCAGGAAATGAATGAAGCTATGGAGAATTCTAAAAGCGATAATGGCAGGGGAACTTCAGTAATAACAAGACCTGAAAAAGAAAAAAAGAAGAAGTTTTCCAACAGTGAAAGTGGTAAAGAAGGCGAAGCTGTTGTAAAAAGTGGCAATAGAAATACCACTATAAGTTATCAATTGATAAACCGAAAAGATATCGATCTGCCCAATCCGGTTTATACTTGCTATGGTTCCGGAAAAGTTGTTATTAATATTGAGGTTAATAATTTGGGGAAAGTAGTTAAGAATTCATACAACAGAACTGCTTCCACCACTTCCAATGAATGTTTGATTGATGCGGCCTTGGAATATTCTGCAATTGCTCGATTCAATACCGATGCTTCAAAAACTAAGCAATTGGGGACGATTACTTTTAACTTTCCCGGACAACAATGAAAAAAGTTGACAGTTTACCCCCAGCCCCTAAAGGGGTGCAAAGTTTGGCTCCCTTTAGGGCCGGGGTGTTGAAGTAGTCAGTAAATAAAATTTATGAATTCAAAAAAAGTACGTTGTGGTTGGTGCGGGACCGATCCACTCTATGTGAAATATCACGATGAGGAGTGGGGCGTGCCTGTGAAAGATGATAAAACGCTATTTGAGTTTTTAATTTTGGAAACTTTTCAAGCTGGGTTAAGCTGGATTACGATTCTTCGGAAAAGGGAAAATTTCAGAAAAGCCTTTGATGATTTCGATTATAAAAAAATCGCAAAATACGACCAATCAAAAATTGATTCATTGCTTCAAAATGATGGGATTATTCGCAATAAACTGAAAGTTCATTCGGCGATTACAAATGCAAAACTCTTTATGGAAGTTCAAAAAGAATTCGGAAGTTTCAGCAACTACATTTGGGAATTTGTAAACCATAAACCCATAAAGAATATTCTGAAATCCCACAAAGATGCTCCTGCAACCACTGCTTTGAGCGACGCTTTAAGCAAAGATTTAAAGAAACGTGGGTTCAAATTCGTGGGCAGCACGGTGATTTATGCACACATGCAAGCCACGGGAATGGTTAACGACCATATTGAAGATTGCTTCCGCTATCACGAAGTGTGATTATTTCAAATAAGAAATTTCTTTTGAATTACTTGATTTTACAGCTGCAACTGCTTTTAATGCCTGATTGTATTGATGGGCAAGCTCGGGGTCTGTATTTTTTTCTTCAGCGAATAATTTTTGGAACCAAGCCAGTGCTTTTCCGTATTCACTTTTGAAATAATATGCCGTAGCCAATTTTTTATAAATAAAAGGAGTTCCGTAACCTTCCACAACCACTTGTTCATAAACACGAACTATATCAATGTCTTTATTAACGTCGGTTTTATGGGGACTCGTCTGTGAATAAGAAAAGGTTGAAATACTTGCAAATAGCAAAAAGGAGAGTAGGTTTTGCTTATTAATCATTGGGGATATTGGTTTAAAACGAACGCATGCAGTGTTAGGGGATTGCAGTTATCCGTGAGGTTTGTTGTTTTAAAGAACCAAAAAAGCCACATATTATTGTGGCTTTCAAGAAAAAATTTCAAACTGTAACTTATAGCTTAATTACTTTTTTGTGAATCTTTCCGAAGTCACCTTCAAAAGTAACAAGTAAAGTTCCCTGCCAATTTTGGTTCAGGTCCAAAGTTACTTTTCCATTGCCGTTTTCCACGTTCGTTTCGTATAATTTTTGACCCAAAAGATTGTGAATTTCTACTTTCAAGGGGCCTTGAATGGCATTCAAATTAAAAGATACTTTGCCCGTCGTCGGGTTTGGATATGCGGCTGAAATATGATTTTGTGCCCACTCATCAACTGAAAGATTTTCAACCTGAATAGTCCAATAACCTTCCGGCGCAACAATGGGACGGTTTAATTCCTTCCCAGAAAAGGCTTTTGCCCAAATGTAATATTCTATGTTTACGGGTGTATTTGGAATAGTCAAATCGGCTGTCCAATAATCAGAGTTAGATGGGGCCATTTCAATTTCATTGTAAGTATTTGAACCCTCTTCCCTCCAAAAAACTTTGGCTTGTTCCACAAATGAAATATGTTTTATAAAAGCATCAATGGTTACCGTACTGCCGGCATTGGCCTCATCAATGGGCTGGTGCACAATCCAAAGAGGGTCTGCAACACCAATGGTGTGCGTAATGCAGTGAATGGCGCCCAATGAATTAATGAGGTTCTCACCGGGATTGTCAACATCTATTCCAACAATATTGTAACCTGGTAACATTTCCTGATATTTCGCAAGCGCGGGGCCATCAACAGCTGGGCGGTAAATGGGGACCATGATGGTTTTATTTACGAAAACCGAATTACTATACGTGTTATATGGTCCGCCTGTATTTGGATAATTGCCGTTTGTACTTGGCGGTGCATCAATCCATTCTATATTATAAGGCGTGCCGAAAGGTGATTCAAAATTGTCCAACACATACTGAATGTTTGCTTCAATCTGTGGACCGTCGGCTACTCCGGGAGGATATTTGCTTACCAAAATTGTTTCTTCATCAAGCAATTTCATGTGCATATCAATATGGTGGATTTGGTCGTATGGTAACGTGTTCATTTTCACAAAACGACTAATGCCCATATATTCCTGCATAATTCCGTCTATTTGGGCTTCGGTTTTAACGCTTACGCCGTAAGGGTTTCCGGCTGCATTTTCGTCCAAAATTAAATTTGAAGCAAAAGCATTGCCCATCCCGTCACTCATATAATTTCCGCCCGTGTTTACCAAATCATTAGTGCCAGAATTGGTTGTATAAAGTGGGATTCCAGCCTCTGCGGCGTGCGCGATTGGCATAACATCGTCATTTGGGCGGGGGCGGTTGTAAATCCAATCGGTCAAAGCAAGTTCGCCCACATCATCAGAATAGATTGTATTTCCGGCGTAATCGCGAATCCAGATACTGTCCCAATCTACATCTAAGAAAGTCACATTGGTAAGATCCACACCATTAGTTGTCAAATAATTAGCCACAGAAGCTTCGTTTTGTGTGGTGATTATAACTTTACATTCCTGCACGCCAGCTTGTACTATTTGACGAAGGATATTGGGGTAAGCCGGCTGCCAAGTAACTAAAAGATACTCAACCTCTTCCCACTCTGCCGCAGCGCGAACAGGGCCAGAGGGCGGTGGGGAAATTCTAGGACTTGTAAACTGAAATTCTGAAACCAGCGCTCTCTCGGTTTCGGATAAATTATGCGGAAGATTTGGTTTTTCCTGTGAAATGGCGAAACCGGTCTGCAATGCCATCAATAATACCAAAAGGTATTTTGTGTAGTTATTTTTCATATAAACAGCGAATTGTGGAATACGAAGATAGAGTTTTTAATTGTTTTGATAAATATGTCAGAAAGAGTTTATTATAAAGTAGTTTACTAGAGCATCCCCAAAAATTCCCTTCTCCCAACCTCCTCCGCCCCCAAACTTTCCAGATGTTCATTATAAATCTGGCAATCAATAAACTTATAATTATTAGCTTTTACATATTCGGAAAGATGGTAAAACGCCACTTTTGAAGCATCGTTCATAAAACTGAACATACTTTCGCCACAAAACACTTTTTTCTGTGGAAGGTCTATTCCGTAAAGTCCGCCAACGAGTTTATCATTTTCCCAAACCTCAATCGAAATAGCATGACCTGCTTTATGCAACGCAATGTAAGCTTTCTGCATTTCTTCCGTAATCCACGTTCCAGCCTGTCCTTTCCGCGGAACTGTTGCGCAATTCTTTATGACTTCAGTAAAATTTTGGTTGAAAGTAATTTTGACTTTTCCGCTATTTAAAGTTTTCCGAAGACTTTTGGAAATCTTGAATTTTTCGGGAAACAGCACCATTCGCGGATCTGGACTCCACCAAACAATGGGCTGGTCATCTTCAAACCACGGAAAAATTCCTGAATTATACGCAAGCAATAACCGCTCCACCGAAAGATCTCCGCCAATGGCAAGCAAACCATCAAGAGTAGCTACAGAAGGATTTGGAAACCAAAGTTTATCAGTTAAAAAATGCATCCTCCAAAATTGGTAAAAATTTTCACATAAAAAAACCTCGAAGAAATTGGTATTTCTTCGAGGCCATTTTAACCATGGGATTGGTCAACGCCCTTAATTAAAAGGGAAGATCGTCGTGTTCTTCTTCGTTAAAATCGTTTGCAGGCTCAAAGGCTTCAGCTGGTGGCATTGGAGGCATATCTCCACTTCCTGCTGCTTGTGATGCATTTTCAACGCGCCATCCCTGGATGCTGTTGAAATATTTGGTTTCGCCCTGTGGGTTCACCCATTCTCGGCCACGAACGTTAATGCTCACTTTCACATCTTGCCCTACTTTATAGTTGTTCAACAAATCGGTCTTGTCCTGTACAAATTCAATCAAAATATGTTGTGGATATTGTTCTTCGGTAGTAATTACCAGCTCGCGTTTCCGAAACCCATTGTTGCCGTAGGTTTTGGTTTCATCTATCATTTTAATTTTTCCTTGTAGTTCCATTGTTTTATTGTTTAATCTTTATTGTTAATCTTTATTATTTGATGCTATTGTTACTATAGATTCTATGGATGCAATTGTTTTTTGCTTGAAATGAAAAAAATACTCTTATCTTTTTTCTCTATTCTTTATTCTTTTCTCTTCCAAAGCAAAACTTTCCACGCTTCATCAATTTTTCCATCGCAAAGAAGCTCTTGGGCTTTTTTATGAATTGCTTCAGAATTGTTTGAAACAATTATTTTTTTAAGTTCTTCCGAAGCATTTATAAAGATATTAATTTCTTCTGAATTTGGGAAATTTTCTATGTTTCCTAACATTCCCAAATCATTTCCTGTCAACACTTTGCTAAGGCGGATTTCTTCGGGAAGGCTATCAACGCCCATCCCGAGTGTTGTCAATGGTTTTGGCACTTCAAAA
Source organism: Flavobacteriales bacterium (assembly GCA_038212575.1). Lineage (GTDB taxonomy): Bacteria > Bacteroidota > Bacteroidia > Flavobacteriales > Flavobacteriaceae > Aequorivita. The sequence goes on from JBBQUI010000033.1 coordinate 10,714, forward strand.
AGGCCCGCTTTGGCGCGGCTGTACCAATTGCCGCCGAGTCTGGAAACTGTATCAATTTTGAAAGGATCAATGTTTCCATCTTCATCTAAAATCTCTTCTTTTATGTGAAGTTTCAACACTTCGCAAATCACCAAATTTCCTGCACCACCTTCCGTACCGAGCGATATAACCTCGTTCACTTTACATTCCAATTGAACGGGAGCTTCGGCCACGCGGGGTGGTTTTACAATTTCGGAAGCCAATTCTGTAAATCCAGCCTTTTTAAATTCATTAATGCCCTTGGCATATTCGGTAGAGGAAAGTGAGACTTGCTGTACCATTTCAAAACTTACAATGTTTATAACCACTTCGGGTACTTCCAAAACGTTTTCGTAAGTGTGTTTTGTGGTATTATCACGCCCGCGCCTTGCTGGAGAAAAGACCAAGATTGGCGGTTTTGCACTAAAAACATTAAAAAAACTGAAGGGCGAAAGGTTCACGTTTCCTTCGCTGTCCACGGTGCTTGCAAAGCATATTGGCCTTGGCGAAACGGCGCCCAAAAGGTAACCGTGCAGTTTTCCCGTAGATAATTCGTGTGGTTCAATAGAAATCATTGCTTGCAAATGTACCCAAAGATTATAGCTTGTAAAAACTTGATTGTACAATAATATCAACATATTTGCTTTATATTTAAACTGGAAAAATTTTCTTTATGTTGAGTAAAAAAACGCTCTCCCGTTGGGGTTTTATTTTAGCTTCGATTCTTATTATCAGCCTAATTTTGTGGAATACGTATATCTTCTTTATTCAACTAAAGGAAAACGAGCGAAAGAAAATGGAGATTTGGGCGGTGGCACAGGAGGAATTGGCGCAAAGTCTTGCGGGTGAGGGAAGCTCGGTGAGTGAAACTGCACTTACCATCATTCAAAGCAACAGCACAACGCCTATGATTCTGCATACTTTGAAAGAGGACTACTACGACGGAAGAAACATAGACGCTGAAATACTAAAAAATGAAACTGCCAGACAGAAGCTTATTGAACGTTACACGTCTGAATACAAGCCACTGGAAGTGAAGTATAACGATCAAGTACTTTCAGTGATTTATTTCGGCAATTCGCCATTGATTAACAAACTAAAATATTATCCAGCAGCGCTGATTTTGATAATTTTCCTTTTCATTTTAGCCGTTTATCTTTTCTACAAAACCTCTAAATCTGCCGAACAGAACAGACTTTGGGCCGGAATGGCAAAGGAAACTGCGCATCAAATTGGCACCCCGCTTTCCTCTTTGGTTGGTTGGACCGAAATATTGAAAAGTGAAAACGTGAACCCGGAATATATTGTGGAAATGGAGAAAGACGTTTCGCGGTTAGAAACCATTACAGATCGCTTTTCAAAAATAGGTTCCGTTCCAAAACTGGAACAGTGCGATTTGGTTGAAGAAACAAAAGCTACTTTTCATTATCTGCAAAAACGGACTTCAAAACTTATAAATTTTCAGCTCAACGTTCCCGAGAAGCCTATTTATGTGGAAATGAATCCACAGCTTTTTAGCTGGACCATTGAAAACCTTGTAAAGAATGGAATTGACGCCATGAAGGGAAAAGGAAAAATAACCATCTCCATTGAAAGAAATTCAAAATACGCTTTGGTACACGTTACCGATACGGGAAAGGGACTCACAAAAAGCGAATTCAGAAAGATTTTCAATCCTGGCCACACAACAAAAAAACGAGGTTGGGGCTTGGGGCTTTCTCTGGCAAAACGTATTATTGAAGAATACCACAATGGAAAAATTCGCGTTCTGAAAAGTATTCCAAACCAAGGCACCACAATGGAAATAGCCCTAAAGACTGAAAATTCATAATGAGCAATAAAACCCATACGCTTCACGCAGCACGTTTAAAAAATAATTGTCCAACCTGTTTTGGAACAGATGGCCTTGAAATAACTTTTACACAAGAAGAAAATGAAACGCCATTCTTTAGAAAACCTGCAACCCAAATAGATGAAAAGTTGTACTGTCATACCTGCCACACCGCTATTTATCCAGTAAACTGGACGGAGGATATTGAGCGTGTTTTTGATTACAACAAAAAAATAGCGGAAACCAATAAACAATATTTAAAGGTGAAACCGCTATTTTATATTTTAACAGTTGTGGCAATCGTAGTGGTTGCCGCAGTAGTTTATGTTTTGATTCCGAATTAAGCTTTCAAATGCTCGCTGATATTTTCTGCCAAGGTTTCAAACTCTTCGGAAGTCATTTTCACTTTTTTGGTGAAGCGCATATCGTCCATTTCATTCAATGGAATAAGATGCACGTGCACGTGCGGTACTTCCAAGCCCACAACGGCCATTCCCACACGTTTGCACGGAACGGTTTTTTCCAAGGCTCGGGCAACTTTTCGGGAAAACTGCATTAATTGTAGGTACATATGTTCGCCCATATCAAAAATCTTATCTATTTCTTCCTTTGGAACACAGAGTGTGTGGCCCTTTGCGTTTGGGTTGATGTCCAAAAAAGCAATAAAATTGTCATCTTCCGCTATTTTGTAGCAGGGAATTTCGCCTTCAATTATTTGTGTGAAAATTGATGCCATAATTAATCTCTTGAAATTTCTAATATCTCAAACTTAAGTACGCCATTTGGAACCTTTATTTCGGCAACATCCCCTACTTCTTTGCCCAACAATCCGTGACCAATTGGAGAATCTACAGAAATTTTTCCTGTTTTAAGATCGGCTTCACTTTGGGCAACCAGCTTATAAGTCATTTCCATGCCGTTGTTTTGATTCTTAATCTTTACGGTTGAATGTACAAGGACTTTGCTCAAATCCAGTTGCGATTCATCTATCAAACGAGCATTTGCAAGCACTTCTTCCATTTTTGCAATTCGCATCTCGAGCATTCCCTGTGCTTCTTTGGCAGCATCATATTCGGCATTTTCACTCAAATCGCCCTTATCGCGAGCCTCGGCGATTGCATTTGACGCCTTTGGGCGTTCCACATCACGCAGTTGATCTACTTCGTCCCTCAATTTTTTTAATCCTTCGGCAGTATAATAAGATACTTTACTCATAGCTTCATCGTTTGTGTATGCAAACCCTTATTTAATTCTTAAATTCTATATAATAAGATTCCCGCCTGCGCGGGAATAGAAAAATCCCATACTGTGACGGGATTGTGTTTAACAAATATACTAAAAATTTACTTGTTTTCTAATTTGTTGTAATTTCGCCTTTAAAATTTAATTGCATTTATGAAAAAATTAATTCTTTTCCTTCTGATTGTCTTTTTTGCCTTTTCCTGCTCAAAGAGTGATGATAAGCGAGAGCGCAATCCTTTTTTAACCGATCCTGCGGTGAGCCTAAATTTAAACCTAAACCTACCTGAATACAATCCATTAAAATTTCCAGGGAATTATGTTATTACCGGCCAGGGAATCAAGGGAATTGTGGTTTATTGTGTTAGTGAAAACCAATATTTGGCTTTTGACCTTACAGACCCAAACCATGTTCCCAGCAATTGTTCACGAATGGAGCTGACAGGCGTAATTGCTAGTTGTCCATGCTCAAATGACGACAATAAATATTTTATAACTTCAGGACAACACACTACCGAGCCTGACAGTAAGTACCCTATGCAGCAATATAATGCTCAGCTAAATGGGAATACTGTTAATGTTAGCAATTAAATTTAGGCGAAGTCAAAACCTCACACATCCAAAATTGTATTTAAAATTTCACCGTCGCCCCCATCAAAAAGTTAATTGTCGCCTGCGGATAATATCCAGCACCTTCAACAGTAGTTACAGTTCCCGGATTACTGAAATCATCATCATACGTATAAAAATAGCCGTTGGAAATATATTTCACATTAAAAATATTGTTCACCAAAGCTGAAAAAACCACTTCTTTTATCCACGGAAGATTGTCCAAAGTGTAAACGATATTCAAATCGTTGATGAAGTAACTATCCAATTTTGAAGCTTCGCTATCAATATTCCCCATATACTGCTCGCCTACAAATTTTGAAAGAAAACCTAATTGTAATTTTTTGATTGGTGTATATTCCAGCATATTTCCTGCAACTACAGAAGGCGAAAATGAAATATTTGTGTTACCCAAATTCACCAATTCGCCATCGCGAGAGGTAACAAAATTTAAATTTTTATTTGTGCTCAAAGCAATGTTTGGAATGGTTCTCAAATTTTTCAAAAGTTGAATTTCGGCATCAACCTCTAATCCTAAACGATAGCTTTTTCCACTGCTGGTTCGTAAACCCACGCCCACATCGTTCAATTCGCCGGAAAGCACCAATTGATCTTTGTAATTCATATAAAAAACATTGGAATTCACCTTTACCTTTTCGGAAGTGAAACGCCAACCAAGTTCAAAATCATCCAACTTTTCCGGGGTAATGATTCCCTGTTCATAATCGTTTCGGGAAGGTTCGCGATGCGCTTTTCCGTATGAGAAATAGAATTGATTTGAAAGATTCAACTTATAAGTCAAACCCGCTTTTGGGTTGAAAAATGAATAGTTTTCATCTACATTCAACGGCTCCAAATCTGAAGTAATCCCCGAAGTTTTATAATTCAAAAACCTACCCTGTAAATCTCCAAAAATGCTCCATTTTTCATCAAGTCTATATGTAGCTTTTGAAAAAACGGTGAATTCACTTTTTTCGCCATTTCCTTCATAATAACGGTCACGGATTTCAGAATTGCTGGCGTAGCGTGCCCAAATTACTTCGCCATAATGGTCGCCCGTGTAGTAGCTATAAAAAGCTCCTCCCGTAAAATCAATTTTATCTTTTTTATAATTCATGTTTGCATTAGCTGCATAAAAATCGTTATCGAGCCAACGACGTCTGATTAAATCCGTAGTATTTATAGTATCTCCGCCAATTGAAATCAGTTCAAAACCATAGGTTTCAAAATCTTCGTCTTCTTTGTATTGCTCAAAATAACCTTTCCCTTTTGTGTAATTGAAAGAAACGTTCGTACTCCAGTTATTGTTGAAACGTTGGTTCCAAAACAATTGATAGTGATCCTGCGCATAATTATCCACTTCATTATCATAAAACTGAATGTTTCCATCTTCATCGGTGTACATGCCAACTGTGTTATACGTTCTATCATTCTCAAGTTTTTCAGGGTCTTCCAAACCGTTCCAAGATTGATAGGTCTCTTCCCTTCCTCCAAAAACCAAGGCTTTAATTAACGTATTTCTATTCACAAACGCTCCCTGCAAAAAATACGATTTCAAGTCAGAACTGGCTCTATCAATATATCCATCAGATTGGATAGTTGACAACCTTCCCGCTAATTCAAAATGGTCGGAAAGTAAGCCAGTACTGAACTTAACGTTATGTTTACGCGTATTATAACTGCCAAAGGAATTAGCAATTTCGCCGTAAGCTTCGTTAGAAACCGCATCGCTCAACAAATTCAAACTCGCCCCAAAAGCACCGGAACCATTGGTGGAAGTTCCTACGCCCCTCTGCAGTTGCAGACTTTGCACCGAAGAAGTAAAATCGGGTAAATTCACCCAAAACGTTCCTTGGCTTTCGGAGTCGTTGAAAGGAATTCCATTTAGCGTTACGTTTACGCGCGAAGCATCACTTCCGCGAACCCGAATATAGGTATAACCTACGCCTGCGCCAGCATCGCTAGTGGTAACAACCGAAGGAAGATAATTGAGCATATACGGGATATCCTGCCCAAGGTTTCGTTTTTCAAGCTCCTCTTTACCGAGGTTTGAATGGGTAATTGGTGAATCTGCATCAACGCGGACGGCTTGCACCAAAACTTCGTCCAAGGTCTCAATTTTTGTGGAGTCCTGCGTTTTTCCCTGTGGTGTTTCCTGCGCGGAAACTGTGATAAACAGTGAAGTAAATACTGCGGAAATCAATAACTTTTTCATTCGTAAAAAATAATTTTATACGAATAAAAGGGGCGTTATTCTTGGTTCGTTAAATGCTTACATAAAAAAACCCTGAAAACAATGCGTCGTGCATTATTACAGGGGGTTCCTATTTGTTATCCCTTGGCAGCATTACCCGCCCAGGTTCTTTGGGTATAATCTCAGCTTTTTTGAGTTCAGAGTTCAGAGTTATGAGTTCAGAGTTTTTAAACTCATAACTCATAACTCGCAACTCATAACTTAAGTCCGCACCCCTTTGAGATGTTCGGCAAATATACAAATCGTTTTATTTAAAATGCGAATTTTTTTAAATAGTAATATAGATTAAAACGTAGACTGAACTTCAATAAAAATGCAGAACATCCCTCTAAATCTCCCTTCAAAGGGAGACTTTATATTTTGAGCGCAAATCATAAATTGAATCCATATCTCACCCCTCCCTTTGAAGGGAGGGCGGGAGGGATGTTTTTACCGAAATTTTTATCATATCCTTAATACTTCTCTTTTTTTTAGTCTTTACATTTGAACGATGGCCACTTCAAAAAATAAATTCACTTTTAAAATCATCCTCAGCTATCTAGTTTTAGGAGCTCTATCGGTTTTGGTTGGCGTTTTCTTATATTCAGAATTCAAAAATTTTACCGCTGAATCCACTGAGACTAAAAGTGAAAACAAATTCATTGAAACTGGAACGCTCATCAATTTGGTTTACGAAACCGACGGATTTTCACGGCTTGCACTTTTAACCGAAAGCGACGACGATTTTGAAAAATATATGGTCAAAACCGATTCTCTTTTCAGAAAAATTGAAGAGATAAAATCGCTCACCTCTAACGACTTTCAAATAAAACAATTGGACAGTGTTAATTCATTGCTCAGGGAAAAAAACCAAAATATTGAGCAACTGCGTATCCTGCGCCTAACAAACCAAAAAGACACTTCGTTGGACGATATTATGCGTGAAGTGCGGAAACTGGAGGCTTCTGTAGGATTGAACTCTGTAGAATCGTTAATCCAAAATCCCTCAAAACTCAGTAATAAGGAACTTAAAATCTGGCAGAATTATGCTGACTACCTCAATAGCGACGTTACGCGCGACACTTCTACCGTTAAGTCGAAGACCGTGGATTCCATGCTTATCGCTTCGCGTTATATTGTTGCCGAAGCAAAAAAGGAAAACTCGAGAATCCGCGAATCTTTGATGCAAAAAGAGAATGAATTGATCCGCAACGACCTTAACATTTCTGAACGTTTGCGTGAAATAATCGCCAGTTTTGACCGCGAAATTGCGAAGAACAATAATTTAGAAAAACAACAACGGGCAGAATCTATTGAACGTACCAAACGGATTTTGAAACTTGCCGGAATTTTGGGCGGCGTGGTGGTTTTGCTGTTTTCCTATTTCATTCTATCAGACTTTTTTAGGGCTGAGCGTTTTAAAAAGAATTTGGAAGAATCTAAAAATTATGCCGAATCGCTTTTGAAAAGCCGTGAACAGCTCATTTCCACGGTAAGCCACGATTTGAAAACACCTTTGAATACTATCAGTGGATACGCTGAGTTGTTTGAAAACTCAAGTCTTTCCGAAAAGCAGAAATACTATTTGGCACAGATTACTTCCAGCTCGCATTTCATTTCACATTTGGTAGATGATTTACTGGATTATTCCAAACTGGAAGCAGGAAAATTGCCGATTGAAAGCGTGCCCTTTTCACTCGAAAACATAATTATTGAAGCTGGAAATGCAGTAAAACAACAGTACTCTCAAAAACCAATTGCATTTAAAATTTTAATTTCAGCAGGGATAAAAAGCCAAATTTTCGAGAGCGATCCGTTTAGGATTCGGCAGATAATAAACAATTTAGTAGGCAATGCTTTTAAGTTTACCGAACAGGGAAGTATTGAAATAAAGGTGGAAGAACTGGAAAAGAAAAATAAGATTTCAACTGTTCAAATCTCCGTGATCGATACGGGAATTGGTATATCCCAAGAGAAACAGAAACTTATTTTCAATGAGTTTACACAAGCCGAGACCGAGATTGCACTCAAATTCGGCGGTAGCGGTTTGGGGTTGGCAATTTCAAAAAAGCTGACAGAGCTTTTAGGTGGAACCATAAAGGTTAAAAGTATTTTGGGGGAAGGAAGTAACTTTACTTTAATACTTCCACTGAAAAATTCGGAAAGGGTTTTGTCCAAAATCTCTTCAGAAAAAACAAATTCCTTTAAAGGTCTAAAAGCTGTAATAATTGACGATGACGAAGCAATGCGTGCTCTTTTGCAGGAAATTTTTGAACAGATGAATATTGCTTCGAAAGCTTTCAGCAGTTTTGAGAATTTCTACGCTTCGACAAGCAATTTCGATTTCGTTTTAACTGATATTCAAATGCCGCAGACCGATGGTTTTGCGGTTTTGAAAAGATTGAAAAATGGCGAAATTGCTTTGTATAAAAACCAACCAGTTATAGCTATGACAGGGAGCCGTGAGCACAATAGGGATTTCTATTTTGAAAAAGGTTTTGCGGAAATGCTTCCGAAGCCATTCTCAAAACAGGAACTTATCGTTGTTTTGGAGAAAATCTTTCCCGAACAACATAATTTTTCAGCAGAAAAAGCACCCGAAGAAACGCATGAAATAAGGTCTTCAAATAATGAAAAATTCGATCTTTCACTTTTAAAATCCTTTTTGAACACGCCCAAAGCTTTAGAAGAAGTGCTGTTAGTTTTAAGTGTTCAAACCGAAAAAGATCTACAGTTTATAAATAGTTCAATTGCTGAAAAAGACATAAAAACGATTACAGAAATCGCTCACCGAATGCTCACGATGTTCCGTCAAATAAAAGCAAAAGAAGTAATTCCAATCCTTGAAAAAATGGAATATTACACGGAGGCAACGACTGAAATTGTGGAAATAAAAATGGATTATGAATATCTAGTATTGAACATTCATGATTTGCAAAAAGCCCTTGAAACAAGATAGTTTTAAAGTTCTATTTGATAATGCTCAAGCTTGTTATAAAGCGTTTTTCGGGTAATGTTAAGCAACTTTGCGGCTTTGGTTTTGTTGAAATCAGCTTCTTTCAAAGCGTTCAAAATAAGTTGTTTTTCGTTGCTTTCTTTTGAAAAATCGACTGTTTTTTTCTTTACTTTATCAGAAAATAAAACTTCGCGCGGAATCACTTCCAAAGGAATCAAATTTGAGTTTGTCAATAAAACGGAACGTTTAATTACGTTTTTCAATTCGCGCAGATTGCCAGGCCAAGCGTATTTTTTAAATGCATCATCCACTTCTTTTGAAAGTCCCAAAACTTCCTTTCCCAACGAGGCATTTGCCTCTGCCAAAAAATATTCAATAAACAGAAAAAGATCTTCTTTCCGTTCGTGGAGCGAGGGAATATGAATCGAAAATTCGTTCAAGCGATGGTACAAATCCTCTCTGAATTTCCCTTCGGAAACGGCTTTCAGCAAATCTTCATTTGTTGCGGAAAGTATGCGAACATCCACTTCAATTTCAGTATTACTGCCTACGGGTTTTATACGCCGTTCCTGCAAAGCGCGCAGTAATTGGATTTGATTTTCATAGGAAAGATTGCCCACCTCATCCAAAAATAGTGTGCCACCATCAGCTGCTTCAAAATGGCCTTTTTTGTCGTTAATAGCACCCGTAAAACTGCCTTTTACGTGCCCAAAAAACTCACTCGCCGCAATTTCTTTCGGAATAGCGCCACAATCCACGGCTACAAAATTTTTATCTTTTCTGTTACTGTAATTATGTATTGCCTTTGCGGCAACTTCTTTTCCCGTTCCACTTTCGCCTTGAATCAAAACACACATATCTGTTGGTCCAACGAGTTTCAAATATTCGTTGAATTTTTTGGAAGATTCGCTGATGCCAACAACAAAATGGGGTCTTTCAGAATTGGTTTTTGGTGAAGTAATTCGTTCCTTTTCAGTAGTTTTTGAAACCGGGTTTTCCGAAGAAATACTTTCCGAAGATGCAAAATTTTGAGAATCCTCTTCAATAATCATCAACAATTCCTCTGGACGAAAGGGTTTAGAAATATAATCCAACGCGCCTTTTTTGATTGCCTTCACCGCTGTATCTACTTCGGCATATCCCGTCATTAAAATAACCTTTGTTTTAGGGGAAGTTTTCTGGGAAAATTCAAGCAACTCCAAACCAGAATCGTCTGGAAGTTGCAAATCTGTAATCAGCAAATCGAACTTATTTTCGGTGAGCGTTTTTCGTGCGCTTTCACCCGTAAGGGAAACCGAAACCTGAAAACCTTTTCGTTCAAGGAATGAGGTGAGCATTTTGCCAAATGCTACATCGTCTTCAACTATATGTATTTGTTGCGCCATTACGTTTTCTGAGAACGTAAAAATAGTGAGTATATGGCTGGGCAAACTTTAAATTTATCATAAAAAAAGGCGTCCAAAAATTGGACGCCTTTCTCAGAAGTATTGAATCTAAAATACCTGCAGCTTACTGCTTCTTCATATCATTTTTAATCCACTCACCTTTTGCATTTGCATATACATTTGCAGCTTTTTTGTCTGCAGTGGCAAGTTGGATTTTATATTCACCATTGGCATTCACATAAGCCTTAGAAATAGTGGCACCGCTAAAATCCTTAGCTACGGCATCTTGAACGGTTTGTGGCACCTCAGAAGCTTTTACTTCTTTATAGTCTTGAACTGGTACTGCAACAATAGCAGTTTCAGCGTCTTGTGCAGCTTCAATTCTGCTTTCAACTTGCGCTTCAACGGCAGTTTGCTTTTGCTCGGTCATTGCAGTTGTTTCTTTGTCGGTTGTTTGTGCAGTTGCTGCAGTTAAACCTCCTAATACGATTGCTGTACTTAAAATTAACTTTTTCATTTTTTTTTAAAATTATTTATTTGTTTCTATCTAAGTTTGTTTGTTATTCTGTATATAGAAAAAGTAGTGCCACAGAAAAATCGTCGCGGAATAAACCTTTAAACAGCTATAATGAAGCTGTTTAAAGTATTTTTTGCTTTTAATGAAATAGTTGAAAAGTGTATAAAATCCAGAACAGTTGTATAAAAATTACACGGTTTGTGTATAAACACTATTCAATTTTGGGAGGTTTGCGATTGGATTTTTTGAAAGCGTTTTCTTTTTTGGATTTTAAACGTCTTTCAATTGCGCCTTTGGAAGGTTTTGTTTTTTTTCGTGGTTTTGCCACTTTCAAATTTTTCTGAAGTAGCTCAACCATCCTTTCAATAACGATTGCTTTGTTGCGGTGTTGGCTTCGGGTTTCGCCACATTGAAGCGTAATAATTCCTTCGGATGAAATTTTTGAAGATAGTTTGTTGCGAAGTCGTTCCTTTTCCGTTTCCGAAAGTGCTTGGGAATCTTCCAAATTGAATGAAACCTCAACTTTTGAAGCAGTTTTGTTTACGTGCTGTCCGCCCGGGCCGCTGCTGCGGATGGCCTTAAAAGAAAGTTCTGATATTAAAACTTCGGTGTTCACTTGGGTTGGTGTACTTCGTTCAAAAGGTCGTTTACCGTTTTTACGGGATTGAAAGTTATGAGCGGCACTTCCACAAAAAACGTGTTCCAGTTTGCCATGGCGCCGTTCCAAAGCCCGGGCAGTTCCAATGCTTTTATAGGTGTTCCTTGATAGGATTTATGTGAAATGAAACCTGCATCGGGATCTGAAAATTTCAGCAAATCATATTTTTCACCTTTGTAATTGCGCACCCCGCAAACCAAATCCACCGGATTGAAATGCGTGGCTTTATCAACCAAATCTTTCTGTTGCGGGTTGTTTGTGTCAATCTGCGACATTTCTACAATTTGATACGAAAGATTTCCATTTTTATCTTTTACAAGAAATGGTCCGCCGCCCGGAGCACCCGTATTTTCAACCACACCGCAAATGCGGATGGGGCGTTCCAAAATTTTTAAAAGCGTTTCCTTTTTCGCTGAAATATTTTGAATTTTTAATGTTGAAGAAATAAATTTGGTAGCATTTTTCAGTATTTCTTCGGAAGGATTTTCTGAGCGAAGTTTTTGAACAAACCCAAAGATTTGCTGCTGAAGGGAAATCAATTTTCCGGCCAATACTTTTTTCTGAAAAGCGATTGTTTCCACATAATTTTCAGAAACAACATTATCTATATTTTTGATGAAAATAATATCCGCATCCACATCGTTCAAGTTTTCCAATAACGCTCCGTGGCCGGAAGGACGTAAAAGCAGATCGCCGTTTTCATCTAAAAACAATTCGTTTTCGGGGGTTGCTGCAACTGTATCTGTCTCATTTTTCTGAAACGAATAGGATATATTAAAACGCACCCCTGTTTTCTTTTCAACAAGATGTTTTACTTCGTCTAAGCGTTTTTTGAATTTTTTTTCATGACCTTCGGAAACTGTAAAATGCAAATTAGCCACGCCGTTTGTAGCTGCGTAAAATGCCGCTTCATACAATTGTTCGCCAAAAGCAGTAACGTAATTTTCGCCGTATGTATGAAAAGGAACGAGTCCTTTCGGGGTATTGCTAAAATTTAA
>JBBQUI010000034.1:0-22784 GCA_038212575.1 Flavobacteriales bacterium
CAACCATCAACCATCAACCATCAACCATCAACCATCAACCATCAACCATCAACCATCAACCATCAACCATCAACCATCAACCATCAACCATCAACCATCAACCATCAACCATCAACCATCAACCATCAACTAAAAATGAACGCCATTATAATTGAAGATGAAAAACCTTCCGCTCGCTACCTTCAACGAATGCTCCAAAAACAGGACGTAACCGTAAACCAAATGCTGCACAGCGTTGAAGAGGCAGTAAATTGGTTTCAAACCAATCCGCATCCGGACCTTATTTTTTTGGACATTCAGTTGAGTGATGGGCTTTCCTTTGAAATTTTTGATGCAGTTGAGGTGAAAAGTGCTATAATTTTCACCACTGCTTTTGACGAATACGCATTGCAAGCCTTCAAATTGAACAGTATAGATTATTTACTGAAACCTATTGACGAAGAAGAATTGCAAGTTGCGGTTAAAAAATACAAATCATTAAAACCTGCAACCCAAAACGTTCAATTCAATTTTGAAGATATTAAAAAATTGCTCGTCAACCCTGTGGAACGTGAGTATAAAAAACGTTTTACCACAAAAATTGGGCAGCACATAAAAATGATTTCTGTAGATGAAATTGAGTGTTTCTATTCTGAAAACAAAGGAACATACGCTCATACCGTGGACGGACGCGATTATCTTTTGGAAACCACTTTGGAACAACTGGAACAGGAGCTTTCGCCGGAAACTTTTTTTAGAATAAGCAGAAAGTATTACATAAATATCAATTCAATTAAGGATATAATTTCTTACACAAACTCACGGCTTCAGTTAAAATTGAACAGTTATAAAGACCAAGAAGTAATCGTAGCCCGAGAGCGGGTGAGGGATTTTAAACTTTGGTTGGAATAGTGAGAAATACGAAATGGGAAATACGAAGTACGAAATCTGAAATACCAAATTCACCTTCGGTTTCGTTCATGGTGACGAGTTTCTAATATTTCAACTTCAACTTTAATTTCGATTTCGATTTCATTTAATTCTATTATCCTGAAATGAAGAAGGTAAAAGTTTCGGAATAAACTTTACCAGTAAAGGAAGCAGAACACTACCACCCGGAAGCAAAAAAATTGTGAGTGACGGAATGGTTTTGCAAACATCCAATAGCTGCTCTTTCACTTTTGTTTTTTCTTCGGGGGTTAAATCGCGCAAAGTGGATTGGCCTAAAAGAACCACCAATTCACCACTTTCTTCCAATTCCCGCGCCAAGCGGTCTTTGTTGCGGATAATCAAAAGCTTTACCGTGGATGAAGATTGTTTGTAAAACTGCTTCACCGGATGTGAATATTCAAAAAGAAGTATTTTTTTGCTGTATTTTTTAGAAAAAGCATCTAGCGCAATAAAGCTCTTCCTTAATTCTTCTTCAGCAAAATCGAGCGTTACCAACATTTGCTGTAAAAACTGATGTTCAGCATCATCAAGCTTTAAGTCTTCCAAAACCGTAAGGCAGCAAAGGTCCAGCATATATTTCTTTTCCAACGAATCTTCGCTTTTATTCATATAGTTTATTCTTTCTAAAAACGTAGCGGCACCTCCATCGGCATCATCAACTATGTACTCAGAGGAAGTTTCAAACAATTCAATTAAAAGTTTGTCGTATTTGTTTTTTTTCTTTTTTGATTTTAAGGTATAAAAACAACCCGTTAGCACAACGGTCTCCAGTTGTTTGTAATAGTTTTTGGCAATGCTGGGATCAATCTGCCATTGTTTATAGGCCAATACGTCAAGATATAACAAAGCATGGGTAAGGAGGGAAACCGTGTTTTTCTTCAATAAAGTATTGGCTTCCTGCAATCGTGTAGAAAGTATATACTCCAAAGTTTTGGCAGGACTTTGGGAAAGTGAGAATCTTTGAAAGAAACCAGCTTTTCTTTTTTCAAGTTGTTGGTAAAAGGAGAGGATATTAGCAATTGCCTCTTCGTTGGTGCCATTTCTATTCTTCTTAAAAAACTGAAAAAGCAATGCGTGGAACAGGTTTATTTTGGTGTATTCCTCTTCTGTGAGCTTTAAGCTTCCAAGTGTTTTTTTTGGAACTGCCGCTACTGAGACCCCATATATAAAACCAGTTTGTTTTAGTGCATCATAAAATATGGTATCATTTTCAAACGGGTCTATAAGGTCCTTTCTTTCAAAATGATTTAAAAATTTTAAAATCCAATCGGGTGCAGACGGGTTCATTGTATTATTTATAATTATTTTAGCACGCTCAAACAGCGAATTTTCACGTTAACAAAAGATTAACAACGTGTTAAAAACCATAAGATACATTTAACCGTAAGTATAAGCGAACAAGTAAAAATAAATAATAAAAACCAACAAAAAAGATGAAAAAATCAAAATTTTTTGCAGTAATCGGTGGAATAGGCGTAGCCGCACTATCGATATTTTTAATCTCCGCAGATCACATTGACGCGCCCGCCATTGCAGGCACCACTGCGGATATTACAGACTTTTATGCCTTTCAGGCAGAGAACAGCAGTAACTTTGTTTTTGCCGCCAACGTACAAGGGTTACTGGCTCCCGGGCAACCAACAACTCAAGCCATTTTCGATGAAACTGTATTGATAGAAATCAATATAGATAACGACAATGATCTTAAGGAAGACTTGGTAATCCAAGCTATTAAACGTGGAGATTCTATGTATTTCTTTGGACCAACTGCCCCAGCTATGCAAGGTTTGGAGAGTACAATTGCAACTTCAACAAGAAGAAGCGTTAAAATCTCTACCAAAGATGATGTTCAAATTGCCGAAAAAGACGGTATGAAATTTTTCGCAGGTCCACGGGAAGATCCTTTCTTCTTTGACTTTAACCAATATAATGCAATACTAGCGGGCACCGCAACCGGTTTTAATAACCCTGGCGCAGACACATTTGCTGGAACAAACGTACTGAGCATCGTTATTGAAGTTCCTAAATCTTTGATTCCCGGTGGAGTTGCAGGTGTAAATCCTTTTGCCCCCAATACACCTATATATAATGTATGGGTTGAAGCCAAAAGAAAAATATAATAATTGCTAACCTTGAAAAAATTTAAAAAGATGAAAACATTAAAATATATAACCCTTTTTGCTGCAATATCAACATCATTATTGTTTGTGCAGTGTAAAGATGATGATGATAACGTAATAATACAGGAAACCTGCACAGACGGAATTATGAACGGTGATGAAACTGGAGTGGACTGCGGTGGAACAGCTTGTGGCCCTTGCGGACAAGTATTTGATTTTAGCGGAACTTACAAACAGGAAGACCAAATGGGCCGTCCCGGTATAAACACCGTTTTTGGAACTACTGGTTTTAAAGATGCCTTTAACGTTACGGTTCCTTCCGCAATGCAAGTTGCTTTTCAAACAAAATTTCAAGATAAATTGCTTGCACTAAATGCAGGGTACACAACAAATGCTTTAGGGCTTGATGCAGCAACTCTCACAACCGTTCTTTCTAACGACGTATTATGGTTGGGTAAAACAGGTATCACTACCTACTTTAACGGTACCGAAATTTTGACCGGTAGAGCATTGAGTGACGATGTGATAGATGTATCATTGCTATTGATCTTTGGTGGTCCCGATGGAACAGAAAATCCAGGCTTGACCAGCGATGGTGTGCCATCAAACGATGTTGCTTTTTCAAGTAGCTTCCCATATTTGGCTGGACCGTTTTAATGAATACAGTTTAAATCCAGAAAAGAGAACCATCTGTGTTCTCTTTTTTGGTTTAAATACTTTCTTAAAATACAACTAACAAAAATAATTTTACAATGAAAAAAATAATAACAATACTCACAATTGCAGTTCTTTTTGGGTGCCAAGAAAAGCCGAAAGGAGTAACTGACAGTAAGGATTATGATCAATATTTAGCTACTAATAAAACGCCCGGAAACGATGCAATCCATAAAGATTTGGAATTTTGGCAGGCACGTTTCAATAATGACTCTACCCATTTAATGGAAATGAGCCGTCTGTCTGGAATACACGCAGCGCTTTTTGGAAGCACGGGAGATATTTCAGAATTAAAAATTTCAGAAACGCTTATTAAAAAGTCGCATGACGTTTCTGCCAGAAACAAGGATTCTTATTTGCGCAGTTTGGCACACAACTATATTTCGCAGCACCGTTTTAAAGAAGCGCAAGTTTTGCTGGACAGCGCATATACTTATGAAGACAACCGAAAGGAAACCGAAATGATGCTGTTTGATGTGGCGATGGAATTGGGAGAATATGACCGCGCAGACACACTTTTGGGAAAAATAAAAGACCCAAAGGATTTTAATTATTTAATACGTTTGGCAAAATGGAGCGACCATAACGGAAACCTGGATGCTGCCATTAAATATTTGGAACAGGCAAAACAAATAGCCGAGGAACGCGATAATAAAGGATTGAAACTGTGGGCTTATAGCAATATTGGCGATTTTTATGGCCACGCCGGAAGACTTGAAGATTCATACAATAGCTACCTAAAAACTTTGGCAATTGAGCCAGACAATCATTATGTGAAAAAGCAAATTGCTTGGATGATTTATTCTTCGGAAAAAAATACAAAAGAAGCAAACCGTATTTTGGATTCTATAATGGTAAATCATAAAACCCCGGATTATTACCTTTTTAAAGGAGAGATGGCGGAATATGAAGGAAATACTTCCGAAGCAAAGAAGCAGTACGATATGTTTCTAACTGCAACCGATAATGCTGATTATGGAGGGATGTACAATACCTATCTTATTACTCTTTATGCAGAAACGAATCCTCAAAAAGCGTTGGCTTTAGCCGAAAAAGAAATTACAAACCGTGCTACTCCTGAAACATACCAATTGTTGGCTTATTCACAATTGAAAGCAGGTGAAAAAGAAGCCGCTTTGAAAACGATTGAAGAACACGTGGAAGGCAAAACTTCGGAACCAAAAGCGCTTTTTCACTCCGCTTTAATATACAAAGCCAACGGAATGCAAGATAAAGTAGCACCCCTAAAAGAAGAGCTTATGGGCGCTTTTTATGAGTTGGGGCCTGTAAAGGCAAAAGAAATTGAAAAATTATAAAAAATTGAAAACCAACCTTTCAATTTTTCCGTATATATAGTTGAGGTTGGTTATCTATCAAGAAATTGGTAGATTTTACAAAACCGGTTAAACCCGGTTTTTCAGAGTTTTTTTGTTAGTTGAAGCGTCCGCATTTTGCGGGCGCTTTTTTTTTTATTTTTTTTTGAATAAATTTCGGCGCAATCAAAAATTAAAAATCCCGTACTTGAATGAGTACGGGATTTTTTTTAAAAGATTTTTTGTTTAAATAGTGATCATCCCTAAAGTATATAGTTGTGATAGGGTAGGTGTTTCGCTTCCGCCCTCTGGCTCCAGTGTTATTCCGAATGCTTCAGGGTCTGGGAAGTTTACGAACTTGTAAATTCCTTCGCTGGTTTTATTTTCGGCAGAAATTAAACCGACGCTGGTTGGTGTGAGCGGGTCCATTTTGAGCGACCAAACTTGATACACTTTTCCGCGGGGTGTTGCGGGCAAGCCTTTAACATCAATATAAGCCACATTTTCGGTTTTGTTTAAATACACTTTTGCAAAAGCTTCGGGCGCAACAGCCTGGTTTCCGGGAAGTGTAAATGCTTGATAATCTTTTGATCTTAAAACCTCAAGAATTTGGGAATTTTCAGCAAGCTGGTTTTCAGCATTGGTTTTATCCTCCTTTAAAATTGTGTTTTCGGTAGTGGTAATTTGAATTGAATTGTTTAAATCATTTGTTTGTTTCAACATCCACATAATTCCGCCCATAAACAAAATGGCTGCTGCCCAGCCTGCTATTGCTGGCCAGTTTAATGTTCTTACCTTAGTATCTTCTGTATTTCCAATGTTTCGGATTGAATTTAAAATATGTGTCCAAGTCATTGCTTGAATAGGTGGAGCAACCGTTTCGGCCAAGTGCACTAACGATTCCTCAATGAGCTCAATTTCGCGCTTCACTTCAGGGTAGGCGGCAATTGCTTCTACTATTTCAAGTGCTTCATCCGGGGGTAAAGCACCACACACATACAACTCTAAATTTCCTGATGCTATAATTTCTTCGGGATTCATAATTTTTTATCCTAAGACCATCACCCGTAATTCATTGATACAGGTTCGGTTTCTTGTTTTTATTGTTCCTAATGGTATGTCCAATGTTTTTGATGCTTCTGCTTGCGTAAAGCCTTTAAAATACAGCAGATCAATTATTTTAATACACGCTGGTTTAAGGGCATCTACAAACTTTTTTAAGCCTATTGCATTGGTCTTCTTGTTTAAACTATCTGAGGATGATAATATATCTACGAAGTTTGTAGTACTTAGGTTTTTTTTAGAGTTTTTAAATGCTTTTGAACGGGTTTCATCGATAGCTGTATTTCTAGCAATGTTTAGCAACCAAGTGAAAAAGCGACCTTTGTTGATGGAATAGGAAGCAGCGTTGTTCCAAACTTTTATAAACACATCCTGTAATACTTCTTCCGCAGTATTTTCGTCCAAAACGATACTGTAAATTATACCATATATTGCTTCGCTGTACATAGTGTATAAACGGGAAAATGCCTTTTCGTTTCCGTTTTGCATCTCTAGAATGAGATCGTTGGGTTGTTCCATAGAACTTTTTTTTTGAAGTAAATGTAATAAAATTATTAATTGCGTATTTAGAGATATTTCAGAAATATCATAAAAACACTATTTTTTTTAAATTACTGCAATGTTAAATTTATTGTGAATTTTAAGAAAAAGTTGTGAAAATTATATTTTTTAATAGCTTTACAAAAAACTTAACCCGCTTTAACTAATATTAATCTAAATAAATCAAAGAAATGAAAAAAGTTACCCGGAGTTTATTCCTGGCAATTGTGTGCGCTTTTTCAAGCACTATGGTTGCACAAAACTTTTCAGGAGCAATCGACCAACAATTGAATCATTTTGTGGAACAAAATGAATTATTGACGCAAGATGTTCAATGGCAAGTAACGAGTGAAACTGTTAGTAGTACTAGCGGCATTCAACACGTTTATTACAGACAGCTATTTAATGGAATTGAAATTTTCGGTACTGAATCCAGTATCCACCTTTTGTCCAATGGGCAGGTAATTTCAAAAGACAGCAAATTTATTAAAAACACTACCCAAAAGTTGGTAGGTTCCAATTCTCCGGCACTTACAGCTTCACAAGCTGTTCAGGCAGCAGCCTCACAATTGAATTATTCTATTTCCCAACCGCTTTCAATTTTAGAAGGTGCTCGTGGAATAGATAAAAAAACATTGCTTAGCGATGGTGGAATTTCATTGAGCCCAATCCCTGCAAAATTGATGTATACCCTTACTGAAACCAATGAAATGGTTTTAACTTGGGATATTTCAATTCAAGAAAAAAGTCAACAAGATTGGTGGAGTTTAAGAGTTGATGCCAATTCTGGTGCGATTGTAAACAAAGCAAACTGGATGGTAAGTTGTGCCACTCATCACGATCACAGCAATGATGTGAAAGAGATTAACTTCAACACAAATTTATATGACATCCCAAATTACGCCCAACTTAAAGGAGCTGCAGAAGCAGGTTGCGTGGAATGTTACGAAGTAATAGCGCTACCTCTTGAGAGTCCTTATTATGGTACTCGTACAGTACTAGTTCAACCTGCAGATGCAACTGCCTCCCCATTCGGATGGCACGACACTAATGGTGTAGCTGGAGCTGAGTTTACAACTACTCGGGGCAATAATGTTAATGCCTATGAAGACGGAAACAACTCAGGATACCAACCAGATGCTGGTGCAGATTTGGATTTTACAGGATATCCTTTCAGTCAGATATATACCAATGCAAACCAATATGAGGATGCTGCAATCACAAACCTATTTTATATGAACAATGTCTTTCATGATATTATGTATCTATATGGATTTGATGAAGTAGGAGGTAATTTCCAAGAAAACAATTATGGAAACGGCGGTGCTGGAAGCGATTCTGTAAATGCAGAAGCTCAAGACGGTTCTGGAACTTGTAATGCTAACTTCGGAACACCTCCAGATGGAAGTAACCCAACTATGCAAATGTATATTTGCGGTGATAAAGATGGGGATTTTGACAACTTGGTAATTTTGCACGAATATGCTCATGGTATATCGAACCGCTTAACTGGTGGTCCTGGTGCGTCAAGCTGTTTGCAAAATCAAGAGCAAATGGGAGAAGGATGGAGTGACTATTTTGGAGTATTATTGACTATAGAGCCTGGAGCTGTAGGTGCAGATGCTCGTGCGGTTGGAACTTATCTTTTTGGCCAGGGTCAAGGAGGTGCAGGAATCCGCGATTATCCGTATAGTACAGATATGGGCGTGAACCCACAAACCTATGATTTTATTAAAACTGCAGCTGTACCGCACGGTGTAGGCTCAGTTTGGGCTGAAATGCTTTGGGAAGTAACCTGGGCTTTGATTGATGAGCATGGTTTTGATACAGATTTTTATAATTTTACTGGAGATGTAAACCAAGATGCAGGAAACATTATGGCATTGGCCATTGTTACCGAAGGTATGAAATTACAGCCTTGTAGCCCTGGTTTTGTTGATGGCCGTGATGCAATTATGGCTGCAGATCAAGCTATTTATGGTGGTGCAAACCAATGCCTACTTTGGGATGCGTTTGCAAAAAGAGGTTTAGGCTTTAGTGCTACCCAAGGTTCTTCTGGAAGTAGAAGTGACGGAACACAAGCATTTGATACACCTTCCCAAACGGCTTCTTTATCTGTTCTTGAAGAGGTATGTGCTTCTTCCGAAGTTCTTACAGATTTAGGTGGTGGAACACCAAGTGGGGGAACATACAGTGGACCAGGTGTTACTGATAACGGAAACGGTTCAACTTTCACTTTTGATCCTGCTGCTGCAGGAGTTGGTGTGCACACTATAACTTACAATATTCAAGCTAGTGCTTGCGCAGTAGCTTCATCAGATACAGATACTATTGAAGTACTTGCAGTTCCTGCTGGACCTACTACCACAGGAGTAAACGATTTTTGTGTTGGTGATGAAGTAACAGTTACAGCTACGCTAAACGACCCTGCAAATGTTATTAGATGGTTTGATGCCCTAACAGGAGGAAACTTCCTTTTTGAAGGTACTTCATATACATTTACTCCAACGGGAACAATAAATGTATATGCACAAGAAAGTGCTCCAGGACCATTATCACAATTGGTTATTTCAGAAATCAATTTGGAAACTCCTGATAGATTTGAAATTCAGAATGTAGGTATAGCTACAGATTATAGCGGATACAAAGTGGCGGCGAGTGATACTCCATATAATAATATTAATGCCGTAAACACAATTGTAAAAACACTAGGTAGCATGGCTGCAAACTCTGTTGTTGATTATAATGATGACGGAGGAGCTGGATATTGGGGTAATAACCTATTCTGGGACAATACTGGAACAGGATGGATAGTAATTATAGACCCAAGCGGAAATGTTGTAGATTCTGTATTCTGGAACTTCACCGCTGCTGAAATAGCTGGATTCAATGTTACAATTAGTGGATTTAATGTTACTGCTGCTGACCTTGATTGGTCAGGAATTGGCGCTTCGTTGACTGCTGATTGTCCATCTGGTTCTTTCAGAAGGGTAGGTGATACAGACGTGGCCGCAGACTGGAGTGGAACCTGTGAAACTGCCGATTTCGGAACACCAAACAGTGATATTAATCTTGGAACTCCAGGTTGTGCAGGAGAGCGCACACTGACAGAGGTTAATGCTGAAACAGTAGCTCCAGTAATCACTTGTCCTGCTGATGTAACAGTTCAGGTGAATGTTGGCGACCAATATACATTGCCAGATTATACAGGTGATGCTTCTGCAACTGACAACTGTAACCCAGACCCAGTGATCACACAAGATCCTTCTGCAGGAACTATGGTTGGAGCGGGTGATACAACAATGACAATGACTGCCACAGATGCTGCCGGAAACGCGGACACTTGTACCTTCATCGTTACAGTGGAAGAAGTTTTGGGTCTTGAGGATAGCGAATTCTATAATAATATTGCGCTATATCCAAACCCGACCACTGGTCAAATTACATTGATGAACAAAACAACAGCGCAATTAGAAAACGCTGTTATTACTGATGTTAATGGCAGAACAATTAAAACAATAGATTTATCTGAAGCTGGAATTGAAACCAATTTCTCATTGGAAAGCCTTGCAACAGGAATGTATTTTATTAAAATAAATGCTGAAAACACAAGTATTGTAAAACGTATCGTGAAACAGTAACTAGTTAAATTTTCAATTTTTGAAGAACCCGCGTCAAATAATTTGACGCGGGTTTTTTTAAACCTTGCTTTTCAATAACTTTGAAAGATGAAAAAAATTCTATTCTTTGCAGGCAGTAACAGTAGTAAATCCATCAACCATAAGCTTGTTAGTTTTGCAGCGTCACAAATTGCTGGGCACGCGGTTGAGGTGATTAAATTAACATATTATGAGCTTCCACTGTTTGGTGAAGACATTGAGCGTGAAAAAGGCTATTCCGTAGATTTAAAAATGCTTTACAATAAAATAAAAGATGCGGATGCGCTTGTTATATCAGTAAATGAGCACAACGGAATGGTTTCAGCATATTTTAAAAACACAATAGATTGGCTTTCACGCCTAGA
Organism: Flavobacteriales bacterium; assembly: GCA_038212575.1. GTDB lineage: Bacteria > Bacteroidota > Bacteroidia > Flavobacteriales > Flavobacteriaceae > Aequorivita. The sequence continues at coordinate 10,704 of JBBQUI010000034.1, forward strand.
CCGAAGTTTTTTAGAAGGAAAAAAAGTCTTATTGATGAGCACTTCCAACGGAAAACGTGGCGCAGCGTCCGCTTTGGAATACACTAAAAATATACTCCCAAGATTTGGAGCTACAGTAGTTGAAAGTTTCAGCATTCCTTTTTATTCAGAAAATTTTTCTGAAGAAACCAACTCAATTTCCAACGAAGTTTTACTGCTCGGATTTACAGATGTAATCCAGAATTTTGTCCATCAAATTGAACAATAATGCGCACTGTAAAGAAATTTTCTTTTTCTTTAACTGAAGACGCTAAAATACGTTTACTCCAGTGGGCACAGCAGTTTGAAGAAATTGTTTGGCTGGACAGCAACAACTATTCACTAAAACACGAAACCTATCAAGCAATTTTGGCGGTTGATGCTTTCACCGCATTAAAAACCGATTTTCACAATGCTTTTGACAATTTAAAAGAATATCAGGCCAACACTGCAGATTGGATTTTTGGATACCTTACGTACGACTTGAAAAACGATGTGGAAAAATTACATTCCAATAATTTTGATGGATTAGGTTTTCCCGATCTGTATTTTTTTCAACCTAAAAAACTTTTCTTTTTTTCTGAAAATAGTGTTGAGGTACATTATTTGAACATGGTTGCCGATGAAATAGAAGAAGATTGGTCATCAATTTCTGAAACGTTCCAACAACCCTATATTCCTGGAACCTCAAAGGCTGTAAGCATAAGTATTCGGACCACAAAAGATAATTACATTCAGAAAGTAATGGATGTACTTGAGCATATTAAACGCGGTGATATTTACGAAGTGAACATCTGTCAGGAATTTTATTCCGAAGATGCTGAAATCAATCCATTGGAAACGTATCTTCAGCTTAATAAAATTTCAAGACCGCCCTTTTCAGTTTTTTTGAAATTGAATAACCTTTTTGCGCTTTCAGCTTCACCGGAGCGCTACCTCAAAAGAACGGGAAACACCGTAATTTCTCAACCCATTAAGGGTACAGCGAAGCGTTTGGAAAATAAAGAAGAAGATTTGAAAATGGCGCAGCAGTTGGCCAAAGACCCCAAAGAACGCAGCGAAAACATTATGATTACAGATTTGGTGCGCAACGATCTGTCACGTATTGCCGAAAAGGGTAGTGTTGTTGTTGATGAGCTCTGCGCCATTTATACTTTTGAACAGGTGCATCAGATGATTTCGACTGTTAGTTGTACCGTTTCGCAAGATATTTCCAGCATTGAGATTTTGAGGAACACTTACCCAATGGGCAGTATGACCGGTGCTCCAAAAATTTCTGCAATGCAAATTATTGAAGAAACAGAAGATGCCAAGCGCGGATTATACAGTGGTGCCATTGGTTATTTTTCGCCTTCGGGTGATTTTGATTTCAATGTTGTTATCAGAAGTATTCTTTATAATGCTTCCAAAAATTACGTCAGCTTTTCCGTGGGCAGTGCGATCACTATAAATTCCGTTCCGGAAAGGGAATATGAAGAATGTTTACTGAAAGCAAAGGCAATGCGGGAAGTATTGAATACTTCTTTATAATTTTCTGAACTCATAAACATATTCTATTAGTTTTTAAGCTTATAAAATTGATTTATTAGCGTTTAAACTTATAAACAGGATTTATTAGTGTATAAGCTAATAAATTTATATATTTGAATAAATTTATAATGAATGAACTATTCAGTTATATCTGGAGACATTGTTTCATCAACAAGTTTAAACGTTGAAGACAGCAAGTTCGTTGAGGAAAACTTAAAAAGCCTGCTCAATAATTTAAAGCAGGAATTTAATGTCTATGGTCGCATCATAAAAGGAGACTATTTAGAATGTGTAGTCCCCAATCCCGCTGAGGGCCTGCAAGTAGCACTTGCCATTAAAAGTTTTGTGAAGGCCATTCCTATAGAAACCAAAAAATATATAAAAGACGATAACCGTTTAAAACAGTTTAAAATCCATGGAATAAGGCTTGCAATCGGTTATGGCGAATTGAGCCGTTACAATCCTGAAGAGGGCGTAATAGACGGAGAAGCCATTTATTTTTCAGGTCGCGAAATTAGCGGTGAAACCACGTACAACAAAGAGCGAATCGTCATAAAGAATACCTTGTTTTTTGCTTCAAAAAACGAAGATTTAAATAAAAATTTTCAACCTTTACTGGCGTTGCTCGATGTTTTGCTGAGCAAAGCAACCTCACGGCAATGCGAAGTTTTATATTTAAAGTTAATGAACAACCAAGAGGAAGAAATAGCCAAACAGCTTGGTATTGGCCAATCTGCCGTGAACCAACATTCCACAAGTGTTGGCTGGAATGCCATTGAAGAAGCGGTTAACTATTTTAAAATGATAATTTCAAAATAGAAGTTATGGGTTTAAAGGAATTATTACTGCTCCAAGTCATTGCACATCTGTGTTTGGATTACTTTTTTCAAACCGATAAATTGGCAAAGCAAAAGAACACGATCGGTTTTAAAAGTTCCTTTTTATATTGGCACGTTTTGACGTGTTTTGTGCTATCGTGGTTATTTTCGTTGCAGGTGGGTTTCGTTTTAGCTGCGGCCGTAATTGCAATAACCCACTTTTTGATAGATGGTTTTAAACGTCATCTCTGCAATAGCATGTATTTTGGAAGATATGCATTCTTCATAGACCAAGCAATTCACTTAATTATTCTGACAGTTGTTGTTGTTTTGTTTGATAAATGGTACGGAATAAATCCTTCAATTGAAGTTTCCCTCAATTTTAAATATCTTTTGATAATAACTGGATATTTAGTCTGCCTAAAACCGGCAAATATTTTTATAAAGGAAGTATTTCATGCTACGGAGGTACAAGTATCCAGCGACAACGAAATGCCAAATGCCGGAAAGGTAATTGGTGTGTTGGAGAGAATCCTGACGTTAACCTTCATCATCGTTTCGCAATATTCAGCGGTAGGTTTTTTGATTGCTGCCAAATCCATTCTCCGTTACGGAAATAACGAAACTTTAAAAACAGAATATGTATTAATAGGAACAATGCTCAGCTTCGGAATAGCCGTTATTGCTGGAATAATTATTAATTTCTTTTAAATTGCTCACTCGCTTCAAAAAAAATATTGAAACTAATTTTTCTTTTTTGATAGGAAAAAAGCTGCTAATCGCTTGTAGTGGGGGTTTGGATAGTGTGGTTTTGACCCATTTGATGAAAAACCTAAATTTCGAAATTGCTTTGGCACACTGCAATTTTTCGCTACGCGGAAAGGAAAGTGACGGCGATGAAATGTTCGTGATCGGTTTGGCCAAAAACTTGGAAATTTCAGTTTTTGCGGAAACTTTTGATACTAAAAAATTTGCTAATGAATACAAGATTTCAACCCAAATGGCAGCTCGCGACCTTCGCTACAATTGGTTTGCCGAAATTTTAAAAGATTTTAAATACGATTATTTATTGACCGCACATCATTTGGATGACGATTTGGAAACGTTTTTTATCAACCTTTCCCGCGGCACTGGTTTAAATGGACTCACAGGAATTCCGAAAGAAATCAACAAAGTTATAAGACCGCTTTTAAATTTTTCGCGAGAGGAAATTTTGCAATATGCCGAAGAAAATAACTTAAAATGGCGCGAAGACAGTAGTAACAAAAAGACGGATTATCTCCGGAATAAGTTGCGTTTGGAAGTGTTGCCACAATTTAAGGAAACCAACGAATCAGTTTTAAAAAACTTTCAGAAAACCCGACAAAACCTGCAAGCTTCACAAAATCTTATTGAAGATTATATGGCGTTGGTTTATAAACTTGTTATTTCCGAAGAGATGGATTCTTATAAAATCAATATTCAGAAAATCAAAGAATTGCCAAATACCGATGCCTTGCTTTATGAATTATTGAACAGCTTTGGTTTTACCGAATGGGAAGACGTTTTAAACTTACTGGATGCGCAAACGGGTAAGCAGGTTTTTTCTAAAACGCACCGACTTTTGAAGAATCGTGAAGAATTAGTGCTGACGGAAATTGAGTCAGAAAAAGTAAATAAAGAATTTTTGGTTTCCGAAGAAGGAATTAATTCGCCAATTAAATTGAAAATAGAACCATCAAAATACATTGGCGAAACCGAAAAAAATTTAATTTACGTTGCTTCCGAAAAATTAAACTTTCCCTTAAAACTAAGAAAGTGGAGTAGTGGCGATAGCTTTCAACCATTTGGGATGAAGGGTAAAAAGAAACTGAGCAAATTTTTCAAAGATGAAAAAATTCCTTTGACAGAAAAGGAACAAATCTGGTTGCTTTTAAGTGATGAAAAAATAGTTTGGGTAATTGACCATCGCATGGACGATCATTTTAAAGTAATTGAAAACACAAAGAAAATTTTCAAAATAACTTATTTGAACGAATAGCTAAAAGAAGAAAAAAGAATGAAAGCATTTAAAATACTATTGATTTTATTATTTACCGGTTTCGTTTCATTCGCGCAGGATGAAAATTTTGTAAAAGAAAAGTATTCTAAGACTGAAACAACAATCACGATGCGGGACGGCGTTAAGCTTTTCACCGTTATTTATTCTCCAAAAGACACTTCAAAAAAATATCCAATCCTTTTCCAAAGAACGCCTTATAGTTGCCAACCCTATGGCGAAGATCAATTTCGTTCAAAAATTTCTCCCAATGAATTTTTAATGAAAGAAGGCAACATTGTAGTTTATCAGGATGTTCGTGGACGCTGGATGAGTGAAGGTATTTACGACAATATGCGGGCATACATTCCCAATAAAAAAGGAAAACAAATTGATGAATCAAGCGATACTTATGACACCATAGATTGGTTAATTAATAATGTAAAAAATAATAACGGAAATGTGGGTGTTTGGGGAACTAGTTATCCAGGTTTTTACGCAAGCTGTGCGCTATTGGATTCACATCCGGCATTGAAAGCCGTTTCGCCCCAAGCCGCTATTGGAGATTTCTTTTTTGATGATTTTCATCACAACGGAGCTTATTTGCTGAGTTATTGGCGGGCAACTGCTCTGTTTGGTTATGAAAAAACGGAGCCTACCAATAAACCTTGGTATGAGTTCCCGGAGTTAGGAACGAAAGATCAATATCAATTTTTTTTGGATGCCGGGCCATTATCCAATCTCGATAAATATTATAAAGAAGACAACGTTTTTTGGCAGCAACTTAAAGAGCATCCCAATTATGACGAATTCTGGAAATCCCGCGGAATTATTCAGCATTTAAAAAATGTAAAACCGGCCGTAATGTTTGTTGGTGGCCTTTTTGACGCTGAAGATCTTTATGGACCTTTCAACAGTTATCAGGCTGTTGAAAAAAACAGTTCAAACTATAACACTATTGTTTTTGGACCGTGGAGCCATGGCGATTGGAGTCGAAATTCTGAACGACAGGCTATTGGAAATGTTTATTTTGGAGATAATATTTCTCGTGACTATCAGCGTGATGTTGAAACTAAATTCTTCAATCATTTTTTGAAAAATGGTGGCAAAGGGGAAAGCAAACTTCCGGAAGCTTATATGTTTGATACCGGAACAAACGAATGGAAATCGTTTGAGAACTGGCCTCCCAAAAACTCTGAAAAGAAAACTTATTTTTTGCAGAGCAATCAACGGTTAAATGACAAAGGTGAAAAAAGCTTCACTTTTGAAGAATTCATCAGCGACCCGAAAAAACCTGTGCCGTATTCCGAAGATATAAAAATGGTTTTTACACCTCGAAAATATATGACGGACGATCAGCGTTTCGCCGCGCGCCGTCCAGATGTATTGGTTTTTGAAACTCCCGTGCTTACCGAAGATGTTACAATGACGGGTCCAATCCTCGCAAAATTAAATGTTTCAACCACCGGAACAGATGCAGATTGGATTGTGAAAGTGATTGATGTTTTTCCGCCGGATGCGGAAGATTATCCCGAAACACAGGAATATTTAAAAATGAGCAATTACTTTATGATGGTCCGCAGTGAAGTGATGCGGGGACGTTTCAGAAATAGTTTCAGCAATCCAGAGCCGTTTATTCCTAATGAAAAGACAGCCGTAAATATAAAGCTACAAGATGTAAATCACACTTTCAAAAAAGGTCACAAAATTCAAATACAGGTTCAAAGTACCTGGTTCCCTTTGATTGATTTAAACCCACAAACTTTTGTCCCGAATATTTTTGAAGCAAAAGCTGAAGATTTTCAAAGACAAACACATAAAGTCTATAATGATTCTTCGATAGAATTTACAATATTGAAGAATTGATGCGGATAGTTTTAAAAACAAGTTTCCCGACCATTGGCCGGGAAACTTTAACAAACCTAACTTAGTAAACTTTAAAGTGCACTAAAAATATTTTCTATCCCCACAAAAAATATTGCTTTGTGCATTATCCACTAATTCTATGATTCAAATATAAGGCAGGAATTCGTTCTACACTATACGTACATACACGTATTTTTTTTTGGTTAAAATCATTTTGAGTTGTAAACAATAATAGTAACTTTCCATTTATGAAAATACCAATTAAAATAGGGGTTTTAACAAGTGGGGGAGACGCCCCGGGAATGAACGCCGCTATTAGGGCAGTAGTTAGGGCTTGTGCCTATCACAATTTGGAATGTGTTGGATTTTATCGTGGTTTGCAAGGGTTGATTGAAGGCGATTTTAAAGAACTAAATGCGCGTTCCGTAAAAAACATTATCAACCGCGGCGGCACATTTCTAAAATCTGCCCGTTCTAAAGATTTTATGACTGTTGAAGGTAGAAAAAAAGCCTTTGACAATCTTAAGAAAGCAAGCATTGATGCCTTGGTAGTTATTGGTGGCGACGGAACTTTTGCGGGAGCTTCTGTATTTATAAAAGAATTCAATTTCCCCATTGTTGGCATTCCGGGAACTATTGACAATGACATTAACGGAACCGATTATACCATTGGCTATGACACGGCTTTGAATACCGTTGTTGAAGCAATTGATAAAATTCGAGACACGGCAAATTCACATAACCGTCTTTTTTTAGTGGAAGTAATGGGGCGCGATGCAGGTGATATAGCTTTGAATGCAGGTATTGCCGCTGGAGCAGAAGAAATCCTGATTCCTGAACAGAATATGGGTCGCGAGCGTTTGTTGGAATCTTTAAGCAGAAGTAAAAAATCCGGTAAAACCTCAAGTATCGTTGTGGTTTCCGAAGGGGACCAAATAGGGAAAAACATTTTTGGACTGGCAGAATATATTGAAGAAAACTTGAAAGAATATGAAGTTAGGGTTACTGTACTTGGCCATATTCAACGCGGTGGCGCGCCCAGTTGTTATGATCGAGTTCTTGCCAGTCGATTAGGTGTTGGTGCTGTTGATGCGCTATTGCGAGGCGAAACAAACATTATGATTGGTATAATTCACAATAGAGTAACCTCGGTACCTTTTTCCGAAGCAATAAAAGGCAACAATGAAATTGACGAAGAATTGATACGGGTAGCGGATATCATTTCAATTTGACGGACGACGGACGCTTGATGATGGATTACGGAAAACTTAATTGAGACAGCATCAATAGCATCCATAGTATCCACAGTATCAATAGTATCCACAGTATCAATAGTATAAAAAGCATCAAAAGAAAAAAAATGACAAAAATAGGAATCAACGGCTTTGGCCGAATAGGCCGAATAGCCTTCAGAATAGCATCCCAAAGAAAAGATATTGAAATTGTTGCGGTGAATGATTTGCTGGAAGTAGACCATCTCGCATATTTGTTGAAATACGATTCCGTTCACGGAAAATATCCCGGGACAATCGAAGTGAAGAATGGAAATTTAATTGTTGACGGAAACAAAATAAGGGTCACTGCAGAAAAAAATCCCGAAAATTTGAAATGGAACGAAGTCGGTGCAGAAATCATTATTGATTGCACAGGAATTTTTAAAGAGATTGATTCTGCTTCGGCGCACTTAAAAGCTGGTGCTAAAAAAGTTATTATTTCCGCGCCTTCAAAAACGGCTCCAATGTTTGTGATGGGAGTGAACCATACAAAAATAAAGGCAACCGACACCATTATTTCAAACGCCTCTTGTACCACAAATTGCCTTGCCCCGATGGCAAAAATAATCAACGACGAATACGGAATCGTTGAAGCTTTAATGACAACCATACATTCAGTAACAGCCACACAGTCCACGGTAGACCAGCCTTCAAAGAAAAATTATCGGTTGGGAAGAAGTGCGTTGAGCAATATTATTCCAACAACCACTGGCGCCGCCGTCGCCGTAACCAAAGTTATTCCAGAGTTAAAAGGAAAGCTGACGGGAATGGCGTTTCGGGTTCCAACAACGGATGTTTCGGTGGTAGATTTGACCGTTCGCACCAAAAAATCTGCGACTTACGATGAAATAAAAGCACTATTCAAAAAAGCTTCAGAAAAAGATTATAAGGGAATTGTAAATTACACCGAGGCCGAAGTTGTTTCGCAGGATTTCGTTTCAGACCCATACATTTGCACGTTTGACGCCAATGCGGGCATTGCCCTTAAAGATAATTTCTTTAAGTTAGTGGCTTGGTACGATAACGATTACGGCTACTCCGCAAAGCTTATAGATTTGGCCGCTCACGTTGCAACTTTATAAATTATGACCCTAATAACCGACGGAGGTTCAACAAAATGTGATTGGGTATTGCTGGACAATTCTGGCAATATTGTGTTTAAAACCGATACTTCGGGGTTGAATCCTACAGTGGTTCCGAAAGAGGAATTGATGCTTCGCATTGCTTCAAACGAAACTTTGAAAAATGTATTCGAAAGTATTGAAGCGCTTGATTTTTATGGCGCAGGCTGTGGCACGGCAACTCCGCGAAGCATTTTGAAGGAAGTTTTGGAAGAAGTATTTATAAACGCGAAAATAAATGTTTCCGAAGATATGTCCGCCGCTGTTTTTGCAGCTACTACCGAACCGGGAATTGTTTGCATTTTGGGAACGGGAAGCAACAGTTGTTATTTTGACGGAACCGAAATACACACGCCAATTCCCGCTTTAGGCTTTATTTTGATGGACGAGGCCAGCGGAAATTACTTCGGAAAAAAATTGATTCGCGATTATTATTACCGTCGAATGCCTACGGAAATTGCTTCAGAATTTGAAAAACGTTTCAATTTGGATGCAGATGATATAAAAATGAATTTATACAAAAAACCCAATCCAAATGCATATTTGGCGTCATTTGCCCAATTCATTTTTACACAGCCTGCCCGCCAACCTAATTTTGGAGAAACTGAAACTGGCGGGAAAGAAATAAACCCATATTTTTACACTTTGATTAAAGAAGGTATTTCAAATTTTATTGAATGCCGTATTCTTTGTTATGAAAAAGCGCACGAAGTTCCAGTTCATTTTATTGGTTCAATCGCTCATTTTTCTGAAAAAATAATCAGGGAATGTTTTAAGGAACACAATCTTGAACTGGGAAATATCGTTCAACGTCCCATCGATGGTTTAATTGATTATTATAAAAAGAGAATTTCAAAATCGTAAATCAAAATGCCGAAAATCCAATTATTTTTACCCCGACCCTAAAGGGAATAATTGGATTTCCTAATCAAATTCATTTATCGTAAAACGTAAATCAAAATGTTATTACCCTCAATAAATCCTATAAAAACCGAAGCTTGGAAAGCACTTGAAAAACATTTTCAAGTAATTAAAGAGCAGCAAATGCAAGATGTTTTTTTGGAAGATCCCAGCCGAGCTGAACGTTTTAAGATTGAATGGCAGGATTTCTATTTAGATTATTCAAAGAACCGAATTACCGATAAAACTATTTCTCTTTTATTAAAACTTGCCGAAGAAGTAAAGCTTAGGGAAGCCATAAACCAGCAATTTTCTGGAGAAAAAATAAACCAGACAGAAGACAGGGCAGTATTGCACACTGCACTTCGAGATTTCAAAAATATAAAACCGGAAGTAAAGGCCATTCTTCAAAAAATGAAGCTTTTTTCCGAAGAAATTATCAGTGGCAATCATAAAGGTTTTACTGGAAAATCGATTACAGATGTTGTGAACATCGGCATTGGCGGAAGTCATTTAGGCCCAGAAATGGTAACGGAGGCGCTTCAGTTTTATAGAAATCATTTAAAAATTCACTTTATCGCCAATATTGATGGAGATGATGTTGCGGAAAAGCTTAAAAAACTAAATCCAGAGACAACACTTTTTATAATCGTATCCAAAAGTTTTACAACACAGGAAACCATTTCAAATGCTTCGGTTATAAGAGAATGGTTTTTGAAAATAGCTGCTGAAAAATACATCCAAGAACACTTTGTAGCGGTTTCGGCGAATGAGAGTGGCGCAAAAGAATTTGGCATTTCTGAAAATAATATTTTCCCAATGCAGGATTGGGTTGGTGGCAGATTTTCACTTTGGAGCTCCGTTGGTCTTTCCGTTTGCTGTGCCGTTGGTTTCAAGAATTTTGAGGAACTGCTAAATGGCGCATTTGAAATGGACAATCATTTCAAAAAGGAAAATTTTGAAAATAATATTCCGGTTGTACTCGCTTTACTTTCAATTTGGTACAATAATTTTTTTAAGGCGGAAAGTGAAGCGGTTGTTGCATATTCGCAATATCTACACAAATTGGTTCCGTATCTGCAGCAAGCCGTGATGGAAAGCAACGGGAAAAGTGTGGATAGAAATGGCGAAAAAGTAAACTATCAAACCGGAACGATTGTTTGGGGCAATGTTGGCAGTAATTCGCAACACGCCTATTTTCAGCTTTTGCATCAGGGCACGAAATTGATTCCAACGGATTTTATAGGTTTCAGCGAACCTTTGCATGGCAATATTGAAAACCACAATATTTTAATAGCCAATTTTTTTGCCCAAACCGAAGCGCTTTGGGAAGGAACACATAATAAAACGGTTGAAAATCCCTTCAAAAATTTCGAAGGCAATAAACCGACAAATACAATTCTGATAAAAAAACTGACTCCAAAAACGCTTGGAAGTCTTATCGCTTTATATGAACATAAACTTTTTGTACAGGGAATAATTTGGAATATTTTCAGTTATGACCAATGGGGCGTTGAGCTTGGTAAAACGGTTGCAAAAGGGACACTTCAAGCTATTGAAAACAAGGATTTTTCTGCTATAAAAAACACTTCAACCAAAAAAATGTTGAGAAAGTTTTTTAATAACGAGCATTAAACTTCGAATTTCCAACTTTAAACTTCTAACTTTTTCATATCTTTCAGTTGTAAACTCCCCGTTTATACTGAACGAATCATGCTTACAAAAGTATATGGAAGTGCTGTATTTGGCGTGGAGGCTACAACCATAACGGTTGAAGTTAACGTAGATATTGGTATTGGTTACCATTTGGTCGGTTTGCCTGACAATGCCATTCGCGAAAGCAATTTTCGAATTGCCGCCGCTCTTCAAAACAACGGTTACAAAATCCCGGGAAAGAAATTAATCTTAAATATGTCTCCTGCAGATCTTCGGAAAGAAGGCTCTGCCTATGATCTCACTCTAGCAATGGGAATTCTCGTAGCTACAGAACAGATTGAAGAACAAAATCCTCTTTCGGAATACATAATTATGGGTGAACTTTCCCTTGATGGAAATCTTCAGCCAATCCGCGGAGCATTGCCTATATCTTTAAAAGCAAAAGAAGAAGGCTTTAAAGGATTTATTCTTCCGAAACAAAATGCGAAGGAAGCCGCAATCGTTGAAGGGATAGAAGTTTATGGAATAGAGAATATAAAAGAAGTAATAGATTTTTTCAACAAAAACATTCCACTCGAAAAAACGGAAGTGGATATGGAAGCGGAATTTTACGATCATTTGGAACATCCCGAATTTGATTTTGCGGATGTGAAAGGCCAAGAATCCATAAAACGTTGTATGGAAATTGCTGCAGCTGGCGGCCACAATATTATTTTAATCGGTCCACCGGGTTCGGGAAAAACGATGCTTGCAAAACGTTTGCCAAGTATTTTACCTCCAATGACCTTGCAGGAAAGTCTGGAAACCACAAAAATACATAGCGTTGCGGGACGTACAATGGAAAGAGGTGGCATTATGACTTCGCGACCGTTCCGAAGTCC
>JBBQUI010000035.1:0-22768 GCA_038212575.1 Flavobacteriales bacterium
AAGATTTTATAATCGAAATCAAAGATCAAGATTACAGAACTCTGGCCTAATTTTTTGAGGCGGCAAAGTTAACAAACCCCAATCGATAAAGTTCCATTTTTTCAGGTTATAATGTTAATTGATAGTTAAGTTGCGCAATAAGCATGTACTACTATTCTAAAGTTTCTCCTTTGATCAAAAAATCTTTTTAATTATCCTGAAAAATATTTTCCAGTTCATTAATTGTATTTTGTGATAGTGTCAGGGTGGGTTTATTTTTACTGCTTAATCGGTTAAGGGCTTCCCCTTTAAGTTTGCTTCCAAAAAAACGCCGGAACAAATCTTTCAAACCCATAACTTTTAGAAAATAAATTATTTTTTGGTTTTTAAAAGTTCTCCCTTCGTTCAATTTTTTCATAGTAGGGGCCACAAACGGTGGAATATTGAGAAAATTGGAAACTTTATCCATTTCCCTTTGCGTATTTTCAACAAGATCTTCAAGGGAAAGCACAAGTACACTTTCAAAAATATTTTTATAATTGTTTATTGGTTTGTTAAAGCAACTCATATTTAAATAGCTGAACCAGGGCAGTTTTCCTGTATTATATAAATCAATATCCCTTGCCATAAGCGCGGCAAACGATTTTCTTTCACGGCCAAGGCCAAGATCCATATTGTAATGTGAATATGCCCTTTTTAGGGGATCGCGGGTGAGTATTATAATTTTTGCCTTTGGATTATAGTTATGGATTCTCTTTGCAGCTTCAGGCGCATGCAAATAGGCGGTACTGGCTTCGGCTCGGTACTTTTCTGTGCTGGCTTTTGAAAACAACTGTTGGTAATGTTCCTCTTTTAAAATCTGAGCACTGTGCAAGGGTGCAGGAAATTGATTTTCGAAATAGTCTTCCAAGGAAAAAAACCGGGAGGTTTCCAAAAATTGCTTCGGCAAGGGGTCCACAAAATAATGAGGTTCCTTAATGGGGCACATAAAAATTTCCGCGTGGCTGCCAAGTACTGCCGCAAAGGAGGTAGTACCCGCCTTCATGGCGCCTATAATAAATAGATTGACCTTCCTTTCCTGCATTAAAAACTTTTGGTGCTATAAAAAATATCCATTTTACCGCTATGCTAGCATATATGCAAATTTATAGTTTTCTGGAAAGATTTATAGGTTTTCAACAGCTCCTTTTAAGAGACTAACCTGAATTTTAGCTTTAAATAAAATAGGCTAAAATTGGTTTTAAAAATATATCTCTTTATACGGTAGTTGTTAAATAGGCCATTCCCACCACGTGCTCCCGAGCTTCAGCGTAGGAGGACCACATTCACCCTAGTCCTCCGGAGCTTCAGCGTAGGAGGAACACATTCACCCTAGTCCTCCGGAGCTTCAGCGTAGGAGGACCACATTCAACCTTAGTCCTCCCGAGCTTCAGCGTAGGCGGACCACATTCAACCTTAGTCCTCCGGAGCTTCAGCGTAGGAGGACCACATTCACCTTCAAATCAATACCAATCTGCGTGGTAATTTGCCTCCCCGAAATCGAACATAATTCCAAAGCTGACATTTACAATACCGCCCGGTTGTGCTGCATAATTTGGGTCTAGCAAAAGTCCACTGTAAGTGTAGTGTTGTTTTGAAGTGTGTACATAAGTAATATCACCCAGCAGAGTAAAGCGTCTGTTCAATTGAATCTCTCCAGTAAAGCCAACCAATATATTGCCTTGATGGTCTGTACCCTCAACAGAAGACGGTTTTGCAAAGGTAACTCCCAATCCGGTATGGAATAAAAGCCCTACCTTTTCGGCCAAACGGTAATCCAGTTTCAATAGCTTCCCTACATTGGCAACGCCTTCCAACCCAAAGCGGTTGAAGCTCACTCCCATTTCCTTATCATTAGGATTTGCAAAACGGTTGAATGCATAATGCCCCTTTAGCCCCAATTTATTGGTAAACATATATCGTCCAGCCAATTGAAACTGTTTAAAGGCAATATATTCACTTGGTGTAACCCCTTCATTAGGAGCTAAGGGCACGTGGATACCTGTTGTTGCTTCCAAAGACCAACGGTTGTATTTGCTGGTTTGGGCTGATGCAGTAAGGCAAAAAAGAAAAATTAACACCGTATAAAAACGGTTTGATTGTAATAATTGCATAAGTAGGTTATGTTTTTTATACTTGTTTTTGGCAAAAGTGCGACTGTGGGGAATCACGATCCTGCGCTCATTAAAAAAAATAATCCTTGATACGTCAAGGATTTTCTTACCACATAAACTTATAATAAATAAAAAAATTGTGTGCAAATTAACAAATCTTATTTCCTAAATGCAGGGAAGAATCAAAATAAAATATATCTTATTGAAAATCAGTATCTAAAATATGGGTAGGTATTTAGATCGAAAAGGGAAAATAAAAAGCGAGAAGTTAAAGCGAAGAACAAAAAACCTAAAGCCTAAAGCCCTTCCTTAAACTATCATCCCAGCCGCAACAGTTTCGTGCGTAGCATCATCAATCAATACAAAACTACCGGTAATACGGTTATCACGGTATTCGTCAACCATCAATGGGCGGGTTGTGCGGATGCTGATTCGGGCAATGTCGTTCATTTTTAACTCTTTGTCCTCTTCCTCGCGAGCGTAAGTGTTTATATCAATTTTATAAACCACTTCCTTTATCATCGCTTTTTGTTCGTTGGAAGTATGCATAATAGTATATTTTGCACGCTCGCGGGCTGGACTATTGTTGAACCAACAAAGCATAGCATCAAATTCCTGAACTGGTTTTGGTTTGTTGTTTTCCTTTACAATCATGTCGCCGCGGCTAATGTCTATATCGTCTTCCAAAGTAATAGCAACGGACATTGGCGCAAATACTTCTTCCAAAGTACCATCCATCGTGTCAATACTTTTAATTTTTGAAGTAAAACCGGATGGCATTATAACCACATCATCGCCCGGTCTAAAAATACCGCTGGCCACGCGACCGGCATAACCCCTATAGTCTATAAAACCTTCGCGCTGTGGCCGCAAAACTGTCTGTACCGGAAATCGGGCATCAATTTTATTGATGTCGCTGCTTATGTGCATGGTTTCCAAAGTGTGCAACAATGGGGCGCCTTTATACCAATCCATATTCGTGGAACGGTTCACCACATTGTCTCCATCCAAAGCGCTTATTGGAAGAAACTGAATATCTTTTACATATAATTTCGAAGAAAACTCCTCAAATTGATTGATGATATTTTCATAGATTTTTTCCGAATAATCCACTAAATCCATCTTATTTATACAGACAATTATATGCGGAATCTGCAAAAGTGAGGCAATAAAAGCGTGACGTTTGGTCTGTTCTATTACTCCGTGGCGGGCATCAATCAAAATTAAAGCTGCATTTGCGGTTGAAGCTCCCGTAACCATATTACGGGTGTATTGAATATGCCCGGGGGTATCTGCAATAATAAATTTACGTTTTGGTGTAGTGAAGTACCGATAGGCAACATCAATGGTTATCCCCTGCTCCCGCTCGTCCCGAAGTCCGTCGGTGAACAGTGCAAGATCTACTCCATCGTGACCTTTCTTTTTGCTTGTAATTTCAACAGCTTCCAGTTGATCTTCAAAAATGGCCTTACTATCATAAAGCAATCTCCCTATTAGTGTACTTTTTCCATCGTCCACACTTCCTGCGGTGGTGAATCTTAGTAGTTGGTTGTTATCTATTTCCATTCTATAACGCGGATTTGCGGATTTCGCGGATTTGCGGATTTATGAATTTCCTTTTTCATATACTTTTGTTTTTTGTATTTACAAATCGTTTCCAAGTTAAACTTGATTGTCCAAAATTAATTAACAATCCCACTGGAGCTTTGATTGATTTTAAATAATTTATGGTTTGGGCTTCTCCGGCTTTGTGAAGAAAGGAAGAAGATTTGATTTCAACAATAATGTTTTCATAACAAATAAAATCTGCTACAAAGTATTTTTTCAGCGGTTTGTCTTGATAATATACCATCAGCTTTTTTTGGGTTTCAAAAGGGATTTGGTGGTTGCGCAGTTCAAGTTCAAAAGCTTCTTGATAAACCGATTCTAAAAACCCTGCGCCCAACCCTTTATGTACAGTCATCGCCGCTCCAATAATTTTGAAAGTTTCCTGCTCATAAATCAATTTTCCCATAATCAAACAAAGTTTGAATTTCTAAATCCGCGTAATCCGTGTAATCCGCGCAATCCGCGTTAAAAATACCCCTGCCTCTTCCTATCCTCCATAGCCGTCTCACTCCTTTTATCATCACTTCGGTTACCACGTTCGGTCTGTTTCATTGCGGCAACTTCTACCACAATTTTTTCTAAAGTGTCCGCTTCAGATTCTATTCCGCCAGTAATGGTAATATCTCCTAGAGTTCTAAAGCGGATTTTCTTTGTTTGAATTTCTTCGTTTCCTTCCAATTTCAAATGTTCGGAAACGGGTATCCAAGAATTGCTTCGCCAAACCACTTCGCGTTGGTGTGCCAAATACAAAGAAGGAATTTTTATATCTTCTCGTTTTATGTAGTTCCAAACGTCCATTTCGGTCCAGTTACTAATTGGAAATGCGCGGAAATGTTCCCCTTCAAAGTGTTTCCCGTTAAGTAAATTCCAAAGCTCCGGACGTTGGTTTTTTGGGTCCCATTGCCCAAAATCATCCCTGTGTGAGAAGAAACGTTCCTTGGCGCGCGCTTTTTCCTCATCGCGACGTCCTCCGCCAATGGCGCAATCAATTTTGTTGCTTTCTATGGCGTCCAACAAAGTTGTAATTTGAAGGGCATTACGGGTTGCATTTTTTCCTTTTTCCTCTGAAACTCTTCCCGCATCAATGGATTCCTGTACAGAACCTACAATTAATTGAATCCCTAATTCTTCAATTAAATCATCGCGAAATTGAATGGTTTCGGGGAAGTTGTGGCCCGTATCTACATGAAGTAGTGGAAAAGGAATTTTGGAAGGATAAAATGCTTTTTTCGCCAAATGCGTCACAAGAATAGAATCCTTTCCGCCCGAAAATAAAATCACAGGGTTTTGAAACTGAGCCCATACTTCCCGAAGAATGTATATGGCTTCGCTTTCCAATTCGTCCAAATAATTTAAATAGTATTTGCTCATTGTTTTGTTGGTTAATTTGTGAATTCGGGAATTGTTAATTCGTTAATTTGTTGATTTGTTGATTTGTTAATTCGTTAATTTGTTAATTCGGGATTCGTTAATTTGTTAATCCGTTAATTTGTGAAATCGAATCCCGAATCCCGAATCCCGAATTAACGAATCCCGAATTAACGAATCCCGAATTAACGAATCCCGAATCACGAATCCCGAATCCCGAATCCCAAATTAACGAATCCCAAATCCCAAATCCCGAATCCCAAATCCCGAATCCCGAATCCCCAATCCCGAATCCCGAATCCCGAATCCCGAATTAACGAATCCCAAATCCCAAATCCCAAATCCCAAATCCCAATCCCCAATCCCCAATCCCGAATCCCGAATCCCGAATCCCGAATCCCGAATTAACGAATCCCAAATCCCAAATCCCGAATCCCAAATCCCAAATCCCAAATCCCAAATCCCAAATCCCGAATCCCGAATCCCGAATCCCGAATCCCGAATCCCGAATTAACGAATCCCGAATTAACGAATCCCGAATCCCCAATCCCAAATTAACGAATCCCGAATCAACGAATCGTGTTTCGTTATTTTTCTTCACTTTTAGTTCTTAAAAACCTTATTTAGCCATTAATCAATTGTATGCATTTTTCGGTTTGTAAACGTATTTCTTTTAGTGTTTCCAAATTTATGTAATCGCAGTCTTTTGCTTCAAGGGAATGGTCTAAAATTTCAGCAACAGAACCTCTTGAGAACCTTAAGAAATTGATGTTTTCTTTGTAATGATACCTTCCCAAACCTTCAGCAATATTTGCAGTTGAAGAACGTGCCGCACGTAATATTTGCGAATGAAGTTCAAATTTTTCAGTTTTTGGCAACTTCTTCAAAACATTTTCTTTCAAATAAACCTTCAAACTATAACAAGCCTGCCAACAATGCAATTCCTCAAAATTTCCAGCCATAATATATTTTGTTAATTCGTTAATTCGGGAATCGAGATTCGAATAAACGAATCCCGAATTAACGAATCCCTATCATATTCTTTTTTCTATTTCCCTCAAAATCAAACCAACCGCCTCTTCAACAGAAACAACTGTCGTGTTAATCTCAACATCAGGTGCCATCGGTGCTTCATAGGGTGCGTTGACACCTGTGAAATTTTTTATTTCCCCGGCTCTTGCCTTTGCGTATAATCCTTTTACATCCCTACGCTCACATTCTTCAATGGGCGTATTCACAAAAACTTCAACGAAATTTTCATAGCCCACAATCCGCTTCACGTTTTCTCTGTCCTCACGATAGGGAGAAACGAAAGAAGCTAGTACAACTAGACCAGCATCTATCATTAAATTAGCAACTTCGGCAATACGGCGGATGTTTTCACTTCGGTCCTCTGGAGAAAAAGAGAGGTTGTTATTTAACCCTTTGCGTACGTTATCGCCATCCAAAAGATAAGTATGCACTCCCATTTCAAATAGGGCTTTTTCAAGCACATTGGCAATTGTGGACTTTCCAGAGCCCGAGAGTCCGGTAAACCAAATCAAGATAGGTTTATGGCCCATTAATTTATTCCGTTGTTCTTTAGTAATGCTGAAATTATGTGGAATTACATTTTCTTCCATAAAAATTTTATTTTCTGTTTAGCAGCCCATAATTGGTACGATACCAAACACGTTCGTGAAGATAATATAAAATCATTTTTGTTAAAAGTTCCGAGAGACCAATCTTAAGCCCGGTCAATGGATTTCCGGTAATCAACCACGAAAGTAAAATAGTGTCCAACGTCCCAACCCCACGCCAGGTAAAGGTTTTGGCTATGTGCCGTTTTCTGCTTTCACGAACAATACCTTTTTCTGAAAGATTTATTTTAAACCAAATCCGTTCGTGAAAATAGTACAAAAGCATTTTGGTAACCACTTCAGCTAAACCAATTTTTAACCCAATCCATGGATTGCCCGTGATAATCCATGAAAGCACAATAGTATCTAGCGTACCAACAATACGCCATGTAACAGTTTTGGCCAAATGCCTTTTTCGGGATTGGTCTTGCATTAGGCTTTTACTACAAAATAGTTGTTCAGCAAATTAGGTTTGTTGTATTGCATGGGTTTGCCTGTGCTTTGATCAATCACAGAAACACCCACAGCTTTACAAATAGCGTGTCCGGCAGCAGTATCCCACTCCATCGTTGGGGCATATCGCGGATAAATATGTGCTAAACCTTCGGCTACCAAACAGAATTTTAAGGAGCTTCCTTTTGAAACTATTTCAACTTTGTTTTCATTTTCTATTTCGGAAATAAAATTTTTGGTGTCCTCATTCAAATGGGAACGGCTGCCCACAATTTTTATTGGAGGAGCAACAACAGCGGGTATAATTATTTCAGCGTTTTTCAAGATTTCTTCAACGGTAGTTTTTTCGGAAGTGAGTGTAATCTTTTTTGAAGTTTTTCCGTCTTCCGAAGTAAAAAAAAGTTCTTTTGAAACGGGAACGTAAATCACGCCAAGCATCGGATTTCCATTTTCAACCAGCGCAATGTTTACTGTAAACTCACCATTTCTTTTGATGAATTCCTTTGTGCCATCCAGCGGATCTACAATCCAGCAACGTGTCCAATTCTTTCTTTCTGAATAATCAAGCTGGCGGTTTTCTTCACTAATAATAGGAATTTCGGTCGTCTTTAGATAGCTGTTGATTACCTCATTGGCATTTTTATCAGCCTGTGTTAATGGAGAATCATCGCCTTTTCTTTCTACGCTGAAATCTGTTTCGTAAATTTTTAGGATTTCCGTTCCAGCATCCAAAGCAGCCTGAATGGCTACGGACAAGTTAGTTTTCATAAGGCGTTCTTGTTTCGGGAGAAAAGTTACAACTTTTGTGTAAGGGAGCGGTAGTAAAAAATCATTTCTATAAATTTTAGTGCTCGGTTGTCGGTTGTTGGCCAACTTATATATCAGGTTATTGAGCGCGCAGGGGAAATACGGTTCAGTCCAAAAAAATCCAACAATCCAACAATCCAACAATCCAACAATCTAACAATCCAGCAACTCCATAGATAAACCATAGCAAAGCCATAGATAAGCCATAGATAAGTCATTAGAATGTAAGAAAACACCCTTTTTTTCCTACAAAATAATTTATGCCGAAATATGTGTAGTTTTTTGACAGACGAAACGCGAAATTTCAAGTTAAAAAAAGGCTAAACCATCCTAAAAAATTGATGGACCAAGAGGTGTTGATTATCTTTGGGAAAACCTTTAAAAACAATAAACATGAGCTATTTAAACCTCGATAAAAAGAAAACAACAACCACGGCAAAAGAACTTAACATTTTGTTGGCGGATTATCATTTATACTATCAAAAACTTCGAAATTTCCATTGGAATGTTGTAGGTCACAATTTTTTCGATCTTCACATTAAATTTGAGGAAATGTATGACGATGCAAAATTGAAAATTGATGAAATTGCCGAACGAATTTTAACATTGCGCTTTCAGCCAACCAGCAATTTCACTGATTATTTGAAAATGAGCAACATTAAAGAATCCGCATCAGAAACAAAAGACTTAAAAATGGTTGAAATCTTACTCGATGACCACGGCAAGTTGCTAAAACAAATGCGTACAGTTATAGAAAAGGCCGACGCTGCCAGTGATGAAGGAACTATAGATATGATTGGCGGCTTTATTGGCTATATTGAAAAAATAAGCTGGATGCTGGATGCTTGGACTATGAAAACAGGCGATAAGCACCCAGAAGCGTAGGGGTTTAACTTTTGGCTTTTGGCTTTTGGCTTTTGGCTTTTGGCTTTTGGCTTTTGGCTTTTGGCATTAGGCATTAGGCATTAGGCATTAGGCATTAGGCATTAGGCTTAATAAAATAAAAAACTGGGAGGAATTCTAAACCCCTCCCAGTTTTTCTTTGGTCTTTATATTATGGTCTTGGTACTTGTGTCTTGGTTCTTGTGTCTTGGTTCTTGTGTCTTGTGTCTTGTGTCTTGGTTCTTGTGTCTTGGTTCTTGTGTCTTGGTTCTTGGTTCTTGGTTCTTGGTTCTTGTGTCTTGGTTCTATAAACTTTCCCCTAAAAATCAAACCCTAATCCAAAAGTAACTCTTGCTCCCTCGGTGGAATTAAAGATGCTTACGTTGGCGTTCAATCCTCCCGAGCCGTTAATCCAAAGGCCTCCGCCGTATGAACTATGCCATTTATCAGAGCTTTCATCAGGCAACCAAACTCTTCCCAAATCTGTTCCTCCGAAAATTCCGGTTTGGAGCGGAATCAATCCAACCTTGAACTTTGGTAAACTGTACCGAATATCTGCACTCCCCACCAAAAATGACTTTCCCGTAAATCGTTGTTCCCTGTAACCTCTTAAACCACTATCGCCACCCAAATTTGCAGCTTGATAGAACTGATATTTTTTTCCAATATTTACTTGGTAGTTAATATTGGTTTTAAGTACCAAGGTCCTGTTTCTAACCAAAGTATTATAAAAACCTAATCGTGATTTTATAAAACCAAACACATCATCGGTATCTTTTAGATTATCAGTAACACCCGCGTTTAGATCAAACAGCATACCTAGCGTAGGGTTAAGATTATTGTCATAACTTCTGTAGTTGTAAATTCCTTCCAAAGTCCCAAAATAGTTGGTTTCTCCTTTGTTTTCTACATTTACATTCGAAATAAAATTTGTTGGTGAGTTATTCACTTCATAACCATCAAAAGTGGTCTGCAATTTGAAAAAACTACCAAAATTACTGTTGCGAAGCAAACCAACATTTGCCGAAATATGCTGTACTTCCACTCTATTAAATTCATAACCTTCGCTATCCTGAAAATTCTGTGTTTCGTTTCCGAAGCCAAAAAAATTCACTTTAAAGTTTGGACTTGTAAGTCTTGCCCCAAAACTTAGGTTGAGATCATCCCTAATATTTGCGAATTCACCTGAATATGAAAGCTCAAAACTGTTGATGCCGGTATAATAAGCTGCATTAACCACATGCTTCTGCGAAAAGGGATTTCGCTGAAAATTATCAACCCGATAGGCGAATTGTAAAGCAGCCCTAAAACCATCATCGGGATTGTAGCCAATTGCTGAAACCAATCCCTGCGAGCGCTCAATCTGCTTTCGGTAATCGTAGGTATTCAAATTATATACATCGGTAAAACGAATGGTTCCGCCTTTCTTTTCCTCCACAATATTGGGTTTGCTTTCATAATCGTACACTTTTACCCTACGCCCTTCCTTTAAACTGAAAACATCTTCATCCTGCCCACCAATGATTCGTGTGTAAACCAAATTGTTTTCATTTCCGGTTACGGTAAATTTGTCTTTTCCACCAAGACCGTATATCCAGAGTTCTTTGGTATCTTTATTTGAATAGTTTCGGTCAATTAAGGTATCTGATTTAATTCCGTTTATGGTAGTAAAACTCCTAATATTTGTTTTTCCATTGGGCAAGCGGGTAATTTCAAAAAGATCGTCATAGTCCGTTCCAATAATGGTTTGCAGCGTAGAAAGGTAGCTGTAATAACTATCGGCAATATCTACTAGATTTTTTTTGCGTTCTTTTAGTTTCTGTTTAATATCTTCAAGCGATTCGTCCTGCACTTCCTGTGGAATTTTGTTGAATGCCTTTTCAATCACAGCGTCCGTTATGCTGTCCTGAATTACTTTGGCAAGATATTTCCACTGGCCGCGACCTGAATTTTCAAGTAGTGCCCTATCCAGGATGACACCTTCCTTGTTGAACCATTTTAAATCTGTTAGGTTTTTTCCATAAACATGTGTTTGTTTAGACCCGATGAATAAAGAACGGGTAAAGTCGAAAATATTTCCATCAAAACTTGAAAAAGCATTGTCGCGGTTGTTCGGAATGGGCACATATACATTTTTTTTGTAGTTGTTATAATATTCCGCCCATTGCCAATGGTCTGGCTCGCGGTCCCAATCGCCAATGAGCATATCAAAGAGTCTGGATTTTATGTAGTTTTCCTCATCAACAAAAACATTGCCCGTCTTGCGGAGTTTTATCAAAATATCATCAGTGGTTTCCACATCGTCAGGATATTTAAAAAGTCCCTCCCCTTCACTTCTTTCTGATGGTTCTATGGAAATAAGATACAGGTCGTCTCCAAAGTTTTCGTTGTAATTACCCAATCGTTTCTGCTTGGGCACATAAAACAATTGTGGGGTTGTATAAAACACATTGATTGCCTGTGCCATATCAGGTACTGCCATAACCGCATAAGGATGCGAAGCTGTATAAAAACTGGCGTCCTGCCCTTTTATTGAGGGCACATCTGCTTTTTCCACTTCGGAAGGTTTGGTGTTATTGTCTTCAAAAACGAGTTTTTTTGAAATCTGTAAAGCGTTTTTTTCCATGGCCCTCATCCTGTATCGATTGCCATTTTGATCCGCCAACAAAAGCGAATTATAATCGCCTTCATTTCCTTGACGAATAACACGCAACCCTCCGAACAATGTATCTAAAGATGCTACCCTAGCATTGACTGGCTGTGAATAGGCATTCTTGTATTTCGCACCCCACACTGTTTTGAAAAAAAGAGGTTCACTAATGCTATCCTGCTTATAAATTGGCACTGTATATTCCTGCGGAAATATTTCAGAATAATTTGATACATCCAAATTTTTAGTAGCAGGAATCACTTCTTTCTGAAAAAGGAGTTCGGGTTCATAATTATCACCTTTCACAAAATAGCGCACCCAAGAAGAGCCATCATCAAACACATCCAAAACCGCAAAGCCTTGTTTTCCGGTACTGAAGAAACCATCTTCTCCCGTGGCAGCATACGATTCTTTGGACCCAGCGCCTGAAACAATTTGATAAAAACCCTCTTTCTCTATATACTGAAGGTTATGGTCATGGCCAGATACAAAAACAAGGCGCTTGTTGTTTTTGGCGAGCTGCTGCAATCGGGTCATTAAATTATTATAGAGCTCGTTATATCTGTCCTGAACCGAAACCCCACCTTGGGATCGAATTTGAACAACCAGTGAGGACAATATGGGTAAGGGAATTTTACTTTGGGTTGGGTACAAATGCTTTTCCAATGCAAAATAGCCACCGTGATTTCCATTGGTGAACATTGGGTGGTGCATGGCAAAAACAACGGTCTTGTTTTGGTTTTTTTCCAATTCCAATTGAAGTTCAATAAAGAACTTTTCACGGGTTTTAATATCGCACTTTTCGTTGATCGTCGGACTTTTGTTCCAGTCTTCCAAAAACCATTGCGTATCGATAACAATCAACTGAATATTATCGGAAACTTCAATACTTTCTAAAGGGCAGCCATTACTGGGTCTGAAAGCATCCTGTTCAGGAAATTTTGATTCTACATAATTTTCTTCGCGCTTAACACCCAAAACGCCTCCGTTATACCACTCATGATTTCCCGGAATAAAAATAGTCTGTCCTTTAAAATCGCTTACCGCCTTGTATTGGGCATCGATCATATTTTCAGATTCATTTCGACGCGGATGGCCTTCGGGATCCATTCCTGCGGGATAAATATTGTCTCCCAAATAAATGGTATAGTTTCCCGAGTTTTTTTCGTTTTTGAGATAGTTCTGGAATATAGCAAGCGCATCACTCATCCCACCCATTGGGGAAAGACCGGCATCACCTACCAGATAAAAAGTTTTTTCTATTTTTTTTTCTGAAGGATATACAGGGTTTGCTTCTTTATCTTTAAACTGTGGTGCATAGGTGGCACAAGAAAAAATAAAAAAAATACTGAAAAATAGAAAAGAGAACTTTTTAAAAATCATACAACATTTACATTGAAAACGACAATCCAAAAGTAAAACGCAATCCTTCTTCCCCAGTAAACAGATTGAAAGTTGCACTCAGTAAATCAGCGGTATTTACCCAAAGTCCCCCACCATATGAACTATGTAAAACGTCAGAAGTATCATTTGGCACCCAAACCCTTCCCACATCATAGCCGCCAAAAACACCTATTTGAATGGGCGTCAACGCTGTGCGAAATTTATTGAAACTGTAGCGAAGATCTGCTCCAGCTACTGCGGCACTTCTACCTGTAAAACGCTCATTTCTGTAACCGCGAAGACCAGTATCACTGCCTAATTGAGCCCCTTGATAAAATTCGTAATTATTTCCAATGTTGAACTGTCCTCGAACATCGGTCCTTAAAACCAATTTTCTATTTCTTGTAATTGCGTTATAGAATATAATTGATGGCTTCACATAGCCAAAAATTTGATCACTGTCTTCTATGTTTTGAGTTCCACCGGCAATAATTGAAAAATTCATTCCCCGGGTTGGATTTACTTTATTATCATAACTTTCGTATTGATACTTACCTTCAGCGGTTACAAAATTTTTGGTTTCGTCCAATTCTGTCGGGATAGGAATTGCTTCTGAAATAAACCTTCCATCAGTTCCTTCCACTTCAATTGCATCAAAAATGGCCTTAAATTGAACCATACTTCCATAAGGTGAATCTTTTTTAAATCCAATAGAACCACCGTAACCACCAATGCTTACACGGTTATAATCCAAACCAAGGTCAAATTCATAACTTGGGTTTATGGTTTCATTGCCAAACCCAAAATAGTTCTCAGAAAAATTCGCATTTTGGAAATGACCCCCAATTAAGAAATTCCAACTTCCAAAGATATTGGCAAATTCGCCTTCGTAATTTATGTCAAATCCTTGCGTTGCGAAATAATAGCCAAAAACAATTCTATGTTGCTGTGAAAATGGATTGCGTTGAAAGCCATTTATTGTGAAAAGATTTGAAAAGCCCAATTTTACGCCATCATCTGGATTATAGCCTACAACTGGAAGAAACAAATTCACAGATTGAATTTGTTTTTTATAATCGTAGGTATTAAAATCATAATTGTCCGTAAACCTAAAGGTAGCACCGTTTTTTTCCTCAACTGTGTTTTTTTTGCTTCTTTGATCGTAAACCTTTACTTTTCGACCGTTGGCAATTTTATAGGTATCGTTGTTTTGACCGCCAATTATTCGCATAAAAATAGGCCGATTTCCATCTCCTTTTACTTCAAAAACATCGTCATCGTCTAAACCGTAAACCCATATTTCCTTTGTTTCATTGGCGTCAAAAGTTCTATCAACCATTAAATCGTCTTTTCCGCCATCTTTTAAACGGTAGGTTTTTATATTGGTTTTTCCTTCGGGTAAACGGGTGATTTCGAAATAATCATCTTTATCAGTTCCTGTTATTACTTGCAGTTTGGCGAGATGATCATAATATTCACCGGCAATTTCCACGATATTATCGCGTCTGCCCTTTAGCTTTTGCTTAATTTCCGCCGCTGTTTCTTCCTGTGCTTCTTTGGGGAGATCTTTAAAAGCACTATCAATTACATTATCGGTAACATTCTTTTGAATGATTGCGGCCTGTTCCAACCAAGCTTCTTTTCCATAATTTTGAATCAATGCATGATCCAGTTTAATTCCTGCAGCATTAAACCATTTTGTATGTTTCAGTTCCTCCCCGTAAACTTGAAATTGTCTCGAAGTATTGAACAACGCTCTAACTACATCCAAAAGGCCTCCATCAAAATTTGAGTAAACTTGATCCCTATCTCTCGGAATGGGTACAAACAAGGAATTTCCATCATCATCTTTGTGCTGTGCAAAACGCCATTGATCGTTGTGACGATCCCAATCGCCAACAAGCATATCAAAAACACGTGCACGTATATAGGCCTTTTCGTCCAGCTTATATTTTTCGTCTTCGCGAAGTTTTGCAAGCAAATCGTCAGTGCTTTCCACATCGTCAGGATAATCAAAAAGTTTTCCGTCAAACTTCTTATCGGGTCTTTCCACAATCATATAAAGTTCATCTCCATATTCATCATTATATTTTCCGAGGGCTTTTTGCTTTGGAACATAATACAATTTTGGATTTGTGTGAAGAATTCCCGCTGCCTCAGACAGTTGGGGAATTGTAAATGCTCCGTATGGATGCGCAGCAGTATAAAAATCAAGGATTAAGTCTTCCGGAATTGTATTTAAAAAATCATCTTCTATAATTTTATCCTTAATAATAACGGTTTGCAGAAATTGCACGGCACTTTTTTTTAGGGCCCGCATATTATAGGTTTTTCCATCTTTATCTTCCAACCTGAGCGATCTGGTTTGGTGGCCTCCTCCTGCACGCACAACTTTCAAACCACCATAAAGTGTGTCTAAAAGAACGTTTTTTACGGTAACATCAGTGCCATAAATTTGTCGATAATGTTTTCCCCAAACGGTTTTGTAAAAACCAGTTTTTTCAACCATTTCATCACTATAAACCTTTGCCTTCGTAGTTTGTGGGAAATTTTCATGCAGTGTAGAAAAATCATAATTGTTTTCTGCCGAAAATATTTTCTTTTGAAAAAGAATTTCTGAAGTGGCATCTTCATTGGCTTTAAAAAACCGCACTTCCGAAGCGCCGTTTTTTTCCACATCAAGTCTTGCAAAACCTTGCCCACCATAAACAAACTCTCCAAACTGACCTAAAGCAGCAGCAGTTGCCCCAGAGCCTGAACCCGAAACAATCTGTTTTACTGATCCGTCTTCAATATATTGTAGCGACTGATCCAAACCAGATACAAACACAAGTCTATTAACATCCTTTGTAAGTACTTCCAATCGGCTCATCAATTCGTTGTAGCGTTCGTTATAACGATCCTGTTTTGAAATTGCACCCTGAATCTTTACCTGCTTAATGAAGGTGCTAAAAAAATCTTGGTGGATCAACGGATATTTTCCGCCGTGCTCTCCGTAGGTAATAAGCGGATGATACATTGCAACTATTATCGTCTTATCGGCGTTTTTCTTAAGTTCACCTTCAATTTCAATAAAAAATTTGTCGCGGGTTTTTATGTCACATTTGTCGTTCATTTTTGAATAATCGTCCCAATCTTCCAAAAACCATTGAGTGTCCAATGCGAGCAGATGCACATTATCATTTATATCTATACTTTCCAACCCACAGCCATTGTTTGGTTGAAGTACATCGGCATCGTTAAATTTTCCTTTCAGATAATCTTCTTCCAATTCCAGCCCGTCCACACCGCTTTTCCAATCGCGATTGCCCGGAAGCACTACTAGTTTTCCTTTAAAGTCCTTTAGTGCTTCAAGTTGTAGTTCCATTGAATTTTCAGCTTCTTTTTTTGCAGCTTCATCTTTTGGTTGCATTCCGGAAGGGTAAAAACTATTCCCCAAAAACAAAACATAGCTATCTTCTGAATTGTTTTCGTTCAGATATTTTTTTAAGGATTGAATGGATTTTGAAGCTTCGCTCCCCGACTTTCCAGCGTTTCCAATTAAATAGAACGTTTTGTCTATTTCTTTTTCGGAAGGATTATTTGGAAGATTATTTTCAGCAGTTTTATATTGAGGGCTGTATGTTGCGCACGCAGAAAGTACGGCTGCCGCAGCAAAAGTTATAAAGATGTTAATTTTATTCATATATATATTTTCACATTTATTTTTTAGTACTTTGGATATCTAAATTTTCACTATGAACAATATTGTTGAAGCTACAGACAATTTTATATTCCAACTGTTTAAAGATAAGCTTCCAAACACATTTGTGTATCACAACTACACACACACAAAGCGTGTTTATAAAAGTATAAATGAAATTATTGAAAACTCCCAAATTGATGTTAAAGATGCTTTAATACTACGTTTGTCGGCTTTGCTACACGATTCTGGCTATACTGTTTCCATAGAAAACCACGAAGAGGAAGGTGTAAAAATTGCAGTTGAGTTTTTAAAAAAACAAGAAGTTGAAAGCGAAGTAATTGAAGGAGTAAAAAAATGCATTCTAGCTACAAAATTCAAAGACACAACGCCTCAAAACAAGCTTGAAAAAATTATTAGGGATGCGGATTCTTCCCATTTTGGAAAAGATTATCTTGAAGAAGCAAGCGAATTTTTGAGACAGGAATATATTTCTCAAAATATACACAATTATTCCTCAGAAGAATGGCTTGAAGAAAACATAAAAGTTCTTGTAGAGAGCCATGAGTTTTATACAGATTATGCCCTAAAAAATTGGCAACCCACAAAAGAGGAGAATCTTTCAAAACTACTCAACAAGCGCAAAAAACACAAAGAAAAATTTCAGAAAGAGAAAACTAAGGCCAAGCTGAAAGCCAAATACAAAAACGACAGCCCGGAACGCGGAATTCAAACTTTTTACCGTACTGCCCTAAGAAACCACATGAAGTTAAGCGACATTGCAGACACCAAGGCAAACATTATGCTTTCAGTGAATGCAATTATTATTTCTTTGGTGCTTTCAAATCTAATATCAAAACTGGACAACAATAATTATTTAATAATCCCGACCGCCATTTTTGTGCTTTTTAGTGCCATCACAATGATTTTGGCTGTAATTGCTACACGGCCAAACGTTACCCGGGGAGAGTTTACCAAAGAAGATGTTGAAAAACAAAACGTAAACCTTACCTTTTTCGGTAATTTCCATAAAATGGAACTTGAACAATTTGAATGGGCTATTGATGAATTATTGAAGGATAGAGAATACGTTTATAAATCGCTTACCAAAGATTTATACTTTTTGGGGAAAGTTCTGGACAGAAAATACAGAATTTTAAGGCTTACTTATACCATTTTCGTGGCAGGAACTATAATTTCCTTAGTTTCCTTTGCATTATTTTTCTACATGGAAATGTAAAATTTATTCCTGAATTTGCGAAATCAAATCTTCGTAGGTATAGTATTCTTTTACCTTATCGCTGTTTTTGGAATAAAGAATATTTACTCGCAAAGCTTTTAAACCAGTAACCCCCTGCAAATCTTCCAGCTCTAAAATTTCAATCTCATCCCCAAGTAATTTTTGGTACTGAAGAAAATGGATATATTTCAAATATTCCTCCTCATCTTCCTTTTGGGAATAAATAATTGATATTTTTCCGGGCTGTGTAACGCGCTCTTCTGTTCCCTTTATGTTGGCTTTGTCAACACGCTTTTTAATAACCTCATAGCGTGCGTTGTAAGTGCCATCAACATCAAATCGCTTTTCGTCCATTCTAAACCTTAGTGAGAGCGAACCGTTAAAAGCCAAAATCATGGAAGCGACGTCCAGCTCTACTGGCAGCTTGTCCTTAAAGCGGTAATAATTGTTCTCCATTTCGCAAATCACTTGCAACTGCCAAAGCTTTAGGTTATTCAGAAATATTTTGTTGAACGATTTTTCCTTTGTAATAGCTTCGCCTATGTATAAATTGTGCTCTACTCCGTCCGTCTTGAAACGCTCAAAATAATGTGGATACATTTTCTGGGCCTCTTCCTGCTTTTTGTCCAATACCGAAGCCAATCTTTTGTTTATAAGCATTACTGATTCATCGTAATCCTTCCTGTTCTTGTAAACCAGACCTGTGCTAAAATCTATCATCTGATAATATTCATCAATCAGTTCCTTAAATGTTTCATTTCTTTCTCTGATATATTTGAAAAATGGTACTATTTCAGAGGTTAGAAAATCTACTATTTTCCTCTCGGTATCCACTTGCAGGTTATCTTCAATTTCTTCCAAATAACCAGTAATTGCAAAATTCATTTGTTCCAGAATGGGCAAAGGAGTGTGGTTGGACAATTTTTTTAAAGCTGTTTCTATATAGGTCAACTGCAGTTTCAAATCCTGTTTTGTAGCTTCATTGCGGGCCTCTGATGAACCTTTAATATCTGTCTGCCCATAAAGAGGGTGCACATCCTCAAAAACTATTTCGCGAAAAAAGGTAGGGTTGCCCTCTGAAATTGAATTTAAATAGCGATTTGCCTCTTTGCGAAATTTCCATTGCACACTGCTGTGGATAGCCGTACATTCTTCTTGGATAATAAGTTCCAAATCGTTTTCAAAATTTTCCTTTGACCGCACCACAGAGTCAATAAGGAAAGGCATAATGTCGCGCAGTTTATTGGCGTTTATGGTGTTAAGATCATTGGCGTTGGGAGAAACAAGCTCCAAAACCCCAAGAATTTTTTCTTCCGATACAATAGAGGCAAAGATTGCGCTCTTCATTCCTTGATCCAGCATTTTTTTATAGAGTAAATTCTCCGGATACATTTTGTGATACCTTTCGGCATCGGTCACGCAATAAAATTCCTTTTGTTTAAAAAGTGTATAATAAGAAGCACTACAAAGCGCTTCCTTGCTGGATTGTGACTTTTCGCCATTGAGTATAAAACTTGGTATCTCCTTAAAAAGTGTGCGTTCAAAAGATTCATTTTCTTCGTTATAGTCCGTGAAACCTATCATAAGATTTTTCAGATTAAAAATAGCCCGAAAAATACGGCTGAACTCTGTATTGTGAAATCCGGCATTTTTTTCCAAGCGCAGTAAATTGCTCTTGAAATCGGAAATAGATACATCCATCGTAACATCTGTTAATGTAGCTATTACAAAGCCATTAAAAATCCAGCTTCCAGGGGGAAATTTTTCTTTCCAAACAGAAATGTCCTCAAAGCTTTCCAACAATTCATTTATATCGTCCTCTGAGATATCTTTTGACTTTGCTGTTTTTTGGATTTCAACAAAATCGCCATTATAAAACAATCTATAATTTTTAACCATTCCCAGTCCATCAGGAATATTGTAATAAAAAGACCGTTTAAAATCTACTTTTTTGCCATAATAATGTTGCAGAATCATGCTGCAGCCCAAGATGTAGAATTGGTCTTCATCAAAATTTATGATGTCCATTGAAAAATCATCTCCGGCGGCTTTCAGAATGTCTTTGTAGCGCTGCGTGCTTTTAAAAGCTACCTCTTGAAATGGAATAGTTGCAAATTTTATTTCATTGTTTTCCAATACCGAAGGAAACAACGGATCGAGAATAAAATCAATCTGTTCCTGATATTTTGAAAGTTTATCAAAATCAGCTATTCCTGAAGATAGCAAAGGGAAATCGGTTTCCAGAGAAAGTATTTCGGAAATTTGCTTTTTTGCTAAAGCACTTTTGCCCGCTTTTTCTCTGTAGGCGTCAAAAACTTTTTTGAAACCAATTTTTATTTTTAAGGGGAAATCTTTTTTCTCTTTAGTCATTTTTCTCTTGAGTCGTTGTATTCATAGCTATTAACCGATAAAAGTAAGCTTAAAAAAATTTGAATATGTTAATAAAAAATAAAATCTTCAACCATTTCAGCTAATGAAGCAAGAAACCGTTATTTTTGTCGAAATTTTAAAAAACAACATATGAGACTGATTTTTGCATCACTCCTTACAATTTCACTTATTTCCTGCAATAAAGATACCAACAGTTACAAACTGGAAGGCGAAGCCGTAGGTTTTGCCGATGGAGCGGAAATACTTGTTTACACTCTGGAAAATAAACAGCCAAAGGTAATTGATACTTTAAAAGTTACCGAAGGAAAATTTTCCGCAACCTATCCAAAAAGCGATGATATAAATCTGAGTTTTTTGAGAATCAACGAAATAAATGGCTCTGTTCTATTTTTTCCTGAAAATGAAGATATGACGGTAAAAATTTATAAAGATAGTATACAAGCATCTCGCGTTACCGGGGGAAAACAAAACGAAGCTTATAGCAATTTTGTTTCAAAGATGACTGTTTTCAACAAAAAGAAACAAGAAAGCATGGAGCGTTTCCGTGAGGCAAGACAAGCAAACGATACTGCTATAATTGCCCAAATACAAAGCGAAAACTTAAATCTTGTTGGCGAGGAAACTGAATATAAAAAGCAATATTTAGAAGACAACAACAACTCCATTTTCTCCGTAATGCTTATTTCTGAAATGGTAAGCAGAAAGGAAATTACACCAGCCGAAGCATCTGAATATATTGAAAACCTTGACCCTAAACTTGCGGCATCTGAAATAGTACAGGATTTAAAAACAAATCTTGAAACTATGAAAAAAGCCGAGGTAGGAAGCGCTGCTCCAAATTTTAGCGCGCCAACCCCAACGGGAGAAACAATGTCATTAAAAGATGCAATGGGCAAATACACTATCATCGACTTTTGGGCATCTTGGTGCAAGCCTTGCCGTATGGAAAACCCAAATGTGGTAAATGTTTATAACAAATATCACGACAAAGGCTTAAACATTATAAGTGTTTCTTTGGATAAAGCTGAACAAAAAGACAAATGGATAAAAGCCATAAAAGACGATAAAATGGATTGGTACCACGTTTCCAATCTTCAATTTTGGCAAGATCCAATTGCACAGCAGTATAATGTACGCTCCATTCCAGCAACCTTTTTGGTTGACGAGAACGGAATGATCATTGACAAAGACTTGCGCGGAGCGGCTTTGGAAGCAAAGATTGCTACGCTTTTAGGCGGGGAATAAACGGAAGACGGAAGACAAAATTAAAAAACCTCGGTTCATATACGAACCGAGGTTTTTTTATTGAAAAGAATTTTTTATTTTATTTTTCTAAACTTCTAAACTCATCGACTCATAGACTCATCAACTCAATTCAACAGAAAGCTAACATTTACTGTAGTTTTAATCTCCATTTCGCCCAAAGCTATTGTTTGTTCTCCACTTCCGCCAGCGGAATCCATCATTGCCATTTTGTACATAGGCTGCGGCCCTCCTGAATTATTAAATTCACTTATAGAAACCGCTTTTCCAATTGTTTGGTTCAAAACAGAGGCATATTCCTTTGCCTTCATTTGTGCGTTTTCAACTGCTTTTTTTCGGGCTTGGCTCTTCAATGCTTCACTGTTTGATGAGGAAAATTCAACACCGTCAATACGGTTGATTCCTGTATCAATAAGACCTTTCATTACAGCTTCGTATTTTTTTAAATCGCGCAATTTTACCGAAAGTGATTGATTGGCCGCAAAAGTGTACGTTTTGCTATTGTAATCATAGTTTTTACTGAGGTTCATATATTCAGTTTTCACATCTTTATCGTCGATGTTCATTTTCTTGAGAAATTTCAAAACCTCACTAATGGTCGCATCGTTTTGTTCTTTCAACGTTTTGGTGTTCTCGCCAGTGTTTTCAACTCGGATATTGATAGTTACTTCATCGGGAACCACGCGAACAATTCCTTCGCCAGTAACGTCTATTGTTGGGGGTGGTAAAGTGTTTTGGGCCATCATCGTGGTGG
Source organism: Flavobacteriales bacterium (assembly GCA_038212575.1). Lineage (GTDB taxonomy): Bacteria > Bacteroidota > Bacteroidia > Flavobacteriales > Flavobacteriaceae > Aequorivita. The sequence goes on from JBBQUI010000035.1 coordinate 22,233, forward strand.
TGGTAATTGCTAAAATTAAAAGTATTTGTAAGGTTTTCATAGTTTCTTTATTATTAATTATTTTCTTTTTTTATTACTAATTATTAATTATTCATTATTCATTGCTTCTATATTTTACCTAATTTATGAAGAATGAATAAAAGAATCAAAGGAACTGCCAGCAAAACAACAATCCACAAACTGGTTTCAAACAAAGAGGGCGCAAACAAAAGTGTTAGTATATACCCTCCAATTGCCCCACCAATGTGTGCGTCGTGGCCAATGTTCCCCAATCTTTTTTTCATTCCGTAGATAGAGTACAACAAATATGCCATCCCAAAAAGCCATGCCGGAATGGCAATTGGAATAAAGAAAAGATACAGCCCCATATTTGGAAAGAAAAGTATGGCTGAATACAGAATACCCATCACCGCCCCGCTGGCGCCAATAGCGCTGTAGTGGTATTCATCTTTGTGAAAATAGAACGATAGAAGATTTCCCATCAAAAGGCTCGCAACATAAATGATTACAAAATAGGTTACACCCACGCTCATAAT
>JBBQUI010000036.1:0-21622 GCA_038212575.1 Flavobacteriales bacterium
CACAGACCCCGAACTTATGGAGTGGTTTGTCGCCGAATATCCAAAACATGCCAAGGGAAAACTCGATATGGGCAAAAGTTGCATCCGCTTTAAAAACCCAAAGAATATACCGTTTGAATTGTTTGGAGAGCTAACCACAAAAGTTTCCGTTGCTGAATGGATTGCGAAATATGAAAGTATATTTAAAAGATAGAAATCAATCACTTTAATTAGCATCTAAGATGCTGAAGTCTCAATCACTACATTTAAAGCCATAAAATGCAGTAATTAAAGGCGAAGAATCAAAAACACAGAGCAAAACTCACGAAAAAGTGGAACAATAGCTCAATACTGGAAAGGTCACTACTGTTTACCGTATCTTTACTTTTCTAAAAACACATCGTGCATCCCAAAAATCCCTTCAATAAAGACTATAATTTTGATACGCTTGTAGCAAAGCACCCACCATTAAAAGAATTCGTTTTTAAAAATGAATACGATAACAAGACCATAAAATTTGCCAATAACGAAGCAGTGAAAGCGCTAAATACTGCTCTACTAAAAACACATTACGACATAAACCATTGGCACATTCCCGATAATAATCTTTGTCCGCCCATTCCCGGCAGATTGGACTATCTGTTGCACATTGCAGATCTAATCCCGAAAACGGACATCCATCTGCTTGATATTGGAACAGGCGCGAATCTGATTTATCCCATACTCGCCAACCGTCATTTTAATTGGAAATGTACCGCCAGCGAAGTGAATATTGATTCGCTGAACAATGCACAGGAAATCATCAATAAAAACAATTCGCTAAAAGATATTGAGCTACGCCACCAACAATTTAAAAGTCATATTTTGGGGCACATCATCCAACCAACTGATTTTTTTGATGTAGTAGTCTGCAATCCGCCTTTCTTTAAAAACCGCACCGATGCCGAACAAAATAACAAACGAAAGTTTGAGAATCTTCAGCTAAGTGAAGCGAACCCACAAAATTTTGGTGGACTCAGCAACGAGCTTTGGTATAAAGGTGGCGAAGCGGCATTTGTACAGAAAATGGCTGAGGAAAGTCTTCAATTCAAAGACCAAGTGCATTGGTTTACGGCTATCGTTTCACAAAAAGAAAACCTGAAAAACATTAAAAGGGCCATTAATAAAACCAAACCTACACAAGTAAAAATAGTTGAAATGGAGCAAGGCAACAAGCAAAGCCGTTTCATTGCTTGGACTTTTCGTGATTAATTAACTTGGGGAAAACTACTGCTTAAAAAATCCTAACATCTATTGAACGTACAAGATTTAGACATTTTAAATTCATTTATAAAGGCACCCGACTTAAAAATCAATTCGGAAAAGTACCCTTTTAAAAACTTTACATTTTTAGATGAAAAGTTAAACGAAAATAATTTCAGCTTCCCCAGCAATTCAGTACTCGGGATGCAAGCCGAAGCGTGTTATGAAGCGTATTTGAAACAGTCAAATAATTTTGAATTACTAGCTGCAAACCTTCAGATACACGGCGAAAAGGAAACTTTGGGAGAATTGGATTATATAGTTCGAAACCTTAAAACAGATAAAGTTGTTCATATAGAATTGGCATGTAAATTTTATTTATACGAAGAAAACACAAGTACTTCGGAAGAAGAAAAATGGATAGGCCCAAACCGAAAAGACAGTCTTTTTGATAAATTGGAAAAAGTAAAGTTGAAGCAATTCCCGTTGCTGAAAAGATCAGAAACCATTCAAAAATTAAAAGCGCTAGGAATCCCCGAACCTTCTTCACAGGAATTGTGCTTAAAAGCTTTTTTATTTCTTCCGAAGAAAATGTCTACGGAAATATTTCCAAAGAGTTTTAAAGATTGCATAGTTGGCCATTACATAAAACCTACGGGTTTAGAGGAAGACGAAGCGGCCCTTTACGCTATTCCAACAAAAAAAGAATGGCTTTTACCAATAGCAGCAATAAGCGATTGGTATACATTTTTAGAAATTAAACAATTAATTGACGAACAGTTAAAAATGAACAAATCTCCGTTGATATATAAAAAAACGCTCCATAAAATAGAGCGCTTTTTTGTAGTTTGGTGGTAAATATATTCAAATTAAAACATAAAAAACATATTATTTAATTTCATAACTCATAACTCCGAACTCATAACTACTTAGTTCCGTACATATCAAAAAGATAAACCAAGCTGGCCATAGTAGCCGCCCCAAGTTCCAGCTCGCGTTTGTTTACTGCGTCAAAAGTATCATTGGCCGCGTGATGGTAATCAAAATAACGCTGGCTATCAGGACGTAACCCAGCAAGCACATCAATATTTCCCTTCAACGGACCAATATCTGCGCCACCGTGTCCTTTTTCAAAATAGTGAATTAAATACGGTTTAAATAAAGACTTCCAAGATTGTACTTTGCTGAAATTTGCCGCATCAGTATCTAATGTAAATCCGCGTGGGGTAAAGCCCCCGGCATCACTCTCCAATGCAAAACGGTGGGTTTCACCCTTGCGTTTCACTTCTTCGGCATATTTATTTCCGCCGCGAAGTCCATTTTCCTCATTCATAAACAACACAACCCTTATACTGTGTTTGGGTTTATAGCCCACTTTCTTAAAAAGACGCAAAACTTCCATACTTTGCACACATCCTGCCCCGTCATCGTGAGCGCCATCGCCCAGGTCCCAACTGTCCAAATGTCCGCCCACAACCATATATTCATTGGGTTTTGTACTGCCAGTAATTTCGCCAATTACATTGTAAGACTGTACATCGTCAAAAGTTTTACAGTTTTGTTTGAAATAAAACAACAGACTGGGCTGCAATTTCAGAAGCTTGCTTAAATATTCTGCTCCATTGGTACTAATAGCGGCTGCCGGAATCCTTTGGGAAACGGGCGTATCGCCATAACTCATCGCCCCAGTATGTGGGTAATCATCCATGCTCAGGGTCATAGAACGCACAATCACGCCAAGCGCGCCATACTTTGCAGCTTCAGCAGCGCCAGAATATCTTTGGTCCACGCAACCGCCATAGGCCTCAAAAGTCTGTATTAAATCTGCCTGCATCGGTCTGTTGTAGAAAACAATTTTCCCTGCAAGCTTTTCTTTGCCCAATGAAGCAAGTTCATCAAGCCCTTTTACCTCAACAACTTCGGCCTTTATACCCAGACTGGGGGTTGCTACCGAGCCACCAAGGGCACAAATTTCTGTAACTTTTTTCTCGCCATTTGTTGTTTCAATATAGGCGTATTCCTTAAAACCCCTGGTCCATTTCGGAACCATTACTGGCTGAAGCCATACTTTGTCCAACCCTAGTTCGTTGAGTTGCGCTTCGGTATATTTCACCGCATTTTCAGCTTCGATGGAGCCGGAAAGTCTGCCTCCAATTTCGTTGGAAAGATAGTCTAGCCATTCGTAGCTTTTCCCTTCAGTTAAAGAAGCGGTATAGAGTTTTTTCAGCATGACAGAATCCTGAACTGCATTCTGTGAAATGATTACTGATGAAAAAAATAAAGTAAAAAGAAGTGTGGGGAGCAAATAGATTTTCATTGAAAATATTTTATTGGAATTAGTTTTCTATCAAACTAAGCGGAGGCAAAATTAATCATTTTTAAGTCGTTCTCGGTACTCTGAAATTTTCGCTTTTATATCGTCGTCCAATTCCGGCTCTTTAATGTCATTATATTTTTTGAGTTCCTGCAACATAATTTCAGCTACAATTACCCGAGCAGTTTCTTTATCGTCTGAAGGAATAATATACCAAGGCGCGTGTGGCTTTGAGGTGCGGTTAATGGCATCTTCATAACATTTTCTGTAATCTTCCCACAGCTCCCTTTCATCCAAATCGCCTGGGGAAAATTTCCAGTTTTTTTCAGGTTTGTCTAATCTGCGGAGTTGCCGCTCTTTTTGTTCGTCCTTGGAAAGATTCAAAAAGAATTTGAAAATAATAGTCCCATTCTGTTGAATTGTCTTTTCAAAATCATTGATCTGCTGAAAACGTTTGTCCCAAAATTCGGTGTCAATATCTTCCAAACTATTTACATCTGGCAAATTTTCTCCAAGAATATATTCCGGATGCACTCTTGTTACCAAAACATTTTCATAATGTGTTCTATTGAAAACCCCAAACTTTCCACGTTCGGGAAGTGCAATATAGTGACGCCAAAGGTAATCGTGTTTTTTCTCAAGCACAGTAGGCGTTTTGAAACTGTGCACCACTACCCCACGGGCATTAAAATCCTTAAAGACCTCACGAATAAGACTGTCTTTTCCAGCTGTGTCCATTCCTTGAAGACACACCAAAACCGCATATTTACCGTGAGCATATAATGTATCTTGAAGCTTGCCGAGCTTTATTCGGGTGTCTTCCAAATGGTCCTCCAGTTCGTCTTCTGAAGCTTGCAAGTCCCAATCATTACGGGTGCCATCCAGCTTTATGGGTTCGGTTACCTTAAAATCTTCAATTTTTACTTGCTTCATTTTGCTATGGATTCTATGGATGCTATGGATACTATTGTTTCTATTGTTTCTATTGTTTCTGAAAACTAAATTATATAGATTAAAATGTAAACTTTTAAACTTTTGAACTCATCCACTTCTAAACTAATCGACTTCTAAACTCATCGACTTCTCAAATCATCCACTTCTAAACTCATCGACTTATTTACTGGCAAACAATTTTACATCTTCCTCGCTGATTTCTTTTCCCCCCAGAATAATCAATCGTTCCACAACATTTCGAAGTTCGCGGATATTTCCTGTCCAGTCATATTCTTGCAAAAGCTTTATGGCTTTAGCGGAAAATTTCTTTTTGGCGGTACCGTGTTCCGTTGAAATTTTTTCTGAAAAATAATCAACTAACAGCGGAATGTCGTTTCTTCTATCATTTAAGGATGGAACTTTTATGAGAATAACAGCCAACCTGTGATAAAGATCTTCACGGAAGTTGCCATCTTCTATTTCCTTTTTTAAATCTTTGTTAGTAGCGGTAATAACGCGAACATCCACTTTAATATCTCTGTCGCTACCTACGCGCTGCACTTTATTTTCCTGTAATGCCCGAAGTACTTTTGCTTGTGCGGAAAGGCTCATATCGCCAACTTCATCAAGAAAAATGGTCCCTCCGTTTGCGGCTTCAAACTTACCGGCGCGGTCTTTAATTGCTGATGTAAATGCCCCTTTCACATGACCGAAAAGTTCACTTTCAATCAATTCGCTTGGTATTGCGGCACAGTTAACCTCAATCATCGGACCACTGCTGCGTTCGCTTTTTTGGTGAAGCCAGTGCGCCACCAACTCTTTTCCGGTTCCGTTGGGACCCGCGATCAAAACGCGGGCTTCGGTGGGCGCCACTTTCTCGATCATTTCTTTTATATGTTCTATTTCTGGCGATTCGCCGACCATTTCGTAGTTTTTAGAAACTTTTTTCTTTAGTCGGGTGTTTTCAACCACCAGTTCCTTTCGGTCTAAGGCAATACGAACGGTATTCAGCAAACGGTTCAAATCTGGCGGTTTCGAAATATAATCGAAAGCCCCCAAACGCATAGTATTTACTGCGGTATCAAGATCTCCGTGTCCGGAAATCATTACCATTGCAATTTCGGGTTTTATTTTTTTTACGGCTTCCAAAACCTCAACACCGTCCATTTTTGGCATTTTAATATCGCAAAGCACCAAATCGAAATCTTCTTTTTTAATGATTTCCATTCCGGCAAGGCCATCTTCGGCTTCAAAAACCTCATAACCCTGATTTTCTTCGGAAAGGATTTTCACCAAAACCCTTCTTATTGCTGCTTCGTCTTCTATTATAAGTATTCTCGCCATTAATATTTAAATTTTAATCCTGCCCTAAAATAAGGCGAATTTTCGGTATTTATTTTATATATCTTGTTGCCATCGCCATCTTCCAACCGGAAATCATTATATACTGAATGCGCTGCATACCCATAAAACAATAGATGCTTGGTGAAAAAATGTTCATAACCCAAACCTAAAAGACCAATAGTTTCTTGAATGCTTTCGGCAACTTTCCCATCCGAATTTTGATCGGAAATAGGCACAAAGTTCTGCTGAATGTTGGCATATACATTATCCAAAGTAGCAAAAGCCTGCAGTGCATCTTTATGATTATCGTTTAAATAATACCTCACATTTGTTTTGGGTACTCCCAAGGTATACGTCCAATTGGGACGAAATTCTTTATAATAATTTAAAATAGGCAGTGGAAAATTTCTACCGGGCGTGGTTGAATAGGTAAGCCCCAATACCAATCTATAAGGTTTGTTGCCATCCAAAGTATCATTTTTCTTGTCTTTTATTGCATATACTGCTCCTTCATATAATACATCATCACTTTGAAGGCCATCTTTAAAATCACTTTGGAATTTTGGTCCAAATTTTAGACCAAACCTCCAATCATTGTTGGCGGTCCATGTGTACCCCAAATAGGCATCTATTTGCTGAACTGAAGTTACAAGGTTGTCCTGAATATTTTCATTGGGAGGAACGGGGCCCATAAAGGCTAAAATATCTTCATTATCCTTTATACTAATATCTACATATCTGTATTCTAAACCTATCACCAAATAGTTTTTCTTTTCTTTATTTATAGGGATAGGCGCCTGCACCAGCGCACGATAACGATTGATGGAGTTATCTGATTTGGAAAATGGGAGCGTTAAATATTCTACGCGGGCCAAATCTGTTGTTTGGGCTGTTATTCCTAACGCAAATAGCAAAAGGAATGAGGTTATAAAAATGTTTCGTTTCATATTTTTCTTTTTTTAGTATAGATTATAACCGAATCCATAGTATTATTCGGCCAAGCAATTTTTTTAATATTTAAGCCACTTATAAATTTCTTTGTAGGTTGGTTTCTTTCCATACATTAAAATACCAACGCGGTAAATTTTGGCCGCAAACCAAACCATTCCACCAAAAGTAGCGAACAGAATTACTACTGAAATAATCTGTTGCCAAAGTGGAACACCAAACGGAATGCGCATCAGCATTACAACGGGCGATGTAAAGGGAATATAAGAGAAAACCTGAGAAACAGTTCCGTGGGGATTATCAATTACCGTGAAAAAACCTACATAAACGGCCAAAATAAGTGGCATTAAAATAGGCATCATGAATTGTTGGGTATCGGTTTCGCTATCAACTGCAGCGCCAACGGAGGCGTATAAGGAAGCGTAAAGCAAATAGCCGCCTACAAAAAAGAGGATAAACATTATAATAAGGTTAGCAATTGGAAGATTGTTTATTTCCAGCATTATATCGTGCAAAACTTGCTGCGTTCCGCCATCTACGCTGTTTTCAATAACTTGTTGTGAAGGTGATGCTGCGGCGGTATCAATTCCAAAAACGGAAGTTACAACTGTCATCAAAACCAAAATCAGCACGACCCAAACTAAAAACTGGGTAATTCCTGCCAAGGTGGTTCCGAATATTTTTCCCAAAAGCAATACACGCGGTTTTACGGATGAAATAATAACTTCGATAACTCTGCTGGTTTTTTCTTCAATCACGCTGCGCATAATCATATTGCCGTAAATAATGATGAACATAAACAGCAAATATCCTGCGGCACCACCAAAGGCCAGTTTTAAACCGGAACCAAGTTTTGAAGTTTCTTTTCCTTTGAACGTTTCTTGATTGGCGCTGATGTTTATGTGAAGACTTTTAATGGTCTCGGAATCTATTCCGGCTTCTTTCAGCTTCACAGTATTCACTTTAGTTTCCAGCATATCATTAATATCGCCCATCAATGAAAGCGAAGGGGAATCTTCAGAATAAAAAGTGATTCCCTTGGAAAGTGACTCTAAGTTTTCGGTTTTCGGAATGTAGAGCAAGCCGTAGGTTTCTTGGGTTTCAGCTTCATTTTTTGCTTCTTCCAATGAAACATTCTTCAGTATTTTATAGCGTGTGTGCGGGGTACTGTTAAATTCATCCGCAAATAATCCACTCTCGTCCAAGACCGAAATATTACGAATGGTATCATTGTTCAAGCTTGACAGATAGGCTACCAAAGCAAAAATGCCCACGAATATAATTGGGCTTAAAAAAGTCATAATTATGAACGACTTATTGCGGACTTTGGTAAGGTATTCCCTTTTTATTATAAGAGGAAGATGGTTCATTAGTATTTAATTTTTTTGAATGGTTTCAATAAAAATATCGCTGGCGGAAGGAATTACCTCTACAAAATGAGTCAATTGCCCCTGCGAAGTCAAATAGTTTATAAAATCATTTGATGAAACAGAATCCGGCACTTTCACTTTGTATTGCAACTCGTCATTAATACTCTTGAAAGTTGCGGGAAATATTTCAAATTTTTCCTTCAACAATGCCGATGTGGCTGCGTGGTTTGGCGTTATCAAACCAATTTCAAACATATTGTTTCTGTATTGGCGCTTTATATCTACCAATCTTCCATCCAGTATTTTGTTAGATTTGTGAAGTAAGGCAATGTGATCGCACATTTCTTCCACAGATTCCATTCGGTGGGTTGAAAAAATAATGGTAGCTCCATCGTCGCGAAGCTTTAAAATTTCATCTTTTATAAGGTTTGCATTTATCGGGTCAAAACCGCTGAAAGGTTCATCAAAAATTAGCAATTTTGGTTTATGGAGCACCGTAACTACAAACTGTATTTTCTGGGCCATCCCTTTGGATAGTTCTTGTATTTTTTTGTCCCACCAATCACCAATTTGTAAACGATCGAACCAATATTTCAATCGTTCCTTAGCTTCCTGTTTTGAAAGTCCCTTCAGCTGCGCCAAATATAAAGCCTGTTCCCCAACTTTCATTGTTTTATAGAGTCCGCGTTCTTCAGGAAGATAACCAATGTATTTAATGTGATGAGGCTGAAGTGGTTCTCCATCCAAAATGACCGAACCCGTATCGGGCATTGTTATTTGGTTTATTATTCTAATTAAAGTTGTTTTTCCGGCACCGTTCGGTCCCAATAGTCCAAAAATACTGCCTTTTTCAACCTCTATGGATACATTGTTAAGCGCTTTATAATCACCGTAGGTTTTGGAAACATTGTTGACCACTAAAAGTTTTTCCATAAATTTTATTTGAAGTATGTAAATATATTGATTTGCTTGCCCCCTATCTCTGAAAGGGTGTAAGATTTATGATTTCTTTTACAAAAAATACACTAGAAAAGAGACGAAAGAAAAAAGATAAGAGAAAAAGTATGTTGAAATTTTCCATTTAGGGAAAGAGGATTGAGAATTTCCTAAAAACAAAACCCACCCAAAAAATGAATTCTGGATGGGAAAAAAAATTGCTATGAAAAAGAAAAATTGTCGCCTCTAGTTCGAAGCGACACTTCAAATATATACAAAAAATTTAAATTAACGTTTATTTAAGAAAACATATCTTTTACTTTTTCAAAAAATGATTTGTCTTCCTTTTCGGGTTTTGGCTGGAAATGCTCGTCATCACTCATTTTTTCAAAAAAATCTTTTTGCTCTTTTGAAAGGGATTTTGGGGTCCAAACATTTATGTGAACAAGTAAATCTCCAGTTCCGTAACCATTTATACTCGGAATTCCTTTATTGCGAAGTCTCAGAATTTTTCCGCTCTGTGCCCCAGCATCAATTTTTATACGCACCTTTCCTGTTACGGTTTCTATTTCTTTGGAAGTACCCAAAGCTGCTTCAGAAAAACTTATATACAAATCATAGTGCAGGTTATCTCCTTCCCGCTGCAATGTGTCGTGGGGTTTTTCTTCAATGGCAACCAAAAGATCACCGGGAATACCGTTACCGGGCGCATCGTTCCCTTTTCCGGAAACTTTCAGTTGCATCCCATCCACAACGCCGGCGGGTATTTTGATGGAAACCGTTTCTTCGGTCACCAACATTCCTTCCGCATCGGCATTTTCAGGTTTTGAATCAACAATTTGGCCCAGACCACCACAAGTGCTACAGGTGGCAGATGTTTGCATGCGGCCCAAAATGGTATTTTGGATTCGGGTTACTTGCCCCTGTCCATTACAGGTTGAACAAGTTTTGTAGGTAGTTCCCTGTGCTAGTTTTTTACGTTTTACTTTAATCTTCTTCTCAACACCGTTGGCTATTTCTTCCAAAGTAAGCTGCACGCGAATACGGAGGTTGCTTCCTTTTACAGTCCTGCGGCCTCCACCACCGAAGCCTCCTCCGCCAAAGCCGCCGCCGAAAGCGCCTCCAAAAATGTCTCCAAACTGACTGAAGATATCATCCATATTCATTCCGCCGCCACTGAAACCGCCGCCGCCTTCAAAGGCACGATGACCAAATTGGTCATATCTGGAACGTTTGTTAGGATCACTGAGCACCTCATAAGCTTCCGCAGCTTTTTTGAACATTCCTTCTGCTTCGTGGTCTCCCGGATTTTTATCTGGGTGGTATTGGAGTGCTTTTTTTCGGTATGCCTTCTTTATTTCGGCTGCCGTTGCGCTCTTTGAGATTTCTAAAATTTCGTAATAATCTTCCTTCATATTTTATTGTCCTATAACCACTTTTGGAAAGCGTATTATTTTATCGCCCAGGGTATATCCCTTTTCAACTACGTCGATAATTTTGCCTTTCATTTTTTCTTCGGGAGCTGGAATTTGGGTAATTGCCTCGTGCGAGTCTGCATCAAAAGTATCGCCAGCTTTAACATCCATCAACTGAAGTCCCTTTGCTTTAAGGGTTTCGCCCAACTTGCTATTGATGAGCCCTACTCCTTTATAAAGGTTGTCGTCATCGCTTTTTTCAATTTCTTTCAAGGCGCGTTCAAAATCATCCAGAATTGGCAACATTGAATATATTACATCTTCCCCTGCGGTTTTGAACATCTCAATACGTTCGCGGGAGGTACGTTTTTTATAATTTTCAAATTCAGCAAAAAGACGTAGGTAGCGGTCTTTTTCGCGCTGAAATTCATCCTGTAATTCAGAAAGGGCATCAGTTACATTTTCTTCAGCAATTTCCTGCTCATTTATTTCTTTATCATCAAAGCCCACTTCTTCGTGGTTTTCTTTGAATTTATCGTTTTTGCTCATAGTGGCGTTTCTTTCATTTTTTCTGAAGGGAGCAAAAGTACTGCCATTTGTTCTAAAATGTCAAAATGTCACAGGATTTAATTTAATATTACTTTAAGAGAAAATTTCCCCTTAAACTATACTTTTGCAATCTGAAACAAAAACCCATAACTTATGAAATCTACATTTTTGAAAATTACTTTAATGGCTTTTATAGCAGTAGGTGCATTTTCTTGCAAAAACTCTGAAAAAGAGGCCGCAATGACCACTGAGGAAGCTGCCGAAGCAACTGAGATGGCAAACGAATATACTGTTGACACAGCAGCTTCACAAATTATGTGGGAAGGCTCAAAACCTACCGGCACACATCACGGAACCATAAAACTTTCCTCAGGAACAGTTCATTTAAACGAAGGAAACGTTGAAGCTGGAAATTTTGTGATTGATATGAACAGTATCACCGATGAAGATCTGGAAGGAGACCAAAAAGCTAACCTGGAAGCTCACCTTAAGGGAACTGCCGAAGGAAAAGAAGGTGATTTTTTCAATGTGAAAGAATTTCCAACCGCGAAATTTGAAATGACTGGCATTGAGAACAACGTAGTAAAAGGAAACTTGACCATAAAGAACAAAACAAATGCTGTTGAATTTCCTGCAACTGTAACTATGGAAGGCGACAAAATGATGTTGAAAAGCGAAGCTTTTGAATTGGACAGAACAAAGTGGGATGTAAACTATGGCTCAAAATCTATTTTCCCAAACTTGGGTGATAAATTTATCAGCGATACAATGAAAATCACTGTTTCTTTGGTTGCTACAAAAGCATAATCAAGAACAAATTTATAGGGGAAGAGAGGCAAATTATGCCTCTCTTTTTTATTTACAGTAAATCCTGTAGAGCGTTTTCTAGATTATAAAACTTGAATTGATAGCCAAGTTCCTCAATTTTATGGGAACTGACCAATTGTCCTTCCAAAACCAGAACAGCCATTTCTCCCAACAATAGTTTTAGGGCGAATGCTGGAATATTTGGTAGCCAGAGCGGGCTATCAAGTTTTGATGCAATCAATTTGGTCATTTTTTTATTTTGAACTGGATTCGGAGCCACGGCATTAAATTTCCCTTCCAATTGATTTTTAAGAATAAAAAGATAAATGCCCGCAATATCTTTAATATGAATCCACGATTGCCATTGTTCGCCGCTTCCCAATGGGGCTCCTACTCCAAGTTTTATGGGTTTTACAAGTTGGGGCAACGCGCCTTCTTCTTTGGCCAGCACCATCCCGGTGCGCACTTTGGTGACTTCCATTCCGAGATTTTTAAATTTTACTGCAGCGGCTTCCCAAGCAACGACTACTTCGGCTAAAAATGTATTATCAATTTCGGTATCCTCTTCGGTGTATAGTTTTGTTTTTGAGTTTGGATAAATACTTATCCCGCTGGCCGAAATGAAATGCTCAATGCTATGTTCCAAATTTTGGAGCGTTTGGTAAATAAGCTTCATGGATTTTACCCGACTGTCAACAATAACTTTTTTGTGTTTTTTTGTCCAGCGTTTTGAAATTGTTGCCCCCACCAAGTTGATTATTGCGGTTACCCCCTCAAAAGCTTTTGGGTCAATTTCGCCTGCTTTCGGATTCCAGTAAAATCCTTTATAATTTTCGGAGTTTTCAATTTTTTCTTTGCTGGTTGTAAGATAGTTAACAGATATTCCCTCACGGTGACATTGCTTTATCAACTCACTCCCAATAAGCCCCGTGGCTCCTGTTATCAATACTTTATCAATCATACTCTTAAATTTAGAAATACAAAAGAGAACTGCAAAGGCTGTTAACGGAAGATTGTGAATTTTGGAAGTTGGAAGTTGGAAGTTGGAAGTTGGAAGTTGGAAGTTGGAAGTTGGAAGTTGGAAGTTGGAAGTTGGAAATTAAAATTTGGGATTTGGGATTTGGATTTGGGATTTGGGATTTGGGATTTGGGATTTGGGATTTGGGATTTGTTAATTTGGAAAAAATTTAAATTTTCTTACCCCTTAACATTTCCTTTTTTCCGGGAGGCCCTGCAAGTCTTTCCACCTTAAAACCGACAGCTTGCATTGCACGTCTAGCATTTCCGTTAGCGGCATAGGTAACCAAAACTCCATTTAGTTTTAGCGCATTGTACATTTTTTGGAAAATTTCTTCCGTCCAAAGTTCGGGCTGCACGCGGATTCCGAAGGCATCAAAATAAACAAGATCAAAAATGTTTTCGGTAGTTATTTCAGAAAATAATTTCTGCTGTTTTGTGAGATTGAAATTTTCAGAAATAGCAACTTTTTCTTCCCACGGAGAAGTGTGAAGTTGCGAAAAAATTTCTTCCGAAGCATTTAAAAGTGAAGTGTAATTCATTTTTTGAATTACATCAATAGGTAGTGGATATGCCTCTACGCCTGTATAATCAACATTCAACTTGCTTTTTTCGGTTTCCAAATAAGTAAGAAAACCATTTAGGCCTGTTCCAAAACCAATCTCCATTATAGAAATTGTTGGTGAAGCATTTTTAGAAACCCAATGATAAAGCCCTTCCTTTATAAAAACATGAAGGGCTTCAGCTATGGCTCCGTGTTTGGAATGGTATTGTTCATCCCACTCCGAAATATGTAATGTATAAGAACCGTCGCCGGTTTTAAGTAATATGCGTTTCAAAAAATTATTGTTTTTCCACTTCGGGAATCAGTACGCCGTCTGCTTCAAAGGCAAGGGTACGTTTAGGTGCTGTGATTGCAGCAATTTCCTCTGGGGTTGCACCGCCATCTTCGGCGTAGTGGCGCTGGTCTTCCACGTTCATTTCTTCAACATACGCTTTTCCGTTAACGATTACATCCTGCCCGGCTATGTCTTTGGGCATAAAGAATCCATAATCCTTAAATCGCACCATGGCTTCTTTTTCGCCCATTTCAAGATTCATCCAGCATCCTTTTTTTTGGCAAACATCTTTTACGGTGGCCGCAAACTTTACGTTCACAGTATCGCCAGGTTTCAGGTTATTGTATTTTTCCATCATTTCTTGTTTTGACAAGACGTTTTCATCAGAAATTTTATCGCCAAAAGATTGATAGTTTATTGCTATTTCTTCTACTTCAGCTGTCGGTTCTTCTTCCGATTTTTCGTTTTTGCAGCTAAAAGCAATGAATGATAGTGCGAGTATGAACAGAATTTTTTTCATTTTAAATATTTTAATAATTTATTGATTAATAACTTATTGCAATTTTAATGATTTTTTGAATTTTAAATGGATTAAATTTTACCTATTTTTACCAAATAAACTATTTTCTTAATGAATTCTTCAGCCACACAAAAACTAGATATACAAAAAGTTGAATCTTCCCGAATTGGGCAAGTAGACTTTAGCAACTTAACTTTTGGAAGCACCTTTAGTGATCACATGTTTGAATGTGATTATAAAGACGGCGCGTGGCAAAACCCAACTATTAAACCTTATGGCCCGCTCAGCATTTCACCCGCAGCAAAGGTTTTTCATTATGGCCAAGCTGTTTTTGAAGGGATGAAAGCATATAAAGATGATAACGGTAAAGTTTGGCTCTTTAGACCTGAACAGAATTTTTTACGTATCAATAAATCTTCGGTAAGAATGGCAATGCCGGAATTTCCTAGAGACATTTTCTTTGATGCTTTGACCACGCTTGTAAAAATGGACAAAGACTGGATAAAACCGGGGATTGGCAATTCACTTTACATTCGCCCTTTTGTAATGGCAACACAAGTTGGCGTTGGCGCATCACCTTCAACGGAATATAAGTTTATGATTTTGATGTCGCCTGCGCAGGCGTACTATACTGGTGATGTTAAAGTAGTTATTGCAGACCATTACAGCCGTTCGGCAAACGGTGGCGTAGGTGCGGCAAAAGCTGCCGGAAACTATGGCGCACAGTTTTTCCCAACTAACCTTGCCCGCGAAAAAGGGTTTCAACAGGTAATTTGGACAGATGCAAACAATCATCAATATTTGGAGGAAGCAGGAACAATGAATGTTTTTTTCAGAGTAAATGATACCTTGTTGACCGCTCCCATCAGTGATAGAATTTTGGACGGCGTAACCAGAAAAAGTGTAATCGCGCTTGCAAAACAAGATAATATAAAGGTTGAAGAAAGACCCGTTTTGGTTTCAGAAATTGTGGAAGCTGCAAAAAACGGGAGCCTTAAAGAAATATTTGGCGCGGGTACTGCCGCCGTTATCAGCCCGGTTAGCGCCTTTAGCTATAAAGATGAAACTTACGACATTGAAAAGCAAGACAACGGTTTTGCTATTCGTTTCAAAAAAGAGCTTTTAGATATTCAATATAACCGTAGTGAAGATCCTTTTGACTGGAGATACGAAGTTTTGTAGAAAAACAAAACTTCAATTCCAAAAATTCAAAGATCAAATCCCAAATAAAAATCAAACTCCAACTTTCAAAAAGTCAGAACTTTTGAGATTTGGAATTTCTTTTTTTGGTGCTTATTTGTTATTTGGTGCTTGTAGTTTGTGATTTTATTTTTCAAGTATCTCTTTAATATTCGGCTTAAAATAGTTGGGCCCTTTTAAAACTTTTCCGTCCTCGCGGTAAATGGGTTTTCCGTCCTCGCCCAATTTGCTCATATTGCTTCGTTGTATTTCGTTGAAAACTTTTTCAATCTTGTGTTGCATTCCATGTTCGATGATGGTACCGCAAAGAATGTAAAGCATATCGCCCAAAGCGTCTGCCACTTCCACCAAGTCATCATTATTGGCCGCTTCCAGATATTCCTCGTTCTCTTCACGCATCAGTTCATAACGCAATAGGTTTTTTTTTATTCCGAGATTAGCGGTGGGTGATTCTTTCATTCCGAGGCCAAAAGCTTTGTGGAATTCGGAAACTGCTGCAATTTTATTCTTCATATTTATGCCCGCCCGGGCGGGTATCTTTTAAATTAGTATTGTATTTTTGATAGCTGTAAAACTACAAATTTATGTTTACTACCGGCCAGTTGGTTTTTGCTATTTTATTTTTTTTCGTTTTCGTTTTTGTAATGATTTATAGCTATCGTGGCGATAAAAAACTTCACAAAAAACAGTATAAAGGAAGCCTTTGGATTTTGGTGGGTTTTATCGCTTTTATTGTTTTTTTATTGGCTGTAAAAACATATTTAAAAGATTGATTCTACAATTCTTTTTTACTTTTATTCTAGTTATTAAAAATAGATTCATTTTACAAAATTTTCATCTTTCCCTCTTCAATAAATACTCCTAAATGAGTATTGCTAGGTTTATTTTATAATATTAGTATTGTCTTCATAAAATTATTATCACTAAAAGCAAGTAACGGTATACCTATTTGCACCTCAACCTATTTTTAAACCTATACTAATCAACTAAATATTTAGAACTATGATCCTCAAATCAAAATTATTTCTTCTGTTATTATTCCTTATTTTTTCAATTGCTGTTTCCTGTACTAAAGACGAAGGCGAAGACGAAATCTCGGGTTGTACAGACCCTTTGAGCTACAGCTATAATCCAGATGCAGTTTCGGATAATGGCAGCTGTGAATATTACTACGGTGGCCGTGATAAAGGTCAAATTGATGTGGGCGCAACAATCGATCTAAACAATGAATACAATATTTATATTGACAATGAATATATTGGCAGATCGATATACTTCTTTCCTAATGGTTTAAGCTGTGGAAACCCCAACGCCGTAGGAAGAGTTTTTAACTCAGGTTCACATTTAATAAGAGCTGAAGGAAATGGAGGTACAGAAATACGGGAAGGATTTGTTGTTTTGGATCCACAAGAATGTTTGGTAGTGTTATTAGAAAACTTACCTATTGTGGGCGGAGGCAATAACAATAAAGGAGATGTTAAATTTTGGGTAAACCAAGATTATGGTTGCGGTGCAATAACTGTAAATTTGAACGGCGTTGGTTCTAGCGCAATTAGTGGTTATTATTTTAGCGGAAATCCAGATTGTATACCAGATGGTGTAGGGGGTAACTTTAATGATCTTACACCAGGAAACTATAATTATACCGCAAGCTGCCAAGGATATAGTTGGAACGGATCAGTAACAATCACTCAAAATAGTTGTTTTAAAATGCAGTTAACGCTTTAAGTTTTTTTAATAGTTGTTTATAGTAAAAAAGCTCTTCGGATATCCGAAGAGCTTTTTTATTTGAATTAAATATGTTTTTAGTTTGTTGCTGGCAAATTGCTATAGTTTTCAGCATAGAACAACATCTGTTCAGCAAATGTTTTTGGTTGCTCTATAGTGAAACTTTCAATCTCACCATTATCGTCCATTTTTGGAACTAGCACTGGGTTTACGAATCCGCTGTAAGGCGCAGAAGTAAACTGTTTGTTGCGTTCCAAAATTTCTTTGTGAAGGTTTTGATCCACTTTTACGCCGTAAGTTTCAACCAAATTTTCTACCGCTGCGTAATCGCCCTCGCTTTTGATACGTTGTGTTTCGCGTAGCAATTGACCGAACAAGTCGTGTAATTTTTCATAATCGTTGATGTTGTAATAGGTTTTTCCGTCGCGGGTAATTTTTTCAATTACATTGTCGGCTTTTCCTTTTTCAAAAACCCAAGCGGAAACCCATTGACGGTTACGCATATGTGATTCTTCAACGTTATCGCCCAAATTCAAGCGAATCAACTGCGTCATCAAACCATTGCGGATATAGCCGTCATACGCTGCCATTCCCACTTTTTTCCAATCATCAACCAAACCAAGTTCTTGCAATTTTGGACTGTATAAATAATAAAGTCCAACCAAATCTGCGCGACCTTCTTCCAATGTGGAAGCGTAATTTTTAAGCGTTTCTTTGGTTTCGCCAACACCAGGATTCAGTTGTCCAGAAGCATGACCAATTACTTCGTGAAGCGCAGTGTGAAGTTTATCGGCAACCTCACCGTATTTTTCTTCCAATTCAAGTTCGGTAGAATCGTTCACAAATTCCTTCAATCTTCCAGTATTGCCGGCATTGTTATAGGCATCAATAATATTTCCAAGGGAAACGGATTTGCTTCCAACAGATGCACGAATCCAGTTAGAGTTTGGAAGATTCACTCCAATTGGTGTACTTGGTGAAGCATCTCCAGCTTCACCGGCAACGTTTACCACTTTGTAGGTTACGCCTACTACACTGTCTTTTTTGTGTTCATCCATCAAAGGTGAATTGTCCTCAAACCATTGGGCATTTGAAGAAACAACCGACATTTTTTCAGACATATCAAAATCCTTGATTTGAACAATAGTTTCGTAAGAACCCCTGTAGCCCAAAGGATCGTTATATACTTCAATAAAACTGTTTATGTAATCAATGTTTCCTTCGGTTGCCCCTGTCCAAGCTACGTTGTAGTCATCCCAAGTTTGAAGATCTCCTGTTTTATAATATTGGATCAAAAGACCAATGGCATCTCCCTGTGCTTTGTTTTCGGCAACACCCTGTGCTTTTTCAAGCCATTCAATAATTTTGTCAATTGCAGGACCGTAAAGACCACCAGATTTGTAAACCAATTCTTTAAGCTGGCCGTTCTCTTTTACTAATTTTGAGTTCAAACCGAATGAAAGTGGTTTTTTAGGGTCTGGAGATTTCATTTTTGAATAGAAATTTTCCACGTCTTTATTGGTTACGTCCGGACCGTAAAAGTTAACGGCGCTTTGGGCAACGTTATCCACGCCTTTAGCTTGGTTCACTTTTTTGGAATCCTTATCGTTGAAAATCACATCAAAAGCTTCGCCTTCCAAAGTGGTATTGGTATCGGTCAAAAGTTGTTTTAAATATTCTGAAGAAAATTCCGGCTTGTGCTTGTCGTTGGAATAATGATGGTGAATCCCGTTGCTGAACCAAACTTTTTTCAAATATGTTTCAAAATTCTTCCAGTTGTCAGTGGTTTTGTCGCCTTTATAATTAATATAAACGTTTTCTAAAGCCTTTCTTATGGTAAGGTTGTAACGATAGTTTTGGTCCCACATAATGTCTCTTCCTGCCAATCCAGCTTGTGTTAGGTAGTACACAAGTTTTTGTTCTTTCAGTGTAAGTTTTTCCCAACCTGGAATTTGGTAGCGCAAAACTTTTATGTCGCCAAACTGCTCCACGTTATAGTCAAAGTCTGTGGACTGTGCTGTTTCCACTTGTGCCCCATCTTTGTTTTCCTTGTTTTCTTTACAGGAAAAAAAGAGCAAACCGCACAATGCCATCGCAATAAAAAAGGTGTTTTTCATTTTAAAAAATTTTTGTTTCCCGCAAATGTACTAAAATAATTGTCGCGATAATGTGATGTCCATTTTTGAGTTATGCGACTTGACAAGCATCACACAGTATCCATAGAATCCACAGCATCATTTCCCTCCATTTCATCCCCGAAATTTCATTATCTTAGCAACTGCAATCAACACCCCAACCAAATGAAAATTTTAAAATACTTACTCTTTCTTATTCTCATCATTATAATAGGAAGTGCCATTTATTTTGGCACCAAAGAAGGAACTTATGATGTTCAGGATTCCATGTTAATCCAAGCGCCACCGGAAGTTGTCTTCAACAAAGTGAATGATTTCAAAAGCTGGGAAAAATGGGGACCTTGGAAAAAAGAAGATTCCACAATGACTTTTACGTACGCCGAAAAAACTTCGGGCGAAGGGGCTTCCTATTCCTGGAATGGCGATATGAGCGGTTCTATGACCACTACGAAAGTGATTCCAAATAAAGAAATTGAACAAGATTTAACGCTGAACACACCAGCCGGAGAACGCAATCCAAAAGTGTATTGGACTTTTGAAGAAGTGGAAGGCGGAACAAAAGTGACATGGGGAATGAAAGGCGAGCATACCTTGATTGACAAAGCCTATTATTCAATGAGCGGTTTTGATTTTGATGCGGAAATGCACAAAATGAAAAAATTAGGTCTGGATGGGATTGCTGTTGAAGTGATCGAGGATATGAAACAATATTCCATAAACGTTGATGGCGTCACCCAATACGGTGGTGGATATTATATGTACACAACTTCGGTTGCAAAACAGGACGAACTTGACGAAAAAATGAAACCGATGATGAACGTTGTAACAGGTTTCATTACCAAGAACAATCTGAATATGGCCGGAAACCCCTTCACTATTTATAACGAAATTGACAACGCGAACAATACTGTAATTTTCTCAACCGCAGTTCCCGTAAAAGAACAAGTAATCACACCCGAAGGAAGCCCCGTTGTCTGCGGATTTATGGAACCCGTTTCTGCGGTAAAAACATCGTTGAAAGGAGATTATAAACATCTTTCTGAAGCTTATACAAAAGCAAGGCAATACATTGAAAAGAACGACCTACAGATAGACCCCAACGGTAAAATGTTTGAAGTTTATATAACCGATCCCGAAGAAACTCCCAACCCAGCCGAATGGCTAACGGAAGTTTACATCCCAATAATTTCAACTCCAGAACCTGTTGAAGAAGGCATTTAGATGAAACATCCACGATTAATTTTTAAACAGATAGTAGAATAACAAATAGGATGTTCCATTTCACCTTTAAAAAACAAATATTATAGTCAATGAAACAATTAGCATTGGTATTTATAGGTGGTGGTCTGGGAAGTACTCTGAGGTATGGACTTTCCAAATATTTTAATAGTTTTGAAACGGGAATACCCTATGGAACTTTTATTGCAAATATTTTAGGTAGCCTTTTAATAGGAATTATTCTTGGGATTGCAATAAAAAATGAAACATTTTCCGCCAACACCGTCCTGTTTTTGGCTACCGGTTTTTGTGGCGGGTTTACAACCTTTTCAACCTTTGCTTATGAAAATCATGTGTTTTTAAAGAGTGGCGATTTTATGTCGTTCGCGCTTTATACCATTGCAAGTTTTGTGATTGGTTTTGCAATGGTTTTTTTGGGAATGTGGTTGGTGAAGTTTCTTTAATGTTTCCCAAAAGCCTTTACTCCTGCTTCAATTCGAACTAAAAGATCATTTTCTTTTGGTGGAATTGGGCACGAATAGCGAGCACTGTAAGCGCAATAGGGATTATACGCTTTGTTGAAATTAATAATAATTGTTTCCCCTTCCGGAATTCTTTGATCCAAAAATCTTCCGCCACCGTAGGAACCGTCACCGCTGGTTAAATCTGTGAATGGCAGAAATAGATAATCTTCATAGCCAGGCTCATCGTAGGGCTCAGTGCTTTTAAAAAGATTCAACGCAAAAAAATTTCCGTCTATTGAAAAATGTGCTTCACCATATTTCACATATTCCGGCAAACGGGCTGTGGTTGTGGGCATCAAAAATGGTTTTTCATCTAGGGTACGAATAAACTTGGCCTCAACAATAAATTTTTCGTCGATTGGATAAAACTCCAAACCATGAAAATCTTTAAAATCCGCAGGTTCCAAAATGGTGGTTTCGGGATTACTGAATTCTTCATTCAGCTCTATTTGAGCGGCTTTGCTTTCAGAATCAATAGCTTCGTTCTGTGCAAAAATCACATTGCAGAACATAAAAACGGAAAATAGAAATAAATACTTCATATAAAGTTTTTAGTAAAAATAGAAAAGAATTTCAAACTTCATATTTATTTCTATTTTTGGGG
>JBBQUI010000037.1:0-21449 GCA_038212575.1 Flavobacteriales bacterium
TGATTATTTTTGATTAGGTATTTTGAGTCCCAATTTTTTTCGAGATTTACTTCCTGTCCAGTTGCGTATCGTAACTGCTTTTTACGTCCGTAATTGACCTTAAGATAAATCTTATTACTTTTGTTATTTGTTGGTCGAAGAAAGAATGAAATTGATGCCATAATTATAAAATTGTACCGCCCATTGTACCGCCCAAATTCTTATTCAAGCTTATTTAACTTAATTGAACTTTTTATTTGATGACTGCAAAGTACTATGAATACTTAATAAAAACAATAGGTTGAAGTAATTTATGTGAAGATGGATTAAAAAATACCTTGCCCTAGTGGGCCAACAAAAGTCTCAATCTATTTTAGGTTGAGACTTTTTCATTTCCACTGTTTTTGTAGAAATCAATAGCTTGTTGGTCCACGTGACTGTGGGTGGTATAAGTGCAAAAGCTGGAAGCTTTTGCACTTATACCGTTCCTCATTGCGTATCCCAATCTTGAGAGAGGTTGGGATTTTTCTATTTCTGAAAAATTTAATTGAACTTTTTCCCTTCCCGTCGCTACCCTTTCCGTATCTCAATCTTGAAAAAGTTTGGGATTTTTATTTTCGATATTTTTTCAAAATCCAATAAAACTTGTTGGCTCACGTGACCGTGGGTGGCATGAGTGCAAAAGCAGAAAGCTTTTGCACTCATGCCGTTCTCCACTCGGCATCCCCATCTTGAGAGAGGTTGGGATTTTTTATTCCCCCTTTTTTCCATAAGCAACAATTTGTTGGCCCACGTGACCGTGGGCGGCTGGAATTGGAAAGTTGGAAACTTTGCAATTCTGGGTGTTCCCATTCCGTATATCCTCATCTTGAAAAAATTTGGGATTTTTTATTTTAAAAAGAAAAGTTTTTTTTAATGCTGCCGAATCTTTTGAGTTTCAATATTTAAGAAATAATTTTCTCTTGAATCATAGAAAAATCCGTCCTTCGAAGTAATTGTATAGATTTTTAAAAATTATATTTCCTTATGTTTACCGACATTAACCCCATAAAATTTTTTGATAATGAAAAAAATAATATTCTGCTTTTTGATGTTGACGGCAACATTTTATAGTTATGGACAAAAAGAACTTTCCACAGATTACAGTTATAATGTAAGTGAACCCTACCAGGTTTATGACTCTCCAAAAAAATATTACTTCTCTGACGGGAATCAAATATTGAGTATAAAACCCTGGAAAAAAACTGTGGTGCTGCAAAAATTTGATGTTGGTACCCTTAAGCTTATTTCAGCTAAAGAATATGAGAACTTCCCTGATAATTATGTTGTTGAGGGCATGAAGCAGTTGCAGGACAAATATTATCTTTTTTATTCATCGTGGAGCGGTAAACAAACAGAACACGAACAACTTTACTACAGAGAAATAAATTTCGAAACAGGAGAATTTATAGCAGAAGCAGTAAAGTTGATAGATATTGATGGTAGATTGGCTGGCACTTTTGCATCGACAGCTGGAGTTTCTGCACCATTTGCTTTTGGATTTGGGGTTACTGATAAGTTTGATTTTTTAACATCGCTGGACGAATCGAAAATCCTTGTTCAATACAGAAGAAAACCAGAGGTGAAAAATGATAAGGAAAGCTATGACATTATCGGGACACAGGTTTTCGATAAATCACTAAACAAACTATGGGCAAATGAATATACAATGCCTTATACCGAAAGAAGAATGGATGTGGAGGATTTTGCGGTAGATTCTGATGGTAATGGCTATTTATTAGCCAAAGTTTTTCACGATGATAGTAATAAAGACAAGAAAAAACGCAAGGATGAGGAAGCTAACTATCACATGGAACTATTTAGACTTTCAAAGGGTTCTTCTGAAATAGAAAAAACCAAAATTGATTTGGGAGATAAATTTATAAACGGAATTTCCCTTTTCGAATCCTTTGAAGGATATATGATTTGTTCTGGATTTTACACAAACGGTCTTAATAATGAATTGCACAACGCAGATGGACTTTACACTTTTAAAATTACAAAGGAAGGAAAATTGGTTGATGAAAAGTCCTATGAAATTCCTTTGGAGGTTTTGAACCAATACGTTAAAAACAGAACCAAAAAGCGAAACGAGCGCAAAGACGAAGATGGAAAAGCAGAATTTGAACATATGAAGTTGCGAAACCTTGTGGTCGGTGATGATGGAAGTTTATTGTTGATTGGCGAACAAACATTTATAGTCGTTCACCACACTCCAAAAAGAACTTACATAACCTACCATAACAATGATATTTTGGTTTCAAAAATAGATGCATCCGGAAACCTGGCTTGGATGAAAAAGATACCGAAAAGACAAATAGGCAAACCAAAGATGGGTGAGGTTTTTGATACTAGTAGGACATATCAAGGCGGAATGTCGTACTCTTATTTCAATGCAAACGGAAACCATTATATCGTGTTTTTGGATAATGTGAAAAACATCGATTTGGAATTGGATCAAATTCCAGCATTGCATAGTGACGGCAATGGAGGTTACCTTACCTCCTTTAAAATAAACGACAGTACTGGTGAATTTTCCAAGGAATCAATATTGGACACACGGGAAGTTACGGACAAAATGGAAGTTTATCAATTCAGCAATAACCGAATTGTAAAAACAGCTGAAGATCAATTTGTTTTGGAAGTCTATAAAAAACAAAAAGAAGATGTGCTAATTAAAGTAAATATTAAATAACGCAAAATATTTAGTTCTTTAACCCACAAAAAAAATAACCATCTTTAATCGGATGGTTAATTTTTTTTGAAATACGATTGAGTATAGGTGTTTTAAATATAACTAACTAGCCACCTCATTTTCCATATCAATAACCTTCGCAACCGTCTTTACAAGCCGGTTGTGGTTTTTTACAAAAGGATTGGTTTCATCCCAAACATAACCGGCAAGCACGGCACAAATCTGCTCTTTTATCACAGGATTTTCTGGGCGATGGAAAAATATTTTTTGAAGATTGCCCGTGTACCATTCACTCACGTAGGTTCTAAAAACATCTACGCCTCTCATAATGTATCCAGTGTAATCTTGTTCCCAATCAACTTTTTCGCCATTGAGTTCTTTGGTTATCAGTTTGGCGGCTTTTAGTCCAGATTCGGTAGCGAAGGTAACACCCGATGAAAATACAGGATCCAAAAATTCAGCACTATTCCCCGTAAGGGCATAACCTTTTCCATATAGCTGTTTTACCGCTTTTGAATAATTTTTTATGATGTGCGGCTCAAAAAGAAATTCCTGGTTTTTTAACCTATCGTAATAGTAATCAGAAATTTTGAGCATTTCGCGCATTCTTTCGGCATTTGTGCCTTCAAAAGATTCAATAAATTCTGTTGGCCCTACAAAACCAATACTTGTGTTCCCGTTTGAAAAAGGAATTACCCAAAGCCATACTTCATCCATCACCACATCAAATGTAATGAGGGTTCCCTCCACGCCCTCGGGGCGTTCGGTTTCCTTTATATGTGTATAAATTGCAGAGTTCGGGTTTAGGGTAGAGGGTTTTTCCAAATCGAGTAAACGCGGCAAAACCCTACCGTAACCACTGCTGTCGATGATGAATTTTGCTTTGATTTTATACTCGTGGCCTTCTTCGTCTTTTACAGTAGTTGTGGAATGGCCATTTTCGTCAAACTGAACGTCCGTAACTTCTTGCCCAAAGGAAACATCAACGCCTTTTTTTACAATTTCTTTGGCGAGTGTATTGTCAAAATCTGCCCGCGGAACTTGCCACGTGTAGTCCCAGCCTGGTGAATGTTTTTTTCCAAAATCGAAGTTACAAACAATGCCATCCTTTAAAAATCGCGCCCCTGCCTTTATTTCGAAGTTCTGCTCCATCAAACAATCCAAAAGTCCCGTCTCCTCAAAATGATCCATACAGCGGGGTAAAAGACTTTCCCCGATAACAAAGCGTGGAAACTTACTTTTTTCAACTACTTTGGAGCTTATTCCGTTGTTTTTTAAATAGGCGGAAGCTACACAGCCCGAAGGTCCTGCGCCAATAATTAACACATCAACAGCAATATCATTCATATTATTAAGATATAGATTGTTAAAAAATTCTAAATTTGCAATCTAAAGTAACTAAATTATAGTAGCACCCAAAAATTTAATCAAACCATTGATTCAACAATAAATGCCAACATTGCAAGGAAAACTGGAAATAACCGATTTTGATAAAATAATCTTTAAAGGTGAATCTGTCCAACTTCACAAAGATATAATAGATAGAGTTCAAAATAGTTTTGATTTTCTAAAAGAATTTTCTGAAAATAAAATTATTTACGGTGTCAACACAGGTTTCGGCCCGATGGCGCAGTACAAAATTAAGGATGACGAACGGATTCAGCTTCAATATAACCTTATCCGTAGCCATTCTTCGGGCACCGGAAATCCAATTCCAGCACAATATGTTCGTGCTGCGATGCTGGCACGATTGAACACCTTGAGTCTTGGAAACAGTGGTGTGCACCCTTCAGTAATTAAATTGATGGGCGAACTGTTGAACAAAAATATCATACCTCTTATTTATGAACACGGCGGCGTTGGTGCCAGCGGCGATTTGGTGCAACTTGCCCATTTGGCTTTGGTATTGATTGGCGAAGGCGAAGTTTTTTATAAAGGCGAACGCAGAAAAACCGAAGAAGTTTTCAAAATAGAAAACCTTCAGCCAATAAAAGTAGAGCTTCGCGAAGGTTTGGCTTTGATGAATGGAACCTCAGTAATGACGGGCATTGGAGTTGTGAATGTGCTTTACACAAAACGCATTATGGATTGGATGATTAAAGCATCCTCTGCCATAAACGAAATTGTAAAAGCCTATGATGATCACCTTTCCTATGAATTGAACCAAACCAAAAAGCACGCAGGCCAGCGTCAAATTGCCGAAATGATGCGTGCCCATTTAAAGGACAGCAATCTAACCCGCAAACGCGAACACCATTTGTATAATGGCTCAACTGATGAAGAAGTTTTTGTAGAAAAAGTACAGGAATATTATTCGTTGCGTTGTGTTCCTCAAATTTTGGGACCTGTTTTGGACACGCTGAATAACGTTGAAAAAATATTGATTGAAGAAGTAAATTCAGCCAATGACAACCCGATTGTTGATGTTGAAAAACGAAACGTTTATCACGGCGGAAACTTCCACGGCGATTATGTTTCTTTGGAAATGGACAAGTTGAAAATAGTGGTTGCAAAAATGACGATGCTTTCCGAGCGCCAATTGAATTATTTGCTGAATTCAAAATTGAACGACATATTGCCTCCGTTCGTGAATTTGGGTAAACTGGGATTGAATTTTGGAATGCAGGGCGTACAGTTCACCGCCACTTCAACCACGGCCGAAAGCCAAATGCTCAGCAACCCAATGTACGTTCACAGTATCCCAAATAATAACGACAATCAGGATATTGTGAGTATGGGCACAAATGCTGCACTTATTACAAAAAAAGTGATTGAAAATTCTTTTGAAGTAGTTGCAATAGAACTCATAACCATTATTCAGGCAATAGAATATTTAAAAGTACAAGATCAGGTTTCTTCCGAAACCAAAAAAATGTATGATGAAATCCGTGCGATTGTGCCTGTTTTCAAGGAAGATGTAGTCATGTATCCGTATGTGAACAAGGTGAAAGATTTTTTGATGGATTCTTCAAAATAACTTCGGAATATATTCATAAATTGTTTATTTTAACTTCAACTAACTTAAAATGATATTATTATGAAAACAATTTTTTACTTCGCGCTAATTCTCTTAATAGGAACAACAGCTATTTGTGCTCAGGAACTGGCTTTGGTCCGCGACAATGACCTCTTTGGGTATATTAACAAATCTGGTGAGTACGCTATTCAACCGCAATTTGAAAAGGCAGATAGTTTTTCAGGCAAGATGGCCGCTGCAATGAAAGATAAAAAATGGGGTTTTATAAATACTTCCGGCGAATGGGCAATTCAGCCCGAATATGACCGAGTGAAAGAATTTAATTCCGGCTACGCTTTGGTAATGCAAAACGACCAATGGAAATACATAAATACCAAAGGCGAAACTTTAAATACGCCTACAAGAGATAAATATTATGATTTTGACAACGGCGTGGCGGTAATTCGCAGTGGCGATAAAATAGGTCTGATGGATACCAACGGAAAAACTATTTTAGAGCCAAAATATGATGAAATAAAAGGTTTTAACAACGCCCATGCAAAATTCAAGAACGGTGAAAATTGGGGATTGCTGAACACAAAAGGTGAAGTTGTTGTGCCTGCAGAATATATTGAGATTGGCGATTTCAGCAAAAATGGAATTTGGGCAAGAAAAGGGGAAAGTTTTGGAGTGCTGATTAACGGAACTTTTACTTCAATTAGTGGTGTAGATAAAATTTGGGATTTCACAAATGACTCTCCGCTGACATATGCACGAAGCAATAAAAAGATGGGTTTTATTAATGGAAAAGGCGAATGGGTTATCCAACCTGCTTACGATAAAGCTCGCGCATTTAATGCTGGTTTTGCACCTGTCAACGAAGGAAAAACGTGGGGCTATATTAACGAGAAAGGAGAAAAATTAGGTAATAATACTTATGCCGATGCCGAAATTTTTTCTGACAATGGATTGGCTCCCGTAAAAGATAAAAAGCTATGGGGATTTATTGATAAATCTGGAAAACTTGTAATCCCGATGGAATATGATATTTCTGTAGGAATGTTCGGCTTTTTGCAGAGCGGATCGGACAAAGGATTTCAAAATGGCCTTGCCCGTGTAAAGAAAAACAAGGAGTGGGGATTTATTAATGAAAGTGGACAGGTGCTTGGCAAATGGCACCAAAACGCGGAGGCTTTTGTAGATACATCAAAGTAGAATAAAAAAGAAAGAATAGAGAAAAAAGACAGGTTCGTAACTTGGCGACTTTGCGTCTTTGCGAGAAAAAATTTTATGGAAGAGAAAAAAGCGAAACAAAAATACGCATTAGTAACAGGAGGTTCCCGAGGTATTGGCCGTGCGGTTTGTATTCAACTCGCGAAGGATTTGGAATACAACCTTCTTATAAATTACAACGGCAATAAAGAAGCAGCCCAACAAACGTTGAAGGAAGTTGAGGCTCATGGCGGCAAAGGCGAAATCATACAATTTGACGTTACTGATGCCGAAGCTGTTAATAAGGCATTTGACCTATGGCACGAAGCTAATAAAGAAGCTATCATTGAAGTGATTGTAAACAACGCAGGAATCACCAAAGATGGGCTTTTTATGTGGATGAAGCCTGAAGATTGGCACAGTGTTATCAATACTAGTTTGAATGGTTTTTATAACGTTACCAATGCGTTGATTCAAAAATTGCTTGTCAATAAATATGGAAGGATTATCAATATGGTTTCAGTTTCAGGCTTGAAAGGAACGCCCGGACAGGTAAATTATTCCGCAGCAAAGGGAGCCGTTATTGGAGCTACAAAAGCATTGGCGCAGGAAGTTGCAAAACGAAATATAACCGTAAATGCAGTAGCTCCTGGGTTTATAAAAAGTGATATGACCGCAGAACTTGACGAAAAAGAACTCAAAAAAATGATACCTGCCAACCGTTTTGGGGAAGCTGAGGAAGTGGCACACGTGGTGAGCTTTTTGGCTTCTTCGAAGGCTTCCTATATTACCGGAGAAGTTATTAATATCAATGGAGGGATTTATTCGTAAATAAATTACTGGAAAATATCAATTCCTAAATACGTAATTAATTGTTATATTTGTACGTACAAACTAAATGTTATGGACGCAAAATTAACTTTAAAGTTAAACCAAAAGATTATCGAGAAAGCAAAGGAATACGCTTCCGATAAAAAAATGAGCTTATCGCGCATTGTAGAATCCTATTTTCAAACTTTGACCGCAGATCCAAAAGATAGGGATATTGAAATAACACCTTTGGTTAAAAGCTTGAGCGGCGTAATAAAGTTGGATAAAGATTTTGACCATAAGGAAGAATATGCCAATTACTTAATGGAAAAATACAAATGAGCCGAATTCTCATTGATACCAATATAGTAATTGACCTTTTGGCAAAAAGAGAAGAATTTTATGAGGATGCGGCTACGCTATTCACCCTCTCGGACAAGAAAAAGTTGAAACTGGCCATTTCCTCATTGACCTTTGTAAATACCAATTATATCCTAGGAAAAGAGAAATCTGCAAAAGAAGCAAGGGGAATACTTCGAAAATTTAAAGTTTTGGTCGAAATTTTAAACCTAGATGATAAAATAATAGAACTTGCATTAAGCGATGAATCTTTCCCCGATTTTGAAGACGGGCTGCAATATTACTCAGCTATGGAGAACCAGGTAGATGTAATTATCACTAGAAATATAAAAGATTTTAAAAATTCGAAAATTCCCGTGCTGTCCGCAAAGGAATTTATAGCGAAAAATAACGCAATGGGTTAAGAGACTATTTCTTAACTCTTTTATAAAAAATCAAAAGATAATTATAGGAATTACTCGGGAATCGAAAGAGAAAATGGAACGGACCATTTCATTAGAGGAGTTAAAGAAAAAAAATTGACAAGAAAGTCGAAAAATAATACTGGAATTTAAATAAAATATAGGAATCCCTAAAAAATGAGAAGAGTAGTAATTACCGGAATGGGCATCTACTCCTGCATTGGCAAAAACCTGCAGGAAGTGAAGGAATCTTTATATAACGGAAAATCCGGAATTATTTCCGACGAAAAGCGAAAGGAATTCGGCTACCGTTCAAGTTTAACAGGCTGGGTTGAAGAACCAAATTTGAGAGAACTACTTTCCAGAAGAGAGCGCGTAAGTTTGGGAGAAGAAGGTGCCTTTGCCTATACCGCAACAATCGAAGCTTTAAAAAATGCTAAAATAGACCAACAATTTCTCGATAAAAACGAAGTAGGCATACTTTACGGAAACGACAGTACCGCAAAATCTGTCATCGAATCTGTTGATAAAATCCGTGAAAAGAAAGATACAACTCTCGTTGGTTCGGGGGCGATTTTTAAGGCGATGAACTCTTCGGTTACGATGAACCTTTCAACTATTTTTAAATTGAGAGGAATAAATTTCACAATTAGTGCAGCCTGCGCAAGTGGTTCCCACTCCATTGGAATGGCGTATTTTCTTATAAAAAACGGCTTGCAGGATTGTATAATTTCTGGCGGAGCCCAAGAAATTAATGAACTTGCAATGGGCAGTTTTGACGGGCTCGGCGTGTTTTCAACGTGTGCAGATCCCACAAAAGCTTGCCGTCCATTCGATAAAGATCGGGATGGATTGGTGCCAAGTGGCGGCGCAGCAACTTTAGTTATTGAAAGCTACGAAAGCGCCGTTAAACGTGGTGCGCCAATTCTGGGTGAAATTATAGGCTACGGATTTTCTTCAAACGGGGATCATATTTCAACCCCAAACGTTGACGGACCCGCCCGAGCGATGAAAATGGCACTGGATCAAGCAAACATTAAAGCTTCTGAAATAGATTATGTAAATGCCCACGCAACCTCAACACCAGTTGGCGATACAAACGAAGCACTCGCCATCACTGAGGTTTTTGGTGAAAAGGGCCCTTATGTAAGCTCAACAAAATCCATGACCGGACACGAATGTTGGATGGCAGGGGCGAGCGAAGTAATTTATTCCATGCTAATGATGGAACACTCCTTCATTGCACCAAATATAAATCTTGAAACGCCCGACGAAGCTGCTTCAAAATTAAACCTTGTTAACAAAACGTTAAACAGAAAAATTGATGTATTTTTGTCCAATTCTTTCGGATTTGGGGGAACCAATTCCGCATTGATAATTAAAAAATGCACACATTAAAAATGAATAAAGAAGTTATAGTTGAGAAGATAAACTACTTTTTGGTAGATGAGTTTGAGGTAGAAACCGAAGACATTGAACCAAGGGCCAATCTAAAGGAAACTTTAGAACTGGACAGCTTGGATTTTGTGGATTTAGTAGTTGCCATTGAGGCCAATTTTGGCGTGAAATTGACAGGCGAAGATTTCATTCATGTTATTACACTGCAAGATTTTTACGATTTAATTGAAAAGAAAGTCGCCTGAAATTGCAATAATTATTTATGGCAGGTGAATGGGAAGGCAAAAGCAAAGGAACCGTTTTAGGATATAAAATATTTATATTCTTTATCAGAAAATTGGGGGTTCGAGCTGCTTACGGACTGCTTTATTTTGTAGCCTTATACTATGTGTTCTTCGCTGGAAAAAGCACGCGCTCCATCTATTATTATTTCCGTAAAAGGCTAAAATATTCAGCATCAAAAAGTCTTTTCAGCATTTATAAAAGTTATTATACTTTCGGCAAGACCATTATTGACAAAGCCGCAATCTCCTCTGGCCTAAAAAAACAATTTACCTATGAATGTGACGGGGTTGAAAACATAACCGATCTTCTAGATAAAAAGCAGGGCGGAATTATGATCAGCGCCCACGTTGGTAATTTTGAGATAGCGGAATTTTTTTTCGAGGAAATTGACACCCGTTCCCAAATAAGCCTTGTTACCACCGACGCCGAACACGAAAATATTAAGGAATACATGGAAAAAGTAACCATGCGTTCCAATGTGAAATTTATTTTGGTAAAGGACGACATGTCACATATTTTTGAAATAAACAATGCATTGACTAATGGCGAATTGGTTTGTTTCACTGGCGATAGATATATGAAAGGCCAAAAAGTGTTGACCGAATCGCTCATGGGAAAAGAAGCAAATTTTCCTGCTGGCCCTTTTTTGTTGGGAAGCAGGCTGAACGTCCCGGTTTTGTTTGTGTATGTAATGAAGGAAACCAACAAACACTACCATCTCTATGCACGCCAAGCTGAGGTGAAGAGCCGAGATGCACAAGGCCTTTTGAAAAAATACACCGAAAGCGTTGAATGGATGCTTAAAAAGTATCCGTTGCAATGGTTTAACTATTTTGATTTTTGGGATACAAACGATTAAGAAATGAAGGAAGTACTAGTAATTTACTATTCACAAACTGGGCAACTTTTAGATATTCTGAAGAATATTTCATCAACCATTTCAGATGCAAACGTAAACATTTCCTATTACGAAATTGTTCCGAAGAAAAAATTTCCATTTCCTTGGAAAGAGGCAGAATTTTATGATGCCTTTCCGGAAACCTTTCTTCAAATTCCAGCTCCATTGGAAGAGATTTCGGCTAAAATTCTTCAGAAAAAATATGATTTGGTTATTTTGGGATTTACCACTTGGTATTTAACACCTTCAATCCCGATCAATTCTTTTTTAAAATCTGAAGAAGCAAAAAATTTACTTGCCAACACGCCAGTTGTCACCGTTTCCGCCAGCCGCAATATGTGGATAATGGCCCAGGAAAAAGTGAAGAAATTATTGGTCGCTAACAATGCGAAGTTGGTTGGAAACATTGCTTTGGTGGATAGAAATCTTAACCACATCAGCGTAATCACAATCGTGCATTGGCTGATGGGCGGAAAAAAAACCAAAATGTTGGGCATTTTTCCAAAACCAGGTGTTTCAGATAATGATATTGAAACCGCTTCCCGTTTTGGGTTTCTCATTAAAGAGGCTTTGCTTCAAAATGAATATTCAATCCTACAACAAAACCTTTTGGATGTTGGCGCTGTAAAAGTAGATCCTTCATTGATTGCCACAGATATTCGCGGTAATATTGTTTTTACAAAATGGGCTAATCATTTAATAAAAAAAGAAGGCGAAGAAAGAAAGAAATGGCTCGTTTATTTTAAATATTATTTGTTATTTGCAATATGGCTTATAGCCCCAATTGTATTTGTTGTATTTTTGCTCACTTATTTTCCAATGTACCGTAAAATACAGCGGGATAAAGCCTATTATTCATCAGTTGCATTAAAGCAGGATTAATGAAGAACGTATATATTACAAGGATTGCGAAGTTTTTGCCCAATGAGCCTGTGGAGAATGAGGCGATGGAGGAAAAGCTTGGAGTTATCAACGGAAAAACCTCAAAAGCCCGCCGCATTATCCTTCGGAACAACAAAATAACAACACGTTATTACGCCATTGATAAAGATGGAAATGTAACCCACAACAACGCACAACTTACAGCAAAAGCTGTTGAAGCATTGTGCGATGATACTTTCAACAAAAACGAAATTGAATTGCTTTCCTGCGGAACTTCAAGCCCAGATCAGATTTTGCCGAGCCACGCTGCAATGGTACACGGTTTTTTAAAGAACGGAAATCTTGAAGTAAACTCACCTTCCGGTGCTTGTTGCAGCGGAATGAACGCATTGAAATATGGCTACATGGCGATAAAATCTGAACAAGTGAAGAATGCTGTTTGTACAGGTTCGGAGCGTACTTCATCGTGGATGAAGTCAGATATTTTTGAAGATGAAGTAGCGCACTTGCAGCAAATTGAAGAAAACCCGATCCTTGCTTTTAACAAAGAATTTTTACGTTGGATGCTTTCTGACGGAGCGGGAGCATTTCTTTTGGAAAGTGAGCCAAACGGAGAAACACCATTGAAAATTGAGTGGATGGAGGGCTATAGTTACGCCTTTGAGCTTGAAACTTGTATGTATGCCGGCGGTGATAAACTGGAAGATGGAAGCCTAAAACCTTGGAGCGAGTACCCAGCGGATGTTTGGGGTAAAAAATCGCTTTTTGCAATGAAGCAGGATGTGAAATTACTTGGAGAAAACATCCTTCAAAAAGGGGTTGCAAGTATGAAGC
Source organism: Flavobacteriales bacterium (assembly GCA_038212575.1). Lineage (GTDB taxonomy): Bacteria > Bacteroidota > Bacteroidia > Flavobacteriales > Flavobacteriaceae > Aequorivita. Next base: position 12,750 of record JBBQUI010000037.1, read on the forward strand.
TGGCTATGGAAAAGCACAACATAACCGAAGACGATATTGATTATTATTTGCCACATATTTCTTCCTATTATTTCAAGGAAAATCTTTACAACGAAATTGAACGCCAAGGCCTTCATCTGCCTTGGGAAAAATGGTTTTTAAATCTCGAAAAAGTGGGAAATGTTGGCGCCGGTTCCATCTATTTAATGTTGGAAGAATTAGTGCATTCCGGAAAACTTAAAAAAGGCGATAGAATTTTTCTTCAAGTACCCGAGAGCGCACGTTTTGCATATTCTTACGCTTATTTGACGGTTGTGTAAATGAGTGTTTTCACCGAAAAAATAACGGACAAAGATTTCATCGGAAAACTGATTCCGCAGAAATTTCCTTTCGTTATGGTGGACAAACTGCTTCATTTTGAAGAAAAAAAAGTAGTTGCTGGTTTGACCATTTCCGAAGAAAATATTTTCACACAAAACAATAAATTCACTGCGCCAGGCTTGATTGAGCATATGGCACAAACCGTTGCACTTTACACAGGCTACCAATTTTTTCTAAAAAAAGAAGATCCCCCAACTGGCTACATTGGTGCAATTAAAAAGGCTGAAATCTTTGAATTTCCTTCAGTCGGAAAAGAGTTGAAAACCACGGTAATAATTCTTCACGATATTATGGGCGTTACTTTGGTAACCGCAGAAACAGAGTGCGATGGAAAAGTAATTGCCTCTAGTGAAATGAAAACCGTATTGGCCAATTAATGAAGACGACGGACATTTCAAATATCGATATTTCCAACTTTTTGCCTCACCGTGAACCGATGCTGATGGTTACTTCGGTACTGGAAATTGACGAAGATTCAGTTGCCACCCAATTTTATATTTCTGAGAATTGTGTTTTTTTGAAAGAGAGAAAACTTTCTGAAACAGGATTGATTGAAAATGCTGCCCAAGCCGCTTCCGCGGTGGTGGGACAAAGTTTTTTTGAAAAGGATGATTTGGAAGGAAAGGGAAACAAACTTGTTGGTTATATAAGCGCCATTAAAAAGGTTGAAATTTTTCAACAGCCAAAAGCTGGTGAAACTATTATTACAAAAGCAAAACTCCTGTCACGATTTGACACAGGCGGAATGACAATGTGTAGCTTAGAAACCGAAACATTCCTCGCTGAAATATTAATTGTATCTTCTACGATGAATTTTTTAATCCATGAAGTCTGATTATGAAGAAAAAAGAAGTGCCACAGGACAAAAGCAATCTGGAATCAGCAAATTTTCGGGAACTGTGCTATGCTGTAGACGACAATGGCGAATACACCACTGAAAAAAGCAGCGGTTGGGAACCAAAAACCGTAGCTTTAAATAATGCAATAGAAGAAATCAACGAACGTATTGAAGACGCAAAAAAACGCGTAATTGCAGGCAAAACAAGCCCCATTGAATATTATATGGAACTCCACAAAATGGACGTTGGCATTTTGGCGAGCTACGTCAATTTTTGGCAATGGAAAGTAAAACGGCACTTTAAACCTTATGTATTTAAAAAACTAAGTAATAAAACATTTCAGAAATATTCCGATGTTTTTGAAATTTCGGTTGAAGAATTGAAGTCGATGAGTCTAATTCAAAATAAAAATAAAATATCCCAGCCCTAAAGAGAGCCATTATTGCTCCCCTTTAGGGGCTGGGGGTAAAAACCCTGAACCTTGAATCCAGAAACCGTTATTGACTTCACCCATCACCAATCTGCCCACTGCGAAAACGGCGTTGTTTCAAACTTGATGAAACACAACGGTTTCAGCGTTAGCGAGCCGATGGTTTTTGGTATTGGCAGCGGTTTGTTGTTTTGCTATATTCCGTTGCTGAAAGTAAATCACGCGCCCGTTATTACCTATCGCGCCTTGCCGGGACATATTTTTAAGAAGTTCGCAAAGCGCACTGGCGTTAAAATGAAACGCGAAAAATTCAGTAATCCAAAAGAAGCAAAAGCACGTTTGGATGAAAATCTTGAGAAAAATAATCCTGTTGGATTACAAGTTGGAGTTTATAACTTGGTGTATTTCCCGGATGAGTATCGTTTCCATTTCAATGCGCACAATATGGTGGTTTACGGGAAAGAAGGCAATCGTTATTTAATCAGTGATCCGGTAATGGAAAATGTTACTTCTCTTACCGAAAAGGAACTGGAAAAAGTGCGATTTGCAAAAGGTGCTTTCGCTCCAAAAGGACATATGTATTATCCAATCGCTTTTCCAGAAAAACTGGAACTTGAAAAAGCAATTGTAAAAGGAATTAAAGATACTTGCAAAGCAATGTTAGCGCCAGTTTCATTTGTTGGAGTGAAAGGAATTCATAAAATAGCTGGTCTAATTAGAAAATGGCCAAAGCAAAAAGGCATTAAAACCGCTAATCATTATTTGGGACAAGTGGTTCGGATGCAGGAAGAAATTGGCACCGGCGGTGGAGGTTTCCGTTATATTTATGCAGCATTTTTACAAGAGGCTGGGAAGTTGCTCGGGAACGAAAAGTTAATTGAACTTTCCAAAGAAATGACCGAGATTGGCGATTTGTGGCGCGATTTCGCTCTTGAAGCATCACGAATCTACAAAAATAGAAGCGCCCAAACTGATAGTTATAATAAAGTAGCAGATCAACTTGACCGTATTGCAGATTTGGAAAAAGTGTTTTTTAAGAAGCTAAAGAAGGCAATTTGAAAAAGGGTTAATGGTTATTGAGTTATTAGTTAATATGAAAAACAATTATATAGTACTGAATCTGAAGGATTCAAATATTTATAGAAATAAAATTTAGCAAAAGATACGACCCCGTCGGGGTAGAACACGCTTTTTTGAAATCCTTTCTATAAATATTAAATCGCATCGGGATTAAAATAAATAATAAAGTCCCCCTTTGGGGGATTGAGGGGGACAATGATAGAAATAAACCAACTTTCAAAAAAATACAAAGGCGCCGAATACTTTTCGGTGAAACACCTTACTTTGAAAGTTAAAGATGGCGAAATATACGGTCTGCTCGGCCCAAATGGCGCTGGAAAAACCACGCTGATTTCAATGTTGACGTCTTTGTTGAAACCCACTTCAGGTTACTTCACTATAAATGGATTGAATTTTAAGGAGAACAAAAACCAATTAAAACAATTGATTGGTATTGTTCCTCAGGAATATGCACTTTACCCGACGCTTACTGCTTTTGAAAATTTACAATATTTCGGAAGTATGTATGGGATTAAGGGCGAAATTCTTAAAGAATCCATCAATGAGCATCTCGAAATAATGGGGCTTTCAAAATTTGCCCATAAAAAAATAAACACTTTTTCTGGCGGAATGAAACGCCGAGTAAACTTGATTGCCGGAATACTTCACCAACCAAAAGTTTTATTTCTTGATGAGCCAACGGTGGGTGTTGACGTACAATCAAAAAATGTAATCATCGATCACTTAAAATTGCTGAACAAGCAGGGAACAACAATTGTTTACACCTCACATCATTTAAACGAAGCCGAATTTTTCTGTACTCACGTTGCCATAATTGATAATGGAGAAATCATTATAAAAGGTGTCCCTTCAGAATTGATAAAAAACCAAAGCGGAGCCCATAACCTTGAAGATGTATTTTTGGCAAAAACCGGCAAAGCCCTTCGCGATCATGCATAAACTTTGGGCGTCAACATATAAAGAATTTCTTCTGCTGATACGCGATTTGGGCGGAATTGCAATTCTTTTTATTATGCCAATCTTGCTTTTAATTGTAATCACTTTGGTGCAGGATAGCACCTTCAAAACAATCAGTGATGTAAAAATTCCGGTGCTTTTGGTTGATAATGACAAAGGAGAAGTTTCAAAAAATATAATTGAAAATCTTTCCGAATCCAATTCGTTCGAAATTCTTCAGAAATCTTCCGAAGAAGAGGCCAAAGAAGCAGTTTTCTCTGGAGAATACCAACTTGCAATTGTGATTCCGGAAAATCTTTCCGCATCACTTCAAAAGAAAGTGGATCAAAATGTAGAGGGTATTTTATCAAAATTCGGTTTGGAAGAAGATACCTTGACAGTTGCAAAAGAAACGATTCCGCAAAAAGAAGTCCGTTTGTATTTTGATCCCGCAACGCAAACAAGTTTTAAATCTTCGGTGAAAAACGGCATCGATAAAATGATTTCAAAAATTGAAACCCAAAGCATTTACAAAGCATTTCAAACCGAATTGGGTGAAGAGGATTCCGAACCTATTTTCGATACTGAGAATTTTATCGCTTTTAAAGAAATTCTTCCCACAAAAAACAACGAAGAAATCATACCAAACTCAGCCCAGCACAACGTTCCGGCGTGGACGCTGTTTGCTATTTTCTTTATTATCGTTCCACTTTCTATCAATTTGGTAAAAGAAAAAAACCAAGGCACTTCTGTGCGTTTGCGCACCAATCCGGTGAGTTACGCCACGGTTTTGGGCGGAAAAACCATTGTTTATTTGTGTGTTTGCTTGATACAATTTACGTTGATGTTGCTTGTTGGAATTTATCTTTTCCCAGCCATCGGTCTTCCGGGAGTTGATGTTTCGGGAAAATTACCGATGCTTTATGTTGTCGCACTTTTCTCTGGTTTGGCCGCAATAGGTTTGGGATTGCTTATGGGCACTATTGCAAAAACACAGGAACAGGCCGCGCCATTTGGAGCAACTTCGGTCGTTATTTTGGCAGCACTCGGCGGTGTTTGGGTGCCCGTTTTTGTTATGCCGAAATTTATGCAATTGGTTTCCAAAATCTCCCCGATGAATTGGGGCTTGGAAGCGTTTTACGACGTATTTTTAAGAAATGTGGGTTTTGCTAAAATCCTTCCCGAAATTTCGTTATTATTGTTGTTCTTCCTCACAACAACCGCAATAGCAATAATCTATAATAGAAGAAAAAATGCCGTCTGAAAATAAAAATGAAATAAGCTTTACTTCTGAAATTCGCGTTCGGTTTACCGAAACAGATCCGCTTGGAATTGTGTGGCACGGCAATTATATCCAGTATTTTGAGGATGGGCGAGAAGCTTTTGGACGTGAACATGGCATTTCCTATTTGGAACAGAAAGCGAACGGCTACACTTCGCCAATTGTAAAATCTTCTTGCGAACACAAGCTGCCACTGCGTTATGGCGACGTTGCGACGATTAAAACAACTTTTATTCCTTCGCCAGCGGCAAAAATGATTTTTCGTTATCGCATTTTTGATCCAAAAGGCAGACTTGTTTGCCTAGGCGAAACCATACAGGTTTTTTTAAACGAACAGAGTGAACTTTCACTTACAAAACCTAAGTTTTTTGCAAATTGGAAAGAGAAAATGGGACTTTAAAAAATGGCAAAAACATATCTTTCATATAACAATATTTTCAGCAACTTGGGCTTTGACAGTTTGACTGTTATTGAAAATATTTCGAAAGGCATTTCGGGGCTTGATAAATATGAAAACGCTTCGTTATTGCCCGAACCTTTTTGTGCTTCCTTAATTTCTTCGGAAAAAATAGAGAGCGAATTCAATAAAATTGGGGATGCTTCAAAATTTACGAAGCTGGAGCAAATGATGATTCTTTCGTTGAAAAAAGTAATCGATGCTTCAAATATTTCTTTAAATGAAAGAGTAGGATTGCTGATTTCAACAACAAAAGGAAATATCGACGTACTTGAAAAAGATAGCAATTTTCCTGAAAGTCGCGCTTATTTGAGCGAATTGGGTAAAACAATTCAAAATTTTTTCGACTTTGTAAATGAAGCGATTGTACTTTCAAATGCCTGTGTTTCGGGAATTCTGGCGATTTCAGTAGCTAAGCGTTTTATTTCCGAAGGTAAATATGATCACGTTTTTATAACGAGTGGCGATTTGGTGACGAAGTTTATTCTTTCGGGCTTCAATTCATTTCAAGCTTTATCAGCAGAACCTTGCAAACCTTATGATAAAAATCGGGTTGGAATAAATCTCGGGGAAGTGGCCGCTAGCGCTTTGGTTACTTGTTCAGCAAAGAACCTTCCGAAAGAAGCCGTTGAAATTTTAGGCGATGCAACCTGCAATGATGCCAACCATATTTCAGGCCCATCACGAACGGGCGAAGGACTTTTCCGCAGTGTGAAAGCTGCGTTGAAAGAGGCAAATATCATTGCATCCGAAATAGATTATATTTCCGCGCACGGTACCGCCACGCCATTTAATGATGAAATGGAGGCCATTGCTTTTAGCAGATTGGGAATGGAAAAAGTTCCGATGAACAGTTTAAAAGGATTTTTCGGCCATACTTTGGGCGCATCTGGATTATTGGAAACCATTGTTGGAATGTATTCTATGGAAAAAAATACACTTTTTATATCCAAAGGATTTGACGAACTTGGCGTTTCAAAAAATATAAATATCATCAAGAACAATACGCCGAAAAACTTGCATACATTCTTAAAAACCGCCTCGGGTTTTGGAGGTTGCAACACTGCGGTAATTTTAAAAAAACAAACAACTAACCAACTATAAATGCAAACAACCACTAAAAAAATGAATGCCATGGAAGCTTTGGAAGAAGCGCATCGGATTGCCTTTGCGCCCTTTGTTTTCCAAGCTTCGGTATCGCTTCGGAAATTGGGTATACTCGATTATATTTTTGAACAGCGTGATAACGGTGGTCCAACTGTTAACGAGATTTCCGAAAAACTTTCCCTAAGCCCTTATGGAGTGGGGGTCTTGTTGGAAATTGCGGAAACATCGAATATTGTAAGCAAGAATATTGACAATAAATTTGAATTGACCAAAGTGGGTTATTTTCTGAATTATAATACCACAGCCAGTGTAAATCTTAACTTTACCCATGATGTTTGTTACAAAGGGTTGTTCTATTTAAATGATTCCATTAAAACCGGTAAACCCGAAGGGCTTAAAGAACTTGGGCAGTGGCCAACCATTTATGAAGGCCTTTCCCAATTAAAACCTGCAGAGCAAAAATCTTGGTTTGATTTTGACCACCATTATTCTGACGGTATTTTTGAGGATGCACTTGAAAAGATTTTTGAAAGAAAACCAAAAACGCTTTTTGATATTGGCGGAAATACGGGTAAATTTTCTTTAAAATGCTGTAATTTCAATGAAGAAGTAAATGTAAAAATCGTCGATTTGCCAGGCCAACTGAATATTGCGTTGGCAAATGCTGAAAGTAATGGATTTAAGGATAGAATTTCGGGCCACCCTATAGATTGGCTTTCCGAAAATCCGCAAATTCCCGAAGGAGCAGACGTAATTTGGATGTGCCAATTTTTGGATTGCTTTTCCGAAGATGAAATATTGAAAGTATTGAGCACTTGTACTGAATCAATGGATGAAAATGCTGAGTTGATTATCGTTGAAACCTTTACCGACAGACAAAATTTTAAGTCAACACAATTTATTTTGGAAGCTACTTCGCTATATTTTACTGTACTTGCCAACGGAAACAGCAAAATGTATCCAGCAAGCGTATTTCTAATATTAATTGAAAAAGCAGGGCTGCAAATTCAGGAAGACATAAAACTTGGTGAATATCACACGATGTTGGTTTGCAAAAAGAAAGCCCCTAAATCCCCGAAAGGGACTTTATGAAAAGTTTGAATAAATAATTTTAGGGTTGATTCAAGAATTTCACATAAAAAACTATTGCCATATAAAAAACCAAACTGTTTCGGTCAATGGGCAAACTATTTTTAATGATGATTCCGAAGATTTTTCAGCTTTTATAAAGAATGCATACAAGTTTTTGAAAACGGATTATCCCAAGTTTTTTAAAATGGACAACCTCAGCAAACTGGCTTTTTTAGCGGCAGATGTTTTGTTGAAAGATGAAAACCGGAACGAAGAAGAAAACAACATCGCTCTCATTTTTTCAAACAAAGCTTCCAGTTTGGACACAGACCGAAAGCACCAAGCAGCGATTGAAAACGATGCTGAATATTTTCCCAGTCCGGCGGTTTTTGTTTACACTTTGCCCAATATTTGTTTGGGAGAGATAAGTATCAAGCACAGGCTATATTCTGAAAATAGTTTTTTTATCTTTGACCGCTTTAACGCAGAGCATTTGCAATTGTACACCAACAGTTTATTGCGAAGCGGAAAGGCCGAAAAAGTACTCTGTGGCTGGGTAGATTTTGATGAAAACAGCTACGAGGCTTTTCTCTATTTAGTTGAAAATGAGGGCGAAATTGAACACAAAACCGAAGAAATAACCAGATTATATAACACATTATGAGCGACTTAAAACAAGAATTGAAAGAAAAAATCATTGAACAATTAAATCTCGAAGATGTTTCAGCTGCAGAGATTGCAGACAACGATTCGCTTTTTGGTGACGGTCTAGGCTTAGATTCCATTGACGCATTGGAACTTATCGTTATGCTGGACAAAGATTACGGCATCCGCTTGAGCGACCCAAAAGAGGGACGTAAGATTTTTGAATCTGTACAGGTAATGGCAGATTATATTGCAGAGCACCGCACGAAGTAATTTCCGAAGTAAATTTTTTATGAGCAAAGGCGTAGCCATTACCGGAATGGGCATTATTTCTGCCATTGGCAACAATGTGGCAGAAAACTATCACGCGCTCATAAATGGCAATAAAGGCATCACCCGAGTTGACAATATTGAAACCATCCAGCGCAGTGAAATTATGGTGGGTGAAGTAAAATTCACAAATGATGAATTGATTGCCCAATTAAACCTTCCG
>JBBQUI010000038.1:0-21123 GCA_038212575.1 Flavobacteriales bacterium
GAACGTTTGGCTTACAACGAAGCAATTTCGTTTGCTTGTTGCGGGGTTGGTAAAGAAGATACTTTGCAGTTAATGACTACAATGGACCGCCGTTTTATGGCAGGGTTGGCGTATTTTTTGGGTGCGCGAAAATTGGGCTCGGGTATCATTCGCGTGGGTTCGGGTATTCCGGAGCTTCAGTGGGATACCATTTTGAAGTTTAAACCAGCGTATTTAATCACCGTTCCGTCCTTTCTTTTGAAATTGATTGAATACGCACAACAGCACGAAATCGATTTAAAAAACACGGGCGTTAAAGCTGCTATCTGCATCGGCGAGCCCATCCGCGAACAGGATTTTTCATTGAACATTTTGGCGAAAAAGATAAAAAAAGATTGGGATATTGAATTTTTTTCAACTTACGCTTCCACCGAAATGAGCACGGCTTTCAACGAATGTGAAATGCACAATGGCGGTCATCATCACCCAGAACTTATAATTGCGGAAATTCTCGATGAAAACAATTTGCCTGTCCCAAATGGCGAAGTTGGAGAACTAACCATTACTACTTTGGGCGTTGAGGCTATGCCTTTGCTAAGATTTAAAACCGGCGATATGGTTCAGGCTTATCAGGAACCTTGTAAATGCGGAAGGAATACAATGCGTTTGGGACCCGTCGTGGGCCGCAAAAAGCAGATGATTAAATATAAGGGCACAACGCTGTATCCGCCTGCGATGTACAATATTCTGAATGATTTTTCGGAGATTGAAAGTTACGTCATTGAAATTTTTCACAATGAATTGGGCACGGATGAAATCCTTATAAAAATTGCTTCGGAAAATATTTCCGAAGAATTATTGTTGGAAATTAAAGACCATTTCCGCGCTAAGCTTCGTGTTGCTCCAAAGATTGAATTTGCTTCTACTGAAGAAATTGAAGCGCTTCGCTTTCCACCATTGAGTAGAAAGCCAATTGAGTTGATTGATAGAAGGATATAATTATTCTTCAATGGAAACGCTTTCCTGCATGAGTTTCCAACTGTATTTTTTCTCACTCGTTCGGTCCATATCAAAAACCGAATAATAACGCAACAATTGCGAACTGTCTTTAGGATTGTTTCTAATGGGTATCAATGTGTCCGTCATATTACTTTTATGAATATCAAAACGGTTCACCGGCTGTTTCCAAATTGAGTCTTTCCAAACAAACAGATAGTATTCATTGAAATTAGTGTCCCTAAGCTTTGCATTCACCAATAAAACATCACTGTCAAAATTCTTAAGTTTTAAAATGTGCAGATCTGCGCCAATACTTTCAGGAATACTAATTTCAGGCAATTTATTGTTTTCAAAACTAATAAGCGTTACTTCATTTGAAGGGTCATTTTCTTTTATAAAGGCATATAGGGAATCCTGATTTCCGAAAAAATCGGCTATTATCGCCCCTTCGGGCAGATCTATTTTTTCTATTATAACATTAGACGGTTCCGGGGTATTTAAATCTATTTCTGGTTTGTATTCATCGCCAAATTCCTTGCAACTTAGAAATAGAAATACTATTGCCAGAAACGAATATTTCATTAAATTTTAAAAGTTATAACCGGCATATTGGCGTGGTTCACCATATCTTCACTGATGCTTCCGTTAAAGAAATGCGAAATGCCTTTGCGACCGTGCGTACCCATTCCAATTAATTGTGCATTAATTTGTTGTGCAAAATTGAGGATGCCTTTTTCTACGGAGGTGTCGTTATAAATGTTGAGTGTGTAGTTTTCCGCTCCCATTCCCCTCACGAAATTTTCCATAATTTTATGTGCCTGTGCAGAAGTTTTAAAATCTGCAGGTGTATTTACAAAGAGTAGGTGCATTTTGGCTTCTACTTTTTTAGCAAATTTTTGCGCTTTGTCTAAGGCCCCGCGGCCTTCTTCGGAAAAGTCGGTGGCGAAAACGAAATCATTAATTTTAAATTCTGGATGATTATTTTTTATTACAAGCACGGGAATTTTGGAGGTCCTCACCACTTTTTCGGTATTGCTGCCCACAAACATTTCTTTAAAACCACTGGCGCCATTGGAACCCATTACTATTAAATCTATGTTATTTTTCTTGCAGGCTTCTTCAATATCTTCATAGATTTCGCTGTGGCCAATTGCTTCATTTATTGCCGTGCCTTCCAAATATGGGCTTTCCCGAAGATCGTTAAATCTTTTCTCAGCAAGCTTTATAAAGAAGAGGGATTCTGGAAGACTTCCGGAATCTGATGATGAAGCAAGGTGAAGCGGCATCTCCATGGAGTGGAGCACATAGATTTCACTATTGTGCTTTTTTGAAAGCTTTACGGCTACTTTTAGTGCATTTTCTGCTTGTTCGGAAAAATCTGTAGGGACTAGGATTCGTTTCATGTTCAATGGTTGTTTATTATTTATATTTGCTGCATTAAAGTACAAAAATAAATCGTTTGCACTTGATTTTTATAATATTAAAAAATATAGTATATTTGCACCGAATTTGATACGAAATTATCTGAGGGGACTAAAGTCCCCTCTTTTTATAGCTTAAAATGATGCGTGAAAAAGTAGCACAACTGCTGGAAAGTGCGCTGGAGAAAAACAAGTCACTGTTTTTGATCGACCTAAACATTTCTGAAGACAACCAAATTAGGGTCATCCTGGACGGCGATAAAGGCGTTACAGTTGAGGATTGTATGGCGGTTAGCCGCGAGATTGAACACAATTTGGACCGCGAGGAATACGATTTTTCTTTGGAAGTGATGTCGTCCGGTGTTTCGGAACCATTGACCTTACCAAGACAGTTCAAAAAAAATATTGGCAGAAACCTAAGGTTGAGAACCAAAAGCGAAGAAAAAATTGAAGGGGAATTGATTTCCGCAAACGAAGAAAGCTGTACCTTAACATGGTCTGCGCGCGAGCCCAAACCTGTCGGTAAAGGAAAAGTGACCGTTCAAAAAGAGGTAACCCTGCCTTATAAAGATATAGTAGAAGCAAAAGTGATGATAACATTTTAATTGGATTGATATGGAAAACTTAGCACTGATCGATTCTTTTTCGGAATTTAAAGACGATAAACAAATAGATAGAGTAACGCTAATGGCGATACTTGAAGACGTTTTCAGAAACGCGCTGAAGAAAAAATACGGAAGCGACGACAACTTTGATATTATTGTGAACCCAGATAAGGGCGATCTTGAAATATGGAGGAATCGTATTGTTGTAGCAGATGGAGAAGTGGAAGATCCCAACGAGGAAATTTCATTGACGGCTGCACGAAAAATTGAACCCGATTTTGAGATTGGAGAAGATGTTTCGGAAGAAGTTAAACTGATTGACCTTGGCCGCCGTTCCATTTTGGCACTTCGTCAAAACCTTATTTCAAAAATACACGAGCACGACAATACTATTATTTATAAGCAGTTCAAGGACCTTGAAGGCGAAATCTATACTGCGGAAGTTCATCACATTCGCCATCGCGCCGTTATTCTTTTGGATGATGATGGCAATGAGATAATTCTTCCGAAGGAAAAACAAATCCCTTCAGATTTTTTCAGAAAAGGAGACAACGTTCGTGGAATTATTGAAAGTGTAGATTTAAAAGGAAATAAGCCTACAATTATCATGAGCCGCGCTGCGCCAGTTTTCCTTGAAAAACTGTTTGAGCAGGAAATTCCAGAGGTTTTTGACGGTTTGATTACTGTTAAAAAAGTAGTGCGTATTCCGGGTGAAAAGGCAAAAGTAGCCGTAGATTCTTATGATGATCGTATTGATCCAGTAGGTGCTTGCGTAGGTATGAAAGGTTCCAGAATCCACGGAATTGTTCGTGAACTTGGCAACGAGAATATAGACGTAATTAACTATACCAGCAACCTTACCTTATATATAACTAGGGCGCTTAGCCCTGCAAAGGTTACTTCGGTAAAAATAGATGAGGTAAAAAAACGCGCTGAGGTTATTCTTCGTCCAGAGGAAGTAAGTAAAGCAATCGGTCGTGGCGGTCACAACATTCGTTTGGCCGGACAGTTAACGGGTTATGAAATTGACGTGCTTCGCGAAGGCGCAGAAGAAGATGTGGAATTGAGCGAATTCTCTGATGAAATAGAAGGATGGATAATTCAGGAATTCCATAAAATTGGTTTGGATACCGCTAAAAGTATACTGGAACACGACATCAACGATTTGGTAAAACGCACCGATTTGGAAGAGGAAACCATCCGCGATGTAATAAATATATTAAAAGAAGAATTTGAGTAGTAGTTAAAACTTTAATTACTTTTATACAAATTTTTTAAAAAGACAAAACAGGAAAAAGCATTTATGGCTGAAGTAAAAACGAAAAGACTAAGTCAGGTATTACGTGAGTTCAACATCTCGTTGGATCGTGCCGTGGAATATTTGAGTTCCAAAGGGTTCGATGTGGACGCAAGTCCCAATACCAAAATAACGGGTGGTGAATACGAAGTTCTTTTTGAAGAGTTTGAAACCGACAAGAGTAAAAAAGTAGCTTCCAAGGAAGTAGGCGAAGAAAAGCGTAAAGAAAAGGAAGAATTCCGTTTGGAGCGTGAACGTGAGCTGGAAGAAAAGCATAAAAAGGAAGAAGCTTCCCGAGTTATAAAAGCTGAGTCTAAACTGGAGGGACCAAAACAGGTTGGCAAAATTGACCTCGATGCTGGAAAAGCTAAAAAAGAAGAACCAAAGGTTGAGGAAAAACCGGATGAGGCTAAAGAGGTTAAAGAAACCAAGAAAGAAGAAAAAGTAGAAAAACCTGAAGTTGTTGTGGCTGAAAAGCCTAAAACAGAGAAGGCAGAAGAAAAACCTGTTGTTTCTATTAAGGAAGAAAAGGTTGAGAAACCTGCTGAAAAAGCCAAGGAAACTCCTGTTGCAAAAGAGGAAGCTAAGGAAGAAAAGCCAAAGGAGTCGGGTACAGTTACAACCCAATATCGTAAACTGGACGGTCCAAACTTCACAGGTCAAAAAATTGATCTAACCCAATTCAAAAAGCCTGAAAAGAAGAAGGAAACCAAACCTGACGACAAAAAAGATAAAAAAGGTAAAAGACGCCGCATAAGCAAAGAGACTCCTAAACCTGGAACTGCCGCTGGAGGAAACAATTTCAACAAAGACAACAATCGCGGACCTGCACGAAAAGGACGTACAAATACTCCAAAAGAAGAGCCAAGCGAAGAAGAAGTTCAAAAGCAAGTGCGCGAAACCCTTGAAAAACTTCAAGGTAAATCCTCTAAAGGAAAAGGTGCGAAATACCGTCGCGAAAAACGCGATACGCACCGTCAAAAATCTGAGGACGACCTAGCACAACAAGAAGCGGACAGCAAGTTTATTAAAGTTACTGAGTTCGTTACCGCTAGTGAAATGGCAACAATGATGGATGTTCCGGTTACTAAAATTATTTCCGCTTGTATGTCATTGGGAATGATGGTAACTATGAACCAACGTCTCGATGCCGAAACCTTGAGTATCGTTGCCGAAGAATTTGGTTTCGAAGTAGAATTTGTAACTGCCGATATTGGAGAATCAATCGATCAAAAAATTGATGCGGTAGAAGATCTTGAGCCACGAGCTCCTATTGTTACCGTAATGGGTCATGTTGACCACGGTAAAACTTCGCTTTTGGATTATATCCGTAAAGAAAACGTGATTGCCGGCGAGTCTGGTGGAATCACGCAGCACATTGGTGCATACGGTGTTGAACTGGACGGCGGACAAAAAATAGCATTCCTAGATACTCCTGGTCACGAAGCGTTTACCGCGATGCGTGCCCGCGGTGCACAGGTTACAGACCTTGCAATTATTGTAATTGCAGCGGATGATGATATTATGCCACAAACCAAGGAAGCCATCAGTCATGCGCAAGCAGCGGGTGTTCCAATAGTTTTCGCAATAAATAAAATAGATAAACCCAACGCAAATCCTGAAAAAATTAAAGAAGGACTTGCTCAAATGAATCTCTTGGTTGAAGATTGGGGTGGAAAAATACAGTCGCACGACATTTCGGCAAAAACTGGTGATGGTGTGAAAGAATTGCTGGAAAAAGTATTGCTTGAGGCAGAATTACTTGAACTGACAGCAAACCCAAATCGTCAAGCATATGGTACCGTTGTGGAAGCATTCCTCGGCAAAGGTCGTGGCTATGTTTCAACCGTATTGGTACAAGGTGGAACCCTAAAAGTTGGGGATTATCTTCTTGCCGGCCAGCACAGCGGAAAGGTAAAAGCAATGCAGGATGAGCGCGGTAACAACGTGAAGGAAGCTGGGCCATCAACCCCAGTCTCTGTTCTTGGTTTGGATGGCGCACCACAAGCGGGTGATAAATTCAACGTATTTGACGATGAACGCGAGGCAAAAACAATTGCCACAAAACGTACACAGCTTCAGCGTGAGCAGTCTGTGAGGACACAGCGACACATTACGCTTGACGAAATTGGAAGACGTATTGCTCTTGGTGATTTCAAGGAATTGAACATAATCCTTAAAGGTGACGTGGATGGCTCGGTAGAGGCGTTAACAGATTCGTTCCAAAAACTTACTACGGAAGAAATTCAAATAAATATTATACACAAAGCAGTTGGTCCAATTACCGAAAGCGATGTATTGTTGGCTTCGGCTTCCGATGCGATTATTATCGGTTTCAACGTTCGTCCGATGGGCAACGCGCGCCAAATTGCAGATAAGGAAGAAATCGATATCCGTACTTATTCAATCATTTACGATGCAATTAACGACGTGAAAGATGCGATGGAAGGAATGCTTTCTCCAGAAATGAAGGAAGAAATTACTGGTACGGCTGAAATTCGTGAAACTTTCAAAATTTCGAAAGTGGGTACTATTGCAGGATGTATGGTAACCAGTGGAAAAATATTCCGAAACTCTGGAATCCGCCTGATTCGTGAAGGTGTTGTAATTTATACCGGCGAGCTTGCTTCATTGAAACGATTTAAAGACGATGTGAAGGAAGTGGCTAAAGGATATGATTGTGGTATTCAGGTTAAAAACTACAACGACATCTATGAGAACGATATTATTGAAGCGTTCCAAGAAGTAGCGATTAAGAAAAAGTTGAAATAATTAAAAAATAAAATTCAAATTTCAAAACGACCTGAAAATCAATTTTTCAGGTCGTTTTTTATTTCAGCAGAGCTTGAAATTTTCTATAGGAGTGTAACATCAAGTTTTTTTAAGTGTCTATTAAAGAAAGCTTTACAAATGAACATTTCTTTAAAAACCGGTTTCTTTTTTTTCACTTCTGATTTGTTTCTTTTCAGCCGTTGCTCAAACTTCAGACAGTATTCCTCGAAAAACAATAGCCATTCCAAGAATTACGGAAGCACCAAAGATTGATGGGGTTCTTAACGATGCCGCTTGGCAAAATGCCCCAATCGCCACTGATTTTCTGGAACGCCAGCCTAATAATGGAAAACCAATTCCCGACAGTTTAAAGACCGATGTAAAAATTGTCTATGACGATTTGGGTAATCAAAGTTTGATGCTGAGCTTTTCACAAAAGAAAACATTTTCTTATTCGCTTTGCGTTGGTGGCTATCCTTCTTCCGTAGATCTTACCAACAAGAAAAATACACTTAAGTATTATTCCAATACCTAAGGAAGCTGGGTAAAAGAGGATTCCACAAAATTTGGCATGGAGGGCAGCGATGGGATTGTAAAATTAACGGGAATGAACATATCAGCTTTTTCCGAATAAAGGAAAATTAATATTTGAAACCATTATTTTCGTCTTTCAGGTTTTAAAATAAATGCAGCCGAAAAGCTTTTTTGAATCTCTATAAGGGCTCTTTCAGCTTCAATGCGTGATGAAAAATTACCTGCCCAAACTTTGTAATTAGGTGTTTCATATTCAATGGAGGCGGGCCAATTGCTGTAGCTTCCTTTGTATTTTCTTAGTGTTTGGTTTGCTTTATCCAATTCGCCATAATATAGCTGGATAGTATATCCATCCGAAAACTCACGGCCTTTTTCCAATTCTTTTTTCAATTCAAGCAACTGAGTGATTTTTGAGTCTTGGTTTACAGTTAAAGTTGCGCTTTGTGCAATGCTTTTGCTGGAAATAAAAATCATTAAAATACTGACAATAAAAAGTTTGGGAAAGGTTCGTGGGTTCATATAAATATAAGTTTATTGCAAATGTAAAACTTAATAACTTTGCGGAAGGCCGAAATATTATTTAGAACAAATATAAATTAATAGTTAACACTTTGTTTGCATTTTCAAAATCGACTTTATAATGTACTTTTGTGCCTTTATTTGGGTACAAAATGAGCATTAAAAATTCATTTACGTGTAACTAATTCTGTGCCAATCTATCGACCATAATTTAACAATTAGTATGAAAAAGGTGAATTTTATACATCTACGCTCAAAATTGCCACTTCTTTTGTTAGTGTTTTTACTAACTTTTTCAACTACCATATATTCTCAGGAGGATCCAGCAGAAACAGCAACTGCCACTGAGGCTGCTGCGGCTCCAGCTGATGCCCCTGTCGATGCAGGTGGCGATGTTGCTGCGGGAGAAGCTTTGTTTAAGGCTAACTGTGCCGCATGCCATAAACTGGACGGAAAGGCTGTTGGGCCAGCACTACGCAATGTTGCAGATAAATATGATAGGGATTGGCTTTACAAATGGATTAAGAACAGTTCTGCGCTTATTGCCTCGGGTGACCCAACCGCTGTAAGACTTTTTGAAGAAAATAACAAAGCTGTAATGACGGCTTTCCCTGCGCTTTCAAATACAGATATTGATAATATTCTTGTTTATACAAGCCAGCCAAAAGCTGTGGCAACTCCCCTTCCTGGTGGAGAAACAGCTGTTGCTTCAACATCAACTGATGGTGGTGTTTCAAATGGTTTGGTTTTAGGTGCTTTAGCGCTTATCTTCTTATTGTTGGTAATAATGCTTTTCTTGGTAACGAACACTTTAAAAAGAATTGCAGAAGCAAACGGAGTAGTTTATGAAGAAAAAGAAAAGCGCACTCCAATTTGGAAAGCGTTTGTGCAGAACCAGTTTTTGGTTTTGGTGTTTTCAATCTTCTTGATTCTTGCTGCCGGTTATTTTGCTTATGGTTATATGATGCAAGTTGGCGTGGACCAAGGATATGCTCCGGTTCAGCCAATTCATTTTTCGCATAAAATACATGCCGGAGACAATCAGATTGATTGTAACTTCTGCCACAGTTCGGCAAGGAAAAGCAAGCATTCTGGAATCCCTTCGTTGAATGTTTGTATGAACTGTCACAAAAATATTTCAGAAGTTGCTCCGGAAACCGCTACTGCTGAATATTCAAAAGAATTTTACGATGGTGAGATTGCCAAACTATACAAAGCTGTAGGTTGGGATGTTGCCGAGCAAAAATACACCGGAAAAACCGAACCTGTAAAATGGGTTCGTATCCACAACTTGCCCGCTTTTGCATATTTCAACCACTCGCAGCACGTTACTGTTGCCGGTGTTGCCTGCCAAACTTGCCACGGTGAGATTCAGACAATGGAAATTGTTGAGCAGTTTGCCCCACTCACTATGGGCTGGTGTATCAATTGCCATAGAACGACTAATGTTAATTTGGAGAGCAATGAATATTATGCCAAAATACACGAGGAACTGTCCAAAAAATATGGAATTGAAAAACTGACGGTTGCTGAAATGGGCGGGTTGGAATGTGGCAAATGCCATTATTAGGGATGTTTTTTTGAATTTTAAAAGAAGTGTTCCAAAAGAATTGAAAAAATAATTTAAAAATTTTAGAATTACGATATACGATTTACGATTGAATAAAGTGTAAATCAAAAATTATAGAAATCTAAAATCGTACATCAAAAATCGTAAATAATTAATATGGCATCAAACAAGAAATACTGGAAAAGTGTTGAAGAGCTGAACGAAGACAGCCCAATTGTGAAGGCACTACAGGACAATGAGTTTGTAACCGAAATCCCAACGGACGAATTTCTTGGCAATAAGGAAGCTTTGGAGTCGTCTTCAACCACGCGTCGTGATTTCTTAAAATATGTGGGCTTTACCACTGCTGCTGCAACTTTGGCAGCCTGTGAAGGGCCTGTAGTTAAATCAATACCTTACGTTGTTTTGCCGGATGAAATTGTTCCCGGAGTAGCAAATTACTACGCTTCAACAATGGCCGATGGTTTTGATTTTGCCAATATTTTGGTAAAGACACGCGAAGGTCGCCCTATTAAGATTGAAAGAAATGATTTGGCAGTGAACGGCGGAAGCGTAAATGCACGTGTGCATGCTTCGGTTCTTTCATTGTACGATAAAAATAGATTGACCGGCCCAATGGTGGACGGTGCTGAAGTTAGCTGGCCAGAGTTTGATACTGCCGTAGCGCAGAAGATGAATGAAATGACAGGGAAAGATATCGTGCTTCTTACCCAAACATTTGCAAGCCCATCCACTTCAAAATTGATTTCTGAATTTACTGCCAAATACCCAAACATACGTCACGTTGTTTATGACACCGTTTCTTGTTCCAGCGCTTTGGATGCTTTTCAGAATAAATATGGAACACGAGCACTTCCAGATTACGATTTTTCAAAAGCTGAAGTAATTGTTTCTGTGGGCGCTGATTTCTTGGGAGATTGGCAAGGTGGAAGCTACAGCAAAGGATATGCTCAAGGACGCGTTCCTAATACTTCGACAGGCTCAGTAGGAAAAATGTCGCGCCACATTCAGTTTGAGGCTAACTTGACGCTGACCGGTGGAAAAGCAGACAAACGTGTTCCTGCAACCCCTTCGCAACAATTAGAAATTTTAAAAGCTTTGACTGGCGGAAGCGCTTCAGGCTTACCAAAAAATATTGCTGATGCTGTTAACAAAGCAAAAGCGCAATTACAAAAAGCGGGAAGCAAAGCATTGTTGGTAACTAGCTTGCCAGACGTGGCTTCCCAAACCATGGCTTTGAATTTTAATGCCAGCAGTGAAGCGATGGATGCTAACAAACCATTACTTACAAGACAAGGTAGCAATACCGAAGTAATGAATGTTATTAACGGCGTTGTTTCGGGCAGTATTAAAGGTTTGATCACTGTAGGTGTAGATCCTGTTTATTCTTTCCCAAATAGTAAGGAATTTACCGAAGGCTACAAAAAACTTGAATTGACTCTTGCATTTGCGATGAAGCAGGATGCAACCGCTTCCCTTGCAAAAATGGTTGCTGCAACTCCTCATTATTTGGAATCTTGGGGCGATGCACAAATCAAAAAAGGTACTTATAGCCTTGCTCAACCAACTATCCGTCCTTTGTTCAATACACGTCAATTTCAAGACAGTATTTTGCAGTGGACAGGCAATACCCAAAAATATTATGATTACATAAAGGAGAACTGGACTGCTTCAATGTTAGCAGGAGGTTCGTGGAATCAAGCGCTTCACGATGGTTTTATTGCCAGCGATGTTGAAATGGTAATGGAGGAAGTAAAACCTACAGCGGAAGGAAATGGCACAATGGAAGAAAGTACATCCAATGGTGCTCTTTCATCACTTTCACAGGAAGGTGGCTATGACCTTACCTTATATACTTCAACTGGTTTGGGTGATGGCCAACAAGCCAATAACCCTTGGTTGCAAGAATTTCCAGATCCAATAACAAGAACTGCTTGGGATAACTACCTTACTGTTTCTGCAGCAGATGCTGAAGCATTAGAACTTGAAAACACTCACGTTTCCAATGGTGCCTTAAACGGTAGCTATGTTAATATAAAAGTTGGCAATGCGGTTGTTGAAAATGTACCAGTAATCATCCAACCTGGACAGGCAAAAGGATCTGTTGGTTTGGCTTTAGGTTACGGTCATACTGCTGCCGGTATTCAAAAGGAAATGCAAACTGGGGTGAATGCGTATCCACTTTACCAGAATTTTTCTGACATTCAAAAAGTGTCCATTGAAAAAGCCAGCGGAATGCATGAATTTGCTTGTGTGCAGCTACAAAGCACTATGGCAGGCCGAAGCGAAGATATTATAAAGGAAACTACCCTTGAAATTTTCAATACAAAAGATAAAGGTGAATGGAATTCTGTGCCAGTAACAGATTATGACCATAGCCCAATATCCGTTCGCGATAAAAAAGCAGATATCTGGAGTCCTTTTGATGATAGTATTGGCCATCATTTCAATCTTTCTATTGATTTGAACGCGTGTACAGGATGCGGAGCTTGCGTTATAGCTTGTCACGCTGAAAACAACGTTCCAGTGGTTGGTAAAGAGGAAGTGAGAAAATTCCGCGATATGCACTGGTTGCGTATTGATAGATATTATTCT
The DNA here is from genome assembly GCA_038212575.1 of Flavobacteriales bacterium. Lineage (GTDB taxonomy): Bacteria > Bacteroidota > Bacteroidia > Flavobacteriales > Flavobacteriaceae > Aequorivita. Next base: position 12,292 of record JBBQUI010000038.1, read on the forward strand.
GCAGGCGAATCTTTCAAAGAAGAGATTGAAACCCTTGAAAACCTTCCAGCTTTTGATACATATAAAGTAGTTGAAGTTCCAGCTTATGAAAATCCACAGGTTGCATTCCAACCTGTAATGTGCCAGCACTGTAACCACGCACCTTGTGAAACTGTTTGTCCTGTTGCGGCAACTTCACACGGTCGCCAAGGCCAAAACCAAATGGCATACAACCGTTGTGTGGGTACTCGTTACTGTGCAAACAACTGTCCTTATAAAGTACGTCGTTTCAATTGGTTTTTATACAATGAAAACGATGAGTTTGATTACAATATGAACAATGACCTTGGAAGAATGGTGCTGAACCCAGATGTGGTAGTGCGTTCTCGTGGGGTTATGGAAAAATGTTCAATGTGTATTCAAATTACGCAAAAAACCATTCTCGACGCCAAACGTGATGGAAGACCTATTAAAGATGGTGAGTTCCACACTGCTTGTTCCAGTGCTTGTGAAACTGGAGCGATGGTATTTGGAGATGTTAACGATAAAGAATCCGAAGTAGCGAAAATGAAGGAAGATAGACGTATGTATCATCTTTTGGAAAACGTGGGTACCAAACCGAATGTGTTTTACCACGCGATGATAAAGAATACAACGGAAGCATAAAAATTTTAGTCAAAAACCAATTATTTAAGAATTAAATATGTCGTCACACTACGAAGCACCTATTAGAGAGCCTTTGGTTCTGGGAGAGAAGTCCTATCATGACATCAGTGTAGATGTAGGAGCTCCAGTTTTAGGAAAGGCCAATAAATCTTGGTGGATTGTTTTTACAATTGCCCTTGTCGCATTTTTGTGGGGACTGGGTTGTATCATTTATACAATCTCAACCGGAATCGGGGTTTGGGGATTGAACAAAACCATTGGTTGGGCTTGGGATATTACAAACTTTGTATGGTGGGTAGGTATTGGTCACGCCGGAACACTTATTTCTGCGGTATTATTGCTTTTTCGCCAGAAATGGAGAATGGCCGTTAACCGTTCTGCGGAAGCGATGACTATTTTTGCGGTTGTACAAGCCGGACTTTTTCCTATTATACACATGGGTCGTCCTTGGTTGGCATATTGGGTACTTCCAATCCCGAACCAGTTTGGATCACTTTGGGTAAACTTCAATTCACCGTTGCTTTGGGACGTGTTCGCGATTTCAACATATCTTTCTGTATCGCTAGTTTTCTGGTGGACAGGATTGCTACCTGATTTTGCGATGATTCGCGATAGAACTACAAGCCCATTTCAGAAAAAAATGTACGGCATACTCAGTTTTGGATGGAGCGGTCGCGTAAAAGACTGGCAACGTTTTGAAGAAGTATCGCTCGTTTTGGCAGGTTTGGCAACGCCTTTAGTACTTTCTGTACACACAATTGTATCCTTTGACTTTGCTACTTCGGTAGTTCCGGGATGGCACAGTACCATTTTCCCTCCTTACTTTGTGGCAGGGGCAATCTTTTCTGGATTTGCGATGGTGCAAACGCTTCTTATAATAATGAGAAAAGTGTCAAATCTGGAGGACTATATTACCGTACTACACATAGAATATATGAATAAGGTAATCTTGTTGACTGGTGGTATTGTTACTGTTGCATATCTTATTGAATATTTTATTGGTTGGTATTCCGGTGTACCTTACGAAAACTATACCTACCTCTCTTTTGGTGCCGCAACCGGTCCTTACTGGTGGGCATTTTGGGCATTGATTATATGTAACCTTATTGTGCCGCTTTCATTATGGGTTAAAAAGTTGAGAAGAAACATCATGTGGACTTTCTTCGTGGCCTTGATAATAAACATTGGAATGTGGTTTGAGCGTTTTGATATTATTGTTGTGGATTTGAGTAAAGACCGACTTACTTCTTCTTGGACACTGTTCCAGCCTACATTTGTGGACATTGGAACGTTTATGGGAACCATTGGATTCTTCTTTGTACTTTTTCTTCTATATGCACGTACCTTCCCGGTAATTGCTCAGGCAGAGGTAAAAACAATTTTGAAATCTTCCGGTGAATCTTTCAAGAGATTGCGAGCTCAACACGGCGATGACCACAGTCACGTGCAAACTGTAGAAGAATATCCCGCAGATGCCGGCCCAGCCGCAAATGTGGAAGACAAACATTTTAATAGCGCTTTTGATTCCACTAATGACGATGTCGAAAACAATAAGGTTGATCTTGAAGCCCACCGAGGCAAAATAGACAACTTACTTAGCGGTGTTGGTACTTTCGACCCAGCAGTTCAAAAGCAGGATGACCTTAAAAGGATTAATGGAGTTGGTCCCGTTATGGAACAAAAACTTCACCAATTGGGAATTTTTACCTTTGAACAGGTTAGTAGAATGACCGATCGCGAATACGATTTATTGGACGAGATAATTAGTGATTTCCCGGGAAGGGCCAAACGTGATGATTGGGCTGGACAGGCACTAATACTAAAAAATAACAACTAATTATGGCTTCAAAAAAGATACACGCTATTTATACAGATGACGACCTTTTGTTGCAGGCCGTCAAGCAGACCCGCGCAGCAAACTATCATATATCTGAAGTTTTCACGCCTTTCCCAGTGCATGGTTTGGATCACGCTGTGGGAATAGCACCAACCCGCATAGCCATTACCTCCTTCATCTATGGTTTAATAGGTCTGGGCGTTGCAGTGGTGATGATGAACTATATGATGATTCAGGATTGGCCACAAAACATTGGTGGCAAGCCAAGCTTCACATACTATCAGAATATGCCGGCATTTATTCCTATTATGTTTGAACTTACCGTATTTTTTGCAGCCCACTTGATGGTTATAACATTTTATATGAGAAGTAAGATTTGGCCTTTTAAAAAAGCTGAAAACCCTGATGTTCGCACAACAGATGACCATTTTCTAGTGGAAATTGATGTAGAAAACCATGACGTTGAAAAGCTCACTAAATTTTTATATGATACGGGCGCATCGGAGATTAGTTTAATTGAAAACGAGCAAGACCATTAATATGAAGACACTTATAAACATAGGAATTGCCATTATTGCCTCTGCAACCATGGTTTCTTGTTTTAACGATAAAAAACCAAACTATCAGTATTTTCCAAACATGTATGAGCCAGTAGGTTATCAAACCTATGGCGAATATGGAGTGTTTCCGGACCAACAAGAAGCAATGTGGCCACCTGAGCATACGGTACCACGTGGATTTACACCCTACGATTATGAAAATACTACTGAAGGATTGGAGCTTGCAAAAACAGATTTGAAAAACCCTTATGAAGTAACTGAAGAAAATTTAGCGGTAGGAAACCAATTATATACTATTTACTGCGCCGTATGTCATGGCGATACAGGTGATGGCAAAGGAATTTTGGCAACACGCGAAAAGTTTTTGGGAATACCAAGTTATGCAGATGCAGGGCGAAACATTGTGCCAGGGGGTATATACCACGTAGAAACCTATGGTCTGAATGCAATGGGATCCTATGCTTCACAAACCAATGAAAAGGAACGGTGGCAAATTGCAATGCACGTTATGGATCTTAAAGCAGCACTGAATGGAGAGCCAAGTATTTTAGAAGCTTCAATGGCTACCGAGACGGCAGACAGTACCAAAGTTGAAACCACAAATTCTGGAACTGTTACAGCTTCCAAAGTTGAACCAAAATAAAGAATTAAAAGAGAATAGCTAAAGATATGTACACGCTACCTAGTAAATTAAAACTGTTTTCTATCATTCTAATAGTTCTTGGACTTGCCGGGATAACCTATGGTTTCCTTACCACTCCAAAAACAGTTGAGGATGTAAAAAAAATAATGACCGAACAAGAAGGCCATAACGGTGAAGGGCATGCCGTTGCCGCACACGATGAAGAGCACACTACGAATTTTGTGGATGAAGCACGTGGAGAAGAAGGCTATTCTGAAGCTGCCATGAAACATGCCACTGATTTAAAACCAGAAGGTCACGGGGCTGCTTCCCATGAAGAGCATGTTTTGCACCAATTGCAAACAAGACCTTGGTCCGCAACCTTTGTTGCTGCATTTTTCTTTATGATGATTGCTTTGGGAGTCTTGGTTTTTTACGCTATTCAATATGCTTCATCAGCAGGATGGTCTCCAGTTCTTTACAGGATTATGGAAGGTATTACAACCTATTTGTTGCCCGGCTCTATAATAGTATTTTTAATAGTTGTTTTCGCTGGAACCCATTTTTATCCTTGGCAAAACCACGAATTAGTGGCCAATGATAAAATTCTTCAGGGTAAGTCAGGCTATTTGAATTTCCCATTCTTTGTAATACGTGCTGTTATCTATCTCTTGGGTTGGAACTTGTACCGTTATTTCTCACGAAGAAACTCATTGGCTCAAGCAGAAACAAATAACTATGGACCTTATCGAAAAAACTTTAAGGCATCTGTTTTGTTCCTTATATTCTTTATAGTTACTGAGGCTTCAATGTCGGTGGACTGGTTTATGTCTATGACGCCGCACTGGTACAGTACCCTTTTTGCTTGGTATATTTTTGCGAGTATGTTTGTTTCTGCAATTACTGTGATTGCTTTGGTTACAATTCACTTGAAAAACTTGGGATTGATTCCATTTGTGAGCGATAAACACCTTCACGATTTAGCGAAATATATGTTTGCATTCAGTATTTTCTGGACCTATTTATGGTTCGGACAGTTTATGTTAATTTGGTACGCAAACATTCCAGAAGAAGTAACATACTTCATCATAAGGATCCAAGAATACAATATGTTGTTTTTCGGAATGCTTATCCTTAATTTTGTGATGCCAATTTTGGTGTTGATGAATAGCGACTATAAAAGAATCCCGTGGTTTGTGGTTATTGCAGCGGTATTCATTTTAGTTGGACACTATATAGACATTTTCCTATTGGTAATGCCTTCAACAGTGGGCCACAATTGGAGTTTTGGAATTCCGGAAATAGCAGCGTTTTTATTCTTTATGGGATTGTTCATTTTTATTGTTGGAACAGGACTTGGCAAGGTTTCCTTAAGACCGAAAAATGATCCATTTATTAAAGAAAGTGAAAACTACCATTTTTAATCATTTAGTTTAAAGAAGATATTGTAAGATGACCGCATTTTTAGTTATACTAGTAATCATCCTTTTTGGAATCTCCGTTTGGCAAATGAACAGGATATTCCAATTGGCAAAGGTAAAGCCATCAACCCATTCTGAAATAGCATCAGATAAGGACAATAACACACAAGGTTATTTGATGATGGGCTTTCTCGCCTTTATGTATATTTTGACTATTGTCACTTTCTGGCTTTGGGGAGATGTTCTTTTACCCGAATCAGGATCAGAGCATGGAGTTAAAATAGATAATCTAATGTTGATTTCGATGATCGTTATTTTCTTTGTCGGAATCCTTACTCAGTGGTTGTTGCACTATTTTGCTTTTGTATACAGAGGAAATAAAGCCAAAAGAGCAACTTTCTATGCAGATAATGATAAGTTGGAATTTATTTGGACCATCATTCCTGTAATTGTTTTGGCAGGACTTATTATTTATGGTCTTTTTACTTGGACAGATATTATGAATGTTGATAAAGACGACGATCCTTTAATTGTTGAACTTTACGCACAGCAGTTTAACTGGAAAGCACGCTACGGCGGAAACGACAATACTCTCGGCGAGGCCAATGTCCGTTTAATTGAAGGTATTAACCAATTAGGGGTTGACCCTGCAGACCCGAACGGGCAGGATGACAAAATAGTTACGGAACTGCATTTGCCGGTTGGAAGAAAAGTTTTGTTCAAAATGCGTTCACAGGATGTGCTTCACTCAGCATATATGCCTCATTTTAGAGCTCAGATGAACTGCGTTCCAGGTATGATAACTCAGTTTGCTTTTACGCCAACTATTACTACCGAAGAGATGAGACTGAACGACAAAATAGTTGAAAAGGTTTCACGAATTAATAAAATAAGAACCGAAAAAAGTATTGCACTTACAGCCGCAGGCGAAGAAGCCTTGGAAACCTATGAGTTTGATTACTTACTTCTGTGTAACAAGATTTGCGGAATTAGCCATTACAATATGCAGATGAAGATTGTTGTAGAATCAGAAGAAGACTATAAAGCTTGGTTGGCAACACAGCCCACCTTGACAGAACAACTTAGCAAATAAAACAAATAAAATTTAGCTTAAAAAGATATGTCAGCACACGCACAGGTCCACGGAGTAGAAGATCACCACGACGATCACGGGCATCATCATAAAGAAACATTTGTAACTAAATACATCTTTAGCCAAGATCATAAAATGATCTCGAAACAATACCTAATTACAGGTTTGTTTATGGGCGTCATTGGTATATTGATGTCTTTATTGTTCAGATTACAATTGGCTTGGCCGGACCACAAATTCACCATTTTTGAGATATTCTTGGGAAAATGGGCACCAGATGGTGTTATGGATCCCAGCATTTATCTCGCATTGGTAACTATTCATGGTACCATCATGGTATTCTTTGTATTGACCGCTGGATTGAGCGGAACTTTCAGTAACCTATTGATTCCCCTTCAAATTGGGGCACGCGATATGGCTTCCGGTTTCTTGAACATGGTTTCCTATTGGTTGTTCTTCCTATCTAGTGTGGTAATGTTATTTTCGCTGTTTGTTGAGGCAGGACCAGCATCGGCAGGATGGACTATTTATCCTCCATTGAGCGCTTTACCACAAGCTATTCCTGGATCAGGTGCAGGGATGACACTTTGGTTAACCTCTATTGCAATTTTCATAGCTTCGTCATTACTAGGTTCACTTAACTATATAGTTACTGTTATCAACCTTCGAACTAAAGGTATGTCCATGACGCGTCTACCTTTAACAATTTGGGCATTTTTCGTAACTGCAATTATTGGGGTTGTTTCCTTCCCAGTTTTGTTTTCAGCAGCATTGATGTTGATAATGGACAGAAGTTTCGGGACCTCTTTCTTCCTTTCCGATATTTATATTGCAGGTGAAGTTCTGCACCACCAAGGTGGTTCTCCAGTATTGTTCGAACACTTATTTTGGTTTCTGGGCCATCCGGAAGTTTATATTGTAATTCTTCCTGCAATGGGTATTGTTTCTGAAGTAATGGCAACAAGCTCCCGAAAACCTATATTTGGATATCGCGCGATGGTTGCATCCATACTCGCTATTGCGTTCCTTTCTACAATTGTTTGGGGGCACCACATGTTTATTTCAGGGATGAATCCATTCTTGGGTTCTGTATTTACCTTCACAACTTTGTTGATTGCAATTCCTTCCGCAGTAAAAGCCTTTAACTGGATAACGACACTTTGGAAAGGAAATCTACAGATGAACCCAGCCATGTTGTTTTCCATAGCCTTTGTTTCCACATTCATTACAGGTGGTTTAACAGGTATTATTCTTGGGGATAGTGCTTTGGATATTAACGTTCACGATACCTATTTCGTGGTTGCCCACTTCCACTTGGTAATGGGTATTTCCGCACTTTACGGTTTGCTCGCAGGAGTTTACCATTGGTTCCCAAAAATGTTTCAAGGTAGAATGATGAACAAAAATCTTGGTTACATTCACTTTTGGGTAACGGCTATTGGCGCTTACGGAATTTTCTTCCCAATGCACTTTGTGGGTATGGCAGGTTTACCACGTAGGTATTATACCAATACAAATTTCCCTTATTTTGATGATTTGGCAGACATAAACGTTGTAATGAGCATATTCGCTATTATCACCATTAGTGTTCAAGTAATATTTTTGTACAACTTTATCCACTCGATTTTCTACGGAAAAAGAGGTCCAAAGAACCCTTGGAGCGCTACAACTTTAGAATGGACTGCCGAAATGAAGCACATCCACGGAAACTGGGATGGTCCAATTCCACACGTGTATCGTTGGTCTTACGATTATAGTAAATTGAACAAAGACGAAACCGATTACGTGATTCCGGGCCAGGATTTTATTCCGCAAAACGTTCCGCTTCAAGATAACGAAGACGAACTGGATCATTAATCTAGTAAAGATCACAACATAAAACCTTCCACTTTTGGAAGGTTTTTTTATTTTATGTAAATAAATCCCTAGTACTGAGTAGTAAAATTTTCCACACTTTGCATTATCTTTACACTATTAAGTTAATAATATGTAGGAAGTGAGGAATCTACTTTTTATTTCAAAAGCCATACTGAAAAGTATGGCTTTGTTTTTTAAAGTAGCTTCCAAAGGATTGCTATATTTGTGTTATGAACGAACACCTCGATCCCACCGGAGAAAACCTCTCGCCACAGGAACTGGAAATTGAAAAAAAACTCCGACCCCTTAGTTTTGATGACTTTACAGGGCAGGATCAGGCTTTAGAAAACCTTCAAATCTTTGTGCAGGCAGCAAATTTGCGCAGTGAGGCGTTGGATCATACCTTATTTCACGGGCCTCCGGGTTTGGGCAAAACTACGCTGGCGTACATTCTTGCAAACGAACTTAAGGTAAATATTAGAGTTACTTCGGGACCCGTTTTGGACAAGCCCGGTGACCTTGCCGGATTGCTTACCAATCTAGAGGAAAGGGATGTTTTGTTTATTGATGAAATACATCGGCTAAGTCCTATTGTGGAAGAATATCTTTATTCCGCAATGGAAGATTATAAGATTGATATTATGATTGAATCCGGTCCCAATGCGCGTTCGGTTCAAATAAATTTAAATCCTTTTACGCTTATTGGCGCTACAACACGTTCAGGTTTATTGACCGCACCCATGCGTGCCCGATTCGGAATTTCTTCAAGATTACAATATTATACCACGGAATTGCTT
>JBBQUI010000039.1:0-20848 GCA_038212575.1 Flavobacteriales bacterium
GCCACGGTCTGTGTGATTGGTTTTTCAATAAAAAGGTGTTTTCCAGCTTTTAGAACCATTTCGGCACATTCAAAATGTTTGCTGGTGGGCGTTACCACTACAACCATTTCACTGGCATCAATCAGGCTTTCCATTGTAGGAAAACTTTTGTAACCGAACTCATTGACTATTTTTTCCGAAGCTTCTTTATTGGCGTCGTAGAAACCCACAAGTTCATATTTTGTGGATTGTTGCAGTAATTTCAAGTGTATTTTTCCCAAGTGACCAGCACCCAGAACTCCCGCTTTTAGCATTGGCGTGTGTTTTTCACAAATGTAAGGGTTTTTTGGGATTTAAGATTGACGATTGCCGATATACGATTTTCGGATCGTCCTTACAGTAGCAATTTGTTATTTTATACTTTGATTTTTATTTGGGATTTGTCATTTGTAATTTGTTGTTTGTTTAGTTAATTTGTGCAATCATAAATCTAAAATCGTATATCTAATATCGTGAAAGATACATTTACCCACCAAGGAATGCGCAAAAAATTGGTTGAAACCCTTAAAAAGAAAGGGATTGCAGATAAAAACGTTTTGCAGGCCATAGGCAAGATTCCACGTCATCTTTTTATGGATTCCGGTTTTGTGGACCATGCCTATGTTGACAAGGCGTTCCCGATTGCGGCAGACCAAACTATATCGCAACCTTATACTGTTGCACGCCAAACAGAACTTTTGGAAGTTAAAAAGGGTGATAAGATTCTTGAAATAGGAACGGGGAGTGGTTACCAAGCCGCTGTACTTTTGGAGATGGGCGCAATACTTTTTACTATTGAAAGACAAAACGAACTTTTTAAAAAGACAAAGCTTTTTCTTCCCAAACTTGGTTATAAACCCAAAAGATTAATTTTTGGCGACGGTTATATTGGTCTCGAAACTGAAGCTCCTTTTGATGGAATAATTGTTACTGCTGGAGCTCCTTTTGTTCCAAATCCGTTGTTGGCGCAATTGAAAGTTGGTGGGAAATTGGTGATTCCCGTGGGTGAAAAAGTGCAAATTATGACCGTGTTTTTACGCAAATCTGACACCGAATTTGTGAAAGAAGAGTACGGTGAGTTCCGTTTTGTACCACTTTTGGAGAACAAGAATTAACGGTTTATATAATATACTTCATTATTTTGGTTATCAGTGTCTTTCGCTCCTTTTCTTGGAATAAATCCATGTAGTTTTAATAGCTTTTTTGAGGGGTTATTTCTGAAATCAGTATATGCTTCGATGGTTTTAAAGCCTCTTTGGTTGAACCCAAAATCTAAAACAGCTTTTAGTGCTTCGCTCATAATTCCCTTGCCTTGAAATTTAGGATCGAGATCGTAACCTACTTCGGCGGTTTTTTTATCTTCTGAAAAATTCCAGAGACAAATTGACCCAATCAAAACATTAGATTCTTTGGTTGTGATTCCCCAAGTAACAGATTTGTCCGTCTTTAAAGCTGATGTGATTTCCTCAATGTGTTCCATCGCCATTTCTCGCGTTTGCGGATCTCTTTTTATGTATTTATTGATCTCTTTATCTGAACGGAAATAATAAACCCTATCCAGATCTGATGGTAAGATTTTCCGAAGATTTAATCGTTCGGTTATTTTGATTGGGAATGGTATAGCCATAATATTTTTTCCTGTGTTCTCTGTCCGTGGTAAATTTTAAACCACAGAGGCACTGAGTTCACAATGTTTTTATTTATTTTTCAAAAATTTAATCAATTCCTCAAAAGAATCTTTCGCAGCTTCTTCGTCATATTTCAAAAGATATTGTTTTTTACTAATGAAGGGGATAAATCTGAAATATTTTCCTTTCTTCAAGCTTGCAACATCATAGCCATGATATGCATCGTCATAAACTTTAATAGTCGCATTTTCGGCAATCATATAGTTTAAAATATCATCAACTTTTACAATTCTATCCTTTCCGCCAGTCATAACAAGTACTGGAACTTTTGGTTTAAGTTGAATTTCATAACCATTTGCTGGATAGAATAATGCTATAGACTTTATGTGAAGTTTTTTCAACTCATCCGCATTATTGGCAAGCGGAATTAAACCCAAGCCAGCACGCGACCAACCTACAATACTTCCATTGGATTCCGGGTCAATTTTTCCGTTCTGTTTCGCCCATTTCAAAGTTTCTTCCAACGTCCAAAGAATTTGTGCCGGCTCTTCTTCATCAACATCTCTTTTGGAGGCTTTGTAAGCTGCAACGTTATCTACCAGCAAAACTGAGATACCTTCAGCGTTCAGCTTCTCGGCAACGTTGTAATAATGGGTAGTGTCTTTGAAAATTCGCAGGCCACCGGTTCCGGGAAGAAAAACTGCCCATTTTGAAGCGTCGTATTCCTTCGCTTTTTGAAAGTGGAAAAAGTCAGTCATCTTTGCATCTTTCGGTACTTTTTGCATTGGGATGCAGCTTGTGAAAAGCGAGCATATAAGTAATATTTTCAGAACAATTTTCATAATTATTTTTTCTTTGTGAAACTCTGTGGACCTCTGCGCAACTCTGTGTAATAGTTATACCACAGAGGTACACAAAGAAACACAGAGTTTCACGGAGGGTTTATTTATTTTATAAAAATTTAATCAATTTCATCGTAATCAAAGCCCCAACAAATCTAAAAACTTCAGCCCAAAAATAAAGGCTCCATCGCTGCCGCCGTTATAATAGGACCGAACATAATCTACACGCAACAACCTAAATTTTCCAAAGCCAAGGTTATCTATACCTACGGAAATTTCGGAATATGGTTTTCGCTCTTCGGTACTTAAAAAATGTGCGCCTGCTACCAAGTTAAGGTTCAGCTGATTTATTCCGGGGATTTTCCCTAAAATCCATCCACGGAAATCGTGCTCCAAATGTCCTTCAAAATAACTTTTGTTGGTGCTGAATTGATAGTACGGCATCAAATTGAAAACATTGGTATAATTCGGTGAAGTGCCCACCCGCGTTTGGTTTCCGTTGAAATGCTTGTAATCCACAAAAGAAATTCCTTCTTCGTTTACAAATGTCCCGCCTTTCAGATTGTAATAAAACTGGCCTTTATTTCCAAGTGAAATAGATTGGTTTAAACTGGCTTCAAATTGGGTGTAATCATATTGGCTTTCAGTAATCGCGGCCCCGTTTTCCAAGGAAATATTGAGTTCGGGATATTTGCTATCACCAATATTGAATTTCATATCTGGGTTTGAAAAATACTTTTGCGCGAAGTTTATTCGCGCACGTACTTTACTTTTTACGATGTTATGCTCAGCAATTGCAGCATTGTTGAAATCGTTTGGAGCAAGAGGATTGTTGCTTGTATAGCTAACATCGTCAAAAGGAATGGTCACGTAATCAGTATTGTTGTAAAGGGGTTTGCGGTTTTCATAAGCAACGGAAGCATATAGATGAAGTCCATTAAAAACTTCCTGACTGTAGCCGATTCTTCCGAAATTGAGCTCATAGAGCTTCATATAATTTCGTTCAAAGAAAAGCGTGGCGAAAGTATTTATCAGTGGAGAAATCGGCTCGGTATCGTTAAACTGGGCGACCTCGCTTCCGCCGGAAAGTGAAATACGCAATTTATCCTTCCAATTAAAATTCCGAAGAATATTTGCCGTAAACCGAAGCCTATCCTCTGCAATGCCATAATCTGCACGAACGGCTGCGGAAAAGGTATTGGTTTGATTGTCGTCATACCATTTATTATAAGTCAGTCCTGCCTTGCTACTCCAGCCCTGCACGGTGTTGAAGTTTATGCTCCGCAGCGGACCTTCATAACCAACGGACCATTTTTCAAATGAATTTTTAAAGGTATAGCCAGTAAGCGGACTGAGAAATCCTGGCTTATTCGATTTTGCATCAAGCGAATCCAAGTACGGTTTTGAATGTCGCAGTATTTGAATACTGTCTTTTTTTATATAATCTTTCAATTCTTCATCGGTAAGCGGCACGGGGCGGCTGCCTTTCCAAAAGAGGCTGTCTTTTTTGTTGGCTTCGGCTTTAAAGGAAAGCACTTCATTGGTAAATGATTTTTTGTTGAATTCCGGCTTAAAATTATAATTGCTGTAAACCGCTATAAAACGCCCGTCGCCCGTAACTCCAAAGGCACCGAAACCAAAATCCACGGTCTGTGAAATCTTTACCCAAAAATCATTGTTCGTGTCATATTTATAATTCTGTTTCACCGTCAAATTGCTCACAAAAGGCACTTGAATGGCCGCCCCCGTAGTGGAAAGTTCAACGCCATAAAGTTGCCAATCGTCTTCCACAATATAAAGATAGCCCTGCCAAACCCTGTCGTTTGGTCGTTTTGGGATAACTTTTATTTTGTTGATTAGTTTTGGCCCTTCGTAAAAAACGCCGTCCAGTTTATAGGTGTAGTAGCTCAAAGCATTATTTGCAATGGGTGAAACCAAAGCTGCGTTCAGCTCCACGGTATTTTCATAAAAAGATATATTCGCACTTTGGGCACTGTTGAAACTGAAGCCGTTATCATTGCCGCTCACTTTGCTGGCGATGATTGTTTCTGTGAACTTATCCGGTTTTTGGTACGCAATTTCTGAAATGGTTTCCGAAAGATAAATAATGCCCGTACGCGTAGAATCCAGCATTCCGTCAAAATCACCCACTTCTTGGCCCATTATTTTTTTGGGAACGTCCTTTACGTGCCAAAGACCCCGTGAGTAGAAATCGGCGGTATATTCGCTTAGCTTATCAAGATTTTCCTTTCTCTGTGCAATGGTTTTACGGATGATGCGGTATGCGGGATCTTCGGAAGTGTTCACCACCACTTCATCCAGACTTGTGGTTTCTTCTTCAAGGGAAACATTCAATATAAGGGCAAATGAAGTTGGGGAAACTGTTTTGGTCAGCGTTTTATAGCCCAAAAACTGAAATGTGATTTTGTATTCCTTTTTTTCTGAAATATTTAAAGAGTAATTTCCATCGTCATTGGTGGTAGTTCCAATATAGCTATTTTGAAGATAGATATTTACGTACGGCAGGGGTTGGCCTTTGGTATCGCTTACTTTTCCGACTATTTGGGCTTGAAGCAAATATGTTGAAAAGAATAGAAAAGCAAATAGATTTTTTTTCATAGAAAGGAACAATGACTACTTTGATTATTTACGAACCAAAATACCAAAAGGTTGTGTGCCATTAAAATATTTATGAATTAATTATTAAACGCCTTTTTAATCCTGCTAAGTTGCTTTTTGGTGTCACGTTCTTTAATTACTTCCCGCTTATCGTATTCTTTTTTTCCTTTGCAAAGGGCGATGTCCACCTTCGCCAAACCTTTATTATTGGTGAAAAGTACCAAAGGAATGATGGTAAGCCCAGAATTTCTTACTTCTTTTTCTAGCTTTTTCAGTTCGCTGCGGTTCAGCAGAAGTTTGCGCTCGCTTTTGGGGGCGTGACTGTAATGAGTGGCGTGACTGTATTCCTGCACTGTCATATTTATCGCGAAAAGTTCGCCATTGCTGAATTCGCAAAAACTTTCGGCAATAGAGGCCTTTCCTTCGCGGATGGCCTTTATCTCAGTGCCGCGAAGCACGATGCCAGCAGTGAAAGTATCGAGGATTTCATACTCAAACTTGGCTTTACGGTTTTTTATTTTTACGTTTTTCTGAATTGCCATAGGTGCAAAAATAGAAGGAATTCTGGAGAATGAATAATGATTAATGAATAATGAAAAATTAAATTATTCTACCGTGATGGTTTCTACTTTTTTGTCGTTGCCGTTAATGGTTACTTTAAAAAGGGTAGTATTGTCGCTGTCATCCATATCCTTAAATTTTTCTTCGCCAATAAGTTTGTTGACCAACTGCGGAATGGTATTGCTGTGGCCCACAATCAGAACGCTTTTGCCATTGGTTTCTCTTAAAAACGCTTCGGAATATATTGTGCTCGGTTCATAACGGGTGGGGGAAACCATTTTTTGTTGTGCAATTAGTGAAGCGGTCTGCTTGGTGCGCTTGTATTTTGTTATGTATATTTTGTCAATTTTAATAGGCTCAAAATAAGCAGCCCAGCCTTTGGCGCGCACCATGCCTTTAATATCCAAACTTGGGTCTTGGTCATTTGGGTCTGTGTGAACCTTTTCTGCATGGCGTATTAAATAATAGGTGGCATTGTAGTTTGCTGCAGGAGTAGTGCTTACAGCTTCAGTTTCGTTTTGTGTTTCTTTATTATCTTCTTTTTGTTGACCGCAGAAAGTAAAAATCGGGAATAATATTAAAAGCAGGAATGGTTTCATCTTTTTTTCAGGTTTAAATAACATTATTTAAGACACATTAGCAAAGTTATAACTAAAACGGCTGAATCTTTAATATTTCATTATTATAAATGGGTAGTTTACTGACGTACCTTTATAAGACGAAAACGAAAAATTAATTTAACTTAAAACAAAAAAGCTATGAACGAAGACCAATTTAAAGGAAAATGGAAACAAGTAAAAGGTAAATTCAAAAAAGAATATGCAGACCTTACCGATGATGACCTGATGTACGCTGAGGGGAAATCAGATGAATTGCTTGGTCGCCTTCAAGAAAAAACGGGTGAATCCAAAGAAAAATTAAAGGAAAAGATTGACAAGTGGTAATTTTAAACTAAACTTTTATTACCGCTTTATTTGAAGCCGGGCCCATCAAAATTTGAATAATTGAAATTTTGATGGGTCTTTTTTTATGTTATAAAGATAAAATAGATTTCGAATCAAAATGAGGAGATTTTCATATTTACCTTTCATCTAAGAAATATTACCAATGTTTATTTTGATAATATGATATTTAAACACGGATTGTGGGGGCCCTCCAATTCTGAAATTAGGTATGAGAAAGAATTCTATGTAAAAAAAGATGGATAGATATTTATTTGGAGGCAAAACTTTAGACGTAAATAGATTGATTGTATTTGAAAATAATTAATAAGGTTATATTATGCCCCGATACCGCACGTTTGCAATGCATCGTCACCCAAACAAGCGCCCAAAATTTTCTTATAAAGTCTCATAATTGGTTTATATAAAAAACTTGCAACTGATTCGTTTTTGGTGTAAATTTACATCAAAACTAAAAAGAATGACAAGGCAAAGCATATCATTAACAAAGCCAAACGATCAATGGTTAAAGGAGCAGGTGGACAATCAAGAATACGCCAGCAAAAGCGAACTTGTAAATGATTTAATCAGGCAGGCAAGAAACCAGCAAGTGCAAATTGACTGGATTAGCGCTAAACTGGAAAAAGCTGAAAATACCGGGTTTACCAACGATAGCAAAGAACAAATTTTAAAACAGTCAAAGGCATTGCTCAATGGCTAAGTATAGGTTAAGTAACGAAGCTAAAAAAGACTTGATACGAATTCACCATTACGGAGTCAATAAATTCGGAATGGCGCAAGCCGATAAATACTTCGATACATTTTTTGAATATTTTGATAATATTGCCCAAAGCCCCTTTTCATTTGAATCTGTTGATTATATTAAGACAGGATATAGACGCTGCGTTTGTGGCTCTGATAGTATTTACTACAGGATAAAAGAGAATGTTGTTGAAATAATGGCAATCGTAGGAAGACAGGATTTGAAGGATATGCTTTAGTATTTCTCTGCTAACATCCGATTAAAACCCCTCGTCACCCAGATAAAAAAAAAACCCCCGAGCAAACACTTGGGGGTTTTATCTTTAAACTTTCCGCTTAAAGCCTGTTGTCTAAAGCTTACAGCCTATACCTACTCAACCAAATTCTCTTGGTTCCTAAAAACCAATGAATCATTAAAACTATCTAACAAAATAATACTGTCGGTAGTTATTTTTCCGGCAAGAATCTCTTTACTGAGCTCGTTTAGCACTTCACGCTGTATAACCCTTTTCACTGGCCTTGCTCCATATTGTGGGTCGAATCCTTTTTCGGAAAGATAGGTGATAGCTTCAGTCGTGGCGTCCAGCACGATATTCTGTTTCAACAACATTTTGGAAACACCTTTCAGTTGCAGCTCCACAATTTTGTGAATGTCTTTTTTAGAAAGGGGTGCGAACATTATAATATCATCTATACGGTTCAAAAACTCTGGACGAACGGTTTGCTTTAGTAGTGCGAGCACTTCCACTTTGGCGCCTTCCATTGCGGTTTCAGGGTCCTTTACGGCTTCAAAACGCTCCTGGATTATCTGGCTGCCCATATTGCTGGTCATAATGATAATCGTGTTTTTGAAATCTGCCAAGCGACCTTTGTTGTCTGTCAACCGGCCTTCGTCCAAAACCTGTAACAAAATGTTGAAGGTGTCTGGGTGTGCTTTTTCAATTTCGTCCAGCAAAACCACACTATACGGTTTGCGGCGTACGGCTTCGGTGAGTTGGCCACCTTCCTCGTAACCCACATATCCTGGAGGCGCACCCACCAAGCGGCTTACGCTGTGGCGTTCTTGATATTCGCTCATATCAATACGCGTCATTGCATTTTCGTCATCAAACAAATATTCAGCCAAGGCTTTTGCAAGCTCGGTTTTACCAACCCCAGTTGTTCCGAGGAAAAGGAAACTTCCAATAGGTTTCTTTTCATCCTGCAATCCCGCACGACTACGGCGAATGGCGTCGCTAACTGCAACAATGGCCTCATTCTGTCCAACTACACGTTTGTGCAAATGGTCTTCCAGCGTCAACAGTTTTTCGCGATCACTTTGAAGCATTTTTGTAACGGGAATTCCGGTCCATTTCGCAACCACTTCGGCAATATCTTCGCGAGTTACTTCTTCTTTTATCATAGAAGTTCCTTTATCGTTTTCGGCAAGTTGGGTTTCCAATTCGCTTAAAGCTGCCTGTGCATCTTTGATCTTTCCGTAACGAAGTTCTGCAACTTTTCCAAAATTGCCATCACGTTCAGCACGTTCGGCTTCCAGTTTGAATTCCTCAATTTGGGTTTTTAGGTTTTGAACATTGTCTACAACTTCTTTTTCGCTTTGCCATTTTGCATTCAGCTCGTTGCGTTCTTCTTTTAAATTGGCAAGATCTGCGTGAAGTGACTTCAGCTTGGTTTCGTCTTTTTCTCGTTTTATGGCTTCGATTTCAATCTCAAGCTGCATAATCTTTCTGTCCAAAACGTCCAACTCTTCAGGTTTGGAATTGATTTCCATTCGAAGTTTTGAAGCAGCTTCATCCATCAAATCGATTGCCTTATCGGGAAGAAAACGGTTTGTGATATACCTTTCAGAAAGTTCCACGGCAGCAATTATCGCTTCGTCTTTGATTCGAACTTTGTGGTGGGTTTCATATTTCTCCTTAATACCACGGAGAATTGAAATCGCACTCTCGGTATCGGGTTCGTCAACCATCACTTTTTGGAAACGACGTTCCAAAGCTTTGTCCTTTTCGAAATATTTTTGGTATTCGTCCAAAGTGGTTGCGCCAATTGCACGTAATTCTCCGCGGGCAAGCGCGGGTTTCAGAATATTTGCCGCGTCCATCGCTCCCTGTCCGCCACCGGCGCCAACAAGCGTGTGGATTTCATCAATAAAAAGCACAATATCACCTTCACTGGAAGTAACTTCCTTTATTACTGCTTTTAGACGCTCTTCAAATTCCCCTTTGTATTTTGCCCCGGCAATCAACGCGCCCATATCCAAGGAATAGATTTCTTTAGTCCGTAAATTTTCAGGTACATCGCCGTCAACTATTCTATGCGCCAAACCTTCTGCAATTGCGGTTTTACCCGTTCCAGGTTCACCCACTAGCATCGGGTTGTTTTTGGTTCTTCGCGTAAGGATTTGAAGGATTCTTCTAATTTCTTCATCACGGCCAATCACGGGATCTAATTTTCCATCGCGGGCAAGCTGGTTGAGGTTTTTGGCGTATTTGTTTAAAGAATTGTAGGTTTCCTCGGCGCTCTGCGAAGTAACGTTTTCACCACCGCGTAGCTCCTGAATGGCTGCTTTCATTCCTTTTTCGGTTACGCCTTGGTCTTTTAAACTTTGTGCGATTCCACTTTTGGAATTCAAAATTGCTAACAAAAGATGCTCGATGGAAACATATTCATCGCCCATCTTTTTAGCGATATTGCTGGCTTCCAGCACGGTTTTGTTTGCTTCACGCGAAAGCATTAAATCACCTCCCGAAACCTTTGGAAAACTTTCCAACTGTTTGTCTAATATTTGTTTAAGTGTAGTAAGGTTTACGTTCAGTTTTTTCAGAATGAAAGGTGTTACATTTTCGTCCACCTCAAAAATAGCTTTGAGGATGTGTTCGTTTTCAATCTGTTGGTTGCCAAAGCCCTGCGCAATCTGCTGCGCTTGTTGGATGGCCTCTTGGCTTTTTATTGTAAAGTTGTTAAAGTTCATATATTTTAATTCTTATTATTTATTGTATTTTTTTTTGAAAGGCTTCGACTGCGCTCAGCCAGACATAAACACTACTTTTTCAATTAAGGTTTTCAAATATAAAGCCACACTAAAATTAAGACATAATGTCCGCTAAACACCGTGATTTAACAGACATTATGACTATCATAATAAGTTGTTTTTTTATCATTTCTTTTAGAGAATTTCCCTACTATAACTTGTAGCTTTGTAAAAAAGAGCAAATCATGGGATTATTAGATATATTCAAGACACCGAAAGACATTGCAACCGAAGAAATAGTGGAAGTGCCATGGCACGTTTTGGGCAAAATGGAACAGTTGGATGAAATAGTTGAAGAGTCCAAAACCAAGCCAGTAGCCATTTTTAAACATTCCACCCGTTGTGGAGTCAGCCGAGGGGTTTTGAAATCGTTAGAAAAAAACTACAATCTTACAGACGACCAACTAAAACTTTATTATCTCGATCTTATACAGAACCGCGATATTTCAAATGAAATTGCGGCACGTTTTAAAGTGCATCACGAAAGCCCACAAATGATTGTCATTAAAAATGGGGCAGTGGTTCACCACGATTCTCACCATTCTATTGAGGCTTCGCATTTGGCCAAATTCATTTAAAATTTAGAGGGAAGAAATATCCCGCAAAATCTCCTTAAACCTTTCTTTTATATCCGTTCCAGCATCAAACACCATTTGTTCGTTGTTGGGAAAGGGTATAAAATAATTACTCAAAATCCTTCGGTCATCAGCAGTCAGAGCGCGCTCATCGCCCCGATATTTTGCAAAAACATTTTCAAAAACAAATTCAGAAGAAAGTGGAAAGCTGTTTAGTTGCTGTCTTCGGTTTAAATCTTTATAAACAACCGTTCCGCCAACAAAAACACTTTTTTGTTGGGTGGTAATGGTAATAACTGCCGAAACATCTATAAATCTGTCAATTTTAATTGGATTGCCAAGACTGTCGCGCACAATGTTCCCACCTCGGTCGCGTCTGTAATCGTAGCCGTCTTGAATACGCTGTTTGCGGGTGTATTGTCTGTCTGAAATACGTTCGGGCGAAATTTGAATGGTTTGAAAGTTGAGGTCAATTCCCAAATCATAATTAATTCCATTCTCACGTTTGCTGTGATATTCGGTCCAAAAATCATCTAAACCGTAGGTGTTGAAATCAAGTAAATCCTGTTCCAGCCGGAAGGGAATAAACTGGCCTGTGTGGTTGTTCAGGGTTACAAAAACAAAGTCGGTCCCACGGAAACGTGTGTCTTCCTTCAACTGAAAAACGTCTTTGTAATTTGGCTGTAATTCATCCAATTCACATAAAACATTATACGCACTGCGGTAATCCTGCTTCGTGTTGCGCTGCATATAAACGATGGCCTCTTGATACAATGATTTCACATAAGCATCTTTCGAAGCTAACAAATCATTGGAATAATCGGAAAAAATAAAGTTTGCTTTGCGTCCCATTTCATTACTGTAAAGTGGAAGCAAGGGACGGATCAAATTTTGGCGGGCCTCAAGGTCTAAATACGTATAGTATATTTCTTTTGCTCCGGCAGGACTATTCTCTTTTTTCAGAAAAGCAATTTGGCGGGTGTCTTCGTCCTTTGCTTTCAAAAATGCTTCTTCCAAAATCCGGATGTGGGCATCATATTCCTTTGCGCCTTTATCTTTTTGCAGTTTTTTTGTGGCGAGTTCTATTGCTTCATCGTAATTTCCCTGTGAAACAAATTTTTGGGTGCGCTTTACGCTATTACAAGAAATGCTGAAAAGAGCTGTAAATAGTAGTATGTAAAAAGCCTTCATACCGAAATTGATTTGGTTATAAAGGCTAAATTACAATAGTAGTGCCAATTTCTACTGAAATATTATGAGTGAAAAAATTAAACCACGAATACACAAATATTTTTCTTTATAAATTCGTGTAATCGCGGTTGTTTTTTAATTTCTCTAATCGCCTAATGCTTATTCGCCGGTAAAAGTTTTGTGCTGCATTCACCGAAACCAATCCGCACATTTTCGTTTTTGCAAAACCCCTTTAAAATAACGGTATCGTTGTCATTGATGAATTTACGCTCCGTTCCATCGGAAAGTTTTATCGGTTTTTCGCCACGCCAAGTTAGTTCCAACATAGAGCCGTATGAATCTGGGGTTGGACCCGAAATAGTTCCACTGCCCATCATATCGCCACTATTTACGTTACAACCATTGATGGTGTGGTGTGCCAATTGTTGACTCATATTCCAATACATATATTTGAAATTTGAAGTAGAAACTTTGTTTTCTTCGCCGTTATCTGGACAAATGTAAACTTCCAAATTTATGTCGTAACTCTTCTTTCCTTTATACTGAAGATAGGGCAGTTGATCCATTTCAGGCTTTGGGCCATCAACTTTGAAAGGCTGCAACGCATCTAACGTTACAATCCATGGCGAAATGGACGAAGCAAAGTTCTTCGCTAAAAACGGTCCCAGCGGAACGTATTCCCACTTTTGGATGTCGCGCGCACTCCAGTCGTTGAAAAGAACCAATCCGAAAATATATTCTTCAGCTTCATTCACTGGAATTGGCTCACCCAATACGTTTGCATCGGTAGTGATAAAAGCCATTTCCAATTCAAAATCTACTAATCTTGAAGGTCCGAAAACGGGTTCGGTTTCGCCGTCGGGCATGGTTTGTCCCCAAGGTCTTTTTGCGTTTATGCCACTGGGAATGATAGAAGAACTTCTTCCGTGGTAACCTACAGGAATGTGAAGCCAATTGGGCATTAAAGCATTTTCTTTTCCGCGGAACATAGTCCCCACGTTTGTTGCGTGTTCTTTACTGGAATAGAAATCGGTATAATCGCCAACTTGCACGGGAAGCTGCATTTCAACTTCATCCAATGTGAAAAGTATGTGCTTTCTGTGATCTTTATTGTCGCGAAGTTGTGGGTTTTCTTTGTCGAAAATATCAGCGATTCGGTTTCTTACGAGTCGCCAAGTTTTTCTTCCATCACTAATAAAGTCGTTCAAAGTGTCTTGAAGAAAAATATCGTCAGTCAGCTCAATTCCTTTAAAATAACCCAATTGGTGCAGGGCGCCAAGATCAATGGCATAATCGCCAATACGGGTTCCAATAGTTATAATATCATCGCGCGTCAAAAAAACGCCGAAAGGTATATTCTGAATAGGAAAATCTGTATCTGGCGCGGTATCGAGCCAGGTTTTGCGTTTGGGTTCGTTGGCAGTTATGGGCATGTTAAAGTTTTTTGTTATTGTAAATAAAACTAAGTAAAATAAAATTCAAATAATTAAAAATCAATGAATTAATTAATTTAAAAATTTTAGTTACAACGAGTGCTTTGTTAGTAAAAATCTGCATCAAATATATATATTTCATGATAGTTACCGAATGGAATTACTATTTTTGGATTTAATTAACGTTCGAAGGAGTTTGTGGTTTCTGGTTTATAGTTCTGAAGCTGTAATTTCCATATATTTTAAACGATAAACTCCAAACAATAAACATTTTCTATGCAACGCGACAAACAAATTTTTGAACTTATAGAAGAAGAAAGACAACGCCAATTGAACGGTCTGGAGCTGATTGCTTCAGAGAATTTTGTAAGCGACCAAGTGTTGGAAGCTGCAGGTTCCGTTTTAACAAATAAATATGCAGAAGGCTACCCCGGAAAACGCTATTACGGCGGCTGCGAAGTGGTGGACGAAGTAGAACAAATAGCGATTGACCGCGCAAAAGCTTTGTTTGGAGCAGAATATGCGAACGTACAACCGCACAGTGGTTCGCAGGCAAATACAGCTGTTTTTGCAGCTTGCCTAAAACCGGGAGATAAGTTTTTAGGTTTTGATCTTTCTCACGGAGGTCATTTAACGCACGGTTCTCCCGTAAATTTTTCGGGCCGACTTTACGAGCCTGTTTTTTATGGTGTTGATAGAGAAACGGGAAGAATTGATTACGACAAAGTGGAAGAAATTGCCATTAAAGAAAAGCCGAAAATGATTATTGCTGGAGCTTCGGCGTATTCAAGGGAAATAGATTACAAACGTTTCCGTGAAATTGCCGATAAAGTTGGTGCTATTCTGTTTGCAGATATTGCCCACCCAGCCGGTTTGATTGCCAAAGGAATTATTGGTGATCCGCTTCCACATTGCCACGTTGTTACTACGACTACACATAAAACCTTACGCGGTCCGCGCGGCGGAATGATTTTAATGGGTAAGGATTTTGACAATCCTTTTGGGCAAACTTTAAAAAATGGAAGCCTTAAAAAAATGAGCAGTCTTTTGGACAGCGCCATTTTTCCAGGTAACCAAGGTGGGCCATTGGAGCATATTATCGCTGCAAAAGCGATTGCTTTTGGGGAAGCATTGACAGATGATTTTCTTCATTATATGGTGCAGGTGAAGAAAAATGCCGAAGTTATGGCGCAAAAATTTGTTGAAAAAGGATACGATATTATTTCCGGAGGAACCGATAATCATATGATGCTTATTGACCTTCGCAACAAAAATATTTCCGGAAAAGAAGCCGAGGAAGCGTTAGGCAAAGCTGATATAACAGTAAACAAAAACATGGTGCCTTTTGACGATAAATCCCCCTTCGTTACAAGCGGAATTCGTATCGGAACCGCTGCTGTTACTACTCGTGGTTTGGTTGAAAAAGATATGGAGAAAATTGTCAATTTTATTGATGAAGTTATCATGAACCACGAAAATGAAGCGAAGCTCGAGAGTATTGCTGAAAAGGTAAATGAAATGATGGCAGGCTTGCCGCTTTTTAAGAATTGAAAATGATTCAAACCGAACGACTTGAATTGAGGGAGTATACTTTAAACGATGCTCCCTTCATTTTTGAACTGATGAATAGCGAAGGCTGGCTAAAAAATATTGGTGATAGAAATATAAAAACCATTGAAGATGCCGAGGCCTATATGCTTAAAAATTATATAAGCAGTTATGAAAAACATGGCTTTGGGCCTTATTTGGTATCACTAAAGGAAAACGGAACTCCAATCGGTTCTGCTGGTTTATATAAAAGGGATAACCTAGATTTCCCAGACGTGGGTTTTGCTTTTTTAGCTGAATTCGGAAATAAAGGCTACGCTTTTGAAGCTACAAATGCGGTGATGCAGTTTGCTTCTGAAAAATTAAAAACCCAAACCATCGTTGGTATTGTTTTACCCGAAAATATTTCTTCCGTAAAACTTTTGAAAAAACTCGGCCTTTTTGAAATTGGAATCTATAAATATGAGGACGGGGAAGAACTTCTTTTGTTTTCAAACTAACTATTTTCAAAAACTATTGTAATGAAAACTCCTATTTTACTTCTACATGGCGCTTTGGGAAGCAAGGAACAACTCATTCCATTGCAAGAAGAATTTTCTCTGGACCGTGAGGTTTTTATCATGGATTTTGAAGGCCATGGAAAATCAAAAAGTGAAACCGATTTTTCTATTGAACTCTTTACCCAAAACATTCTTGATTTTTTAAAAGAAAGGAAAATTTCAAAAGTTGCTATTTTTGGGTATAGTATGGGAGGTTATGTAGCATTAAATTTAGCCAGTAAGTTCCCTAATATTATTGAAAATATAATAACGTTGGGAACCAAATTTGACTGGACTCCAAGTTTTGCTGAAAAGGAAATAAAAATGCTCGATCCCGAACAAATTGAAGTTAAAGTTCCAGCGTTTGCTGCTAGGTTAGAACAACTACACGGAAATCAAAATTGGAAATACGTGGTTGAAAAAACAGCAATCATGATGTTGGATTTAGGAAACAATCCACCGTTAAAAAAAGTAAACTTTCAGCAAATAGTAAACAGAACTTTAATCTGTTTGGGCAATCTCGATAAAATGTCCACCGTTGAGGAATCAGAAAGTGTTGCAAATTGGTTGCCGAATGGTAAATTCAAATTGATAGAAAACTTTAAACATCCCATTGAAGTTGTTTCTATGGACGAACTCGCATTAATTATCAATGATTTTTTGGCGAAGAGGAATTAATTTTTGATAAATTAAAAAAATGAGGAATTTTATATTTATATCTGGTTTAGTATTCTTGTTTTCTTGCCAAAATAATCAAACCACAGTTTCAGAAATTCAAGGTCTTTGGAAACTGGAAAGTATGAAAGTCCGCGATACAGTTACCAACACGTGGAGCGATTACAAGGGCGGAATGGATGGTTATTTGCTCTATGATGGAAACGGCCACGTAGCGCTTCATTTGTATGAAAAAGGATATGAAAAAGCAGGTGTCGAATTTCTTAATTTTAATGATTCCATTCCTTTGGAAGCTTTGAAACATATCACAAAATCATATTATTATATGGGCAATTATAAGCTTTCGGAAAAAGATAGCATTGTTTCACACTATAAACTTTCACATTCAAACCCTTCAGAATTTGGGTTGACAGCCGAAAGAAGATTTTACTTCCGTGGCGACACTTTGGTGATGCAACCTGTGGAGCTTAAAAACTCTAAACTGAAACTTAAGTGGCTGAAAACAGAATAAACTTCCAATAAATTTTAACAATAAAAAAACCCATCATTTAGGACGGGTTTTTCTATAATATATTTTCCTTATTAACCTTCTGGGAACACGGTGGATTCATAAGCTCCAGCGTCTGGAGGCGTGCCGCGGTCCGTTCCATTTAGGTCTTTTGGGGGAGCTACATTGTTTTTGCCAATATTTTCAGCCCCCGAAGTTCCCGCTTCAATATTGAAATTGTTCATTTCCGTATCCTGAAAAACAGGATCTAAATTTAACTTTGTTGCGGGATATAGAGCACCATTGGTAAAATCATATAAAGGATCATCCCCAAATTCGCCTGTGGGATCCTCAAAACGCAACAAACAATTTTCGAATTTAAAATTGAAAGCTGCGTCTGTATTTTGGGCCAGTGAAAATTCCCGGCGTTCGTTTCCATAAATAATGCAGTTGGTGAAATTGGCTTTTACCAAATCCGCAACAAATATAACATCTTCGGTTTCGAAAGTATTGTCAAGAGAAACAGAAGGGAAAGATCGGAAACTGTTGGTCCAGTAATTTGCAAAAGTACTGTGCCTAAATTCATAACTTCCGCCCAAGTGAATTGCTAAAGACGACTGACCGCTGTTGTTTATAACAATGTTTTCTCCATCTATAGCGCCAGTTCTTGCCAATAACCCAATATTTGCATTGTTATAAATCTGCACGTTTTTAAGCGTTAGCGGACTGTTTTCCAAAAGAATACCAACAGAGCTGTTTTTGATGGTTGCATAGTTGAATTCATTGCCAACACTTCCGCTAGTAAACCAAATGGTGCCCCACTGTCCGGGAATATCAGCGAAGATAGGCTCCAATCGGTCACCTTCAAAAATCACTTCGTTCTCCATTGCTTCGGGATCGTTACTTGGTAGGCCCATTACTTTCATTGTGCCATTTTCAGCTACCAAAATGCCGCTTGAGTTGTGAAAATGCACACGTGCCCCTGCTTCAACCGTAAGTGTTTTATTGCCCGGAACGGCAGCGTAGCCATAAATAACATAAGGTTTTTCATTGGTAAAGGTTAGCTCTGTATCGTCTAAAAAGAATCCTTCAATTTCCACTGCGTCATCACCTTCTCCTAAAGTTAATGTTTCAACGGTACCATCTCCAAGCTGAGCGGGATAAAGAAATACCGCATCTTTCACAAGTGTTACCAATTCTACTTTCTGCTCATTGCCGCCACTATCAAAGAGAATTTGATCCGTATAAAGGAAATCATTCGCGTTTGTGGGCAAGTTGTTTATATCTAGCGTAGTTTCAACAAAAATAAAGATGCTGTCTTTTGCCAAAACTTGTACATTCTCAAAAACTTTTCCAGGGATTCCATCAACGTTTAGTCGATAATTAGAATTTTCGCCTTGGCCTAAACGAACGGTTGGAATATTGATATCCTCATTACTTCGGTTGTAAACTTTCAAGTTATAGGTACTGGAACCGATGTTGGTAAAAACCGTATCCAGATAAACCGTATCTTTTGAAAACTCCAGATTTCCAGTGCTGGCAACGGTTTCAAAATCATTGCGGCAAGAACTCCATAACACAAGGCAACACAAAATGCCCAATCCGTATAAATACCTCATTAAGTAAAATTTTGGTAAAAATATAACTTTTTAAGAAGCTTATTATTGTATTGTGAAGAAGTTTTCAGTAGCCAGTTGCATTAGGCAGTCTGTCCGACAGTGCACACTGCAACTGGCTACTGATTAATTATTTTTACGTTTTGCTTTTCGCTCCGCTTTTTTTCTTTCCCATTTTATTTTTTCAAAAGCACGGTTGTTTTCACTAGCTTGTTTTACTTTTTCCCGCCAAGCGTCGTCTTTTGGAGGTTGATAATCTCCGAATGAAATACCTCCGACAACAACTGTAACCAATTCGCCCATTATTGCACCCGAAAGTTCTAAGTTTATAGAATTCGAAATATTTGAAACAGTTATTTCTTTTGTTTCAAACGCCACATAACTAAAGACCAAAACATCGCCCGGTTTGGTTTCAATTTCATAATTACCGTCAAAATCGGTCTGGGTGCCTTTTGAAGTTCCTTTTATAATTACATTTGCTCCGGGAAGCGGCAAGCCAGTATCATCGGTAACCGTTCCTTTTGTGATAAATGATAATGAGTCTTCTTTTATTGGTTCTTCAGGTACGGAAGCAATTTTTCCTAATATGAAGCTTTCATATTCTTCGTAAGAATTCAGTAAAATATCTATTGTTTTTGAAGTATTGCTCAACTTTACTTCTCTGGTTTCATGGTCTTTAATCTTGAAGAGAAGCCTTTCATTATCCAGCGTTACAATACGGTATTCCCCAATTTTATTAGTCCACTCGCGTGTTTTTGTTTCGTTGGAAGTGATTTCAACATTTTTTAAGGGATTTCCGTTTTCATCCCTAACAACTCCTTCGGTCACAATTTGAATTCTTTCAGCAGTATTACTAAAACGGCCGATTCCCATCGAAACCATCGGTTTATCTGAAAGCGAATTGTTATCGTTTTTTGGATTGTTAGAAAAAAGCGTTAATGGAAGAAGCATCGAAGCAGCGATAGGAGCAAAACTTTGTCCGCTTTTTCGTTCCATTTTTACTTCTCTGTTTAATTGCGATTTTTTTACCCGGCCGCAAGCATTTTTATTTTTGGTAAGGATTTTCACCAATTCCTCATCGGTTTTTGAAGTGAAATCGAAAACTTCTTTGGTGCAGACACTGCAGAATTTCCCTTTTTCGGTAGCGGTCATTTTTGCCCAGTCTTCGTGGCAAGGCATTGGAATACGGATAATGATGGATTTTTTCATAGTTGATGATTTAATGATTCAAAGGAATCAAATATCAAACCATGAAAAAACCGCTTTTGAGGGAAATGGCAGTTTGAGTGAGGGAAAATAGGTGGAGTAAAAAAATAAACCACGAATACACGAATATTTTTATACAATTATTCGTGTATTCGTGGTGAAAATTTTCCGTTTCGTTAAACTGAAACCTATAATTATTTCTGAATTATTTCGATTTTAAAAAGCTTGTCCCAGTTTTTTCCAGTAATATAAAGTATGTTTGGTTCGCCGTTATAGGCTATTCCGTTGAGTACGTCCAAACCGGGGTGTTGTGTAACTTTATCTTTTAAATCTGTTAGGTCTATAACGCCTTCCACAGCACCGTTAGTAGGATCGATTATTGCAATGGAGCCTTGTTGATAAACGTTGGCGTATATTTTTCCCTCAACCCATTCCAGTTCGTTTACACTGTTTATTTTGCTGGTATTTGTAAATATTTCGATATAATCCTTTTCAGCAAGTGTATTTGAATTTAGGGTCCAAATTCTGTCTGTGCCATCGCTTTTATAAATATTTTTTTCGGCATCGTGGCACAAGCCCCAACCTTCACGGCTGTTACCGTAAACAAAGGTTCCGGTTTGTTCCATCGTTTTTAGGTTGTAAATAAAACCGGTGTTTTCGCGCCAAGTTAGTTGGTAGATTTTGTTGTTTAAAATGGTAAGCCCTTCGCCAAAATACTGATCTGCCAGTTTTACCATTTTGAAAACTTCCCCAGTTTTATAATTTGTTTTTCGAAGTGATGATTCTTTATATTGCCCAGTGCTTTCATATAAAGTATCGTTTTCAAACTCCAATCCCTGTGTGTAGGCATTTATATCGTGCGGATAGGTTTCCAGAATTTTATAGGTATAAAGTTTCGGTTTTATTGAAGAAAGAATCGTTATGTTTTTTGAAGCTTCAAATTCTTCGCCATCGCTATAAATTTTAGCTTTCAATATTTTCTCGCCGAGTTTTTTTCCCGAAAGGGAAAAGGTATTTCCTGAAATTTCAACCCTATCATTGTTCAAAAAATAAACTACGGAATCGATTTCAATATTCTTTTTGTTGTTTAAAGACACAGTGAGCGCATCTTCGGGAGTATACGTTTTCTTAGGGTTTTTAATTTCCAATGAAAAATTATCTTTTTTATCTTCGGAA
>JBBQUI010000040.1:0-20616 GCA_038212575.1 Flavobacteriales bacterium
ACTGCCTACTGCCTACTGCCTACTGCCTACTGCCTACTGCCACTGAACACTTTTTTAGTGAACATTATCCGGATTATAGCCCGCATATCTCACTTCTTCTTCGTGAAAAACAATACCGTTTTCTTCCAATTCCTTTAAAATTGGCTCATAAACTTCTTTCGCAATTGGCAGTTGAACACCTGGCGTGGTTATTTTTTCATTTAAAATTTTAAGGGCAGCAATCGCTACTGGTAATCCAACGGTTTTGGCCATTGCGGTATGGGTTTGGTCTTCGCCAATCAAGGCCATGTGGCTATCAATTTGATATTGTTTTCCATCCAATTCATACCCAAATTTGTGGTACATCACGATCATATCTTTATCGTGTGGGGCGAGAGTCCATTTGTCTTCCAATATTTTTTGGAGGCCCATTGCGGGGGTTGCATCTTTAATTCCCAATTTCTTTTCTTTTGTGAAAAGATCCAATTCTTCCAATTTGTCCCACATTAAATCGTCTTGGTCAATTTTCAGCGCGTGGCGAAGTTTTAATTCTACTGTATCTGAAGGAGAATAGGGAAGAAAAAGATTCACAAATTCGCGATAGCTCATGTTTTCAGAATCTGGAATCGTGTAACTGTCATCTGTCATTCCCAGTTGCACAAACATATTCCACGCACGGCTGAAACCAACTCGGCGAATGGTTCCGCGATACAAAGTGAGAATTTTTTCCAAACCATAAATAGATTGATACTGTAAGGAATTCCGGTTAGCATAAACTTCAAATTTACCATAGCCTTCAATATTTATAAATTCAGTTCTGCGGAAAAGACGATGGTACGGAATGTACTTGTATTTTCCTTCCTGTATAAATTCCGCAGCGCCACCTTGGCCAGCCAAAACTACGTTTCTTGGATTCCAAGTAAATTTATAATTCCATAAATTATTATCGCTTTCAGGGGCAATCAAACCTCCGCAAAACGATTCAAAAAGAAGCAATTTTCCGCCTTTGGCCCGGATTCTATCAATTACTTGCATTGCGCTCATATGATCAATTCCTGGGTCAAGTCCAATTTCATTCATAAAAACCAATCCTTTTGATTGGGCTTTGTGGTTTAGAGCCTGCATTTCCTTGCTTATGTATGAAGCTGTGACCATGTGTTTCCCGAATTCAATACAATCTCTAGCAACTTCAATATGATAGCGGGCGGGAAGCATCGAGATTACCAAATCGCTGTTTTCAACAGCTTCTTTTCGTTGTGCATCGTTAAAAACATCGAGCATAATTCCACGTGCATTTGGATGGTTTTGGATGAATTTTTGAGCCGCTTGTATGGAAAGATCTCCAATAGTTATAAAAAGTTCTTCTTTCTCACTTTTGTCCAGCAAATAGCGGATCAAACTTGTTGCAGATCTTCCTGCACCTATAATCAATATGTTTCTCATTGGGAGAGTTTTTTGTTAACTTTGGAGATATATTTATGAATGACGAAATTACTAATTCTACTTTTTAAAAATGACGGTTTTTGATAAAAATATAGCGACAACGGGATCATTTATTATGGCAGCAACAATTGCAATCGGTGCATTTGGAGCACACGGCTTAAAAGAAATGCTGGATGCAGATGCACTTACTACTTTTGAAGTTGGAGTTCGTTACCAAATGTATCATGCTTTGGGAATTTTGATTTTGGGACTTGTGCCTTCAATTTCCCAGAAATTAAAACAAAAGATTTTTTGGCTTTTTATAATTGGAATCCTGTTTTTTTCAGGTTCCATCTATCTACTCTCGATGAGCTCCCTCCTTTCTTTTGAAGTTTCTGCTATAGGTTTTGTAACTCCTTTGGGAGGTTTACTTTTTATAATGGGCTGGGTTTTGTTAGCTTACGGACTACTTACGTTAAAGAATCGATAATTTTTTTTTAAATTCAGAAGTCTGTCCAAGATTTGTTATTTTTGTACCCTAGAAAACAAAAACAAGTTATGGTGGGTAATAACCAAACTACGAAATCGATTTCGGTTGACACATACGGAATCAAGAATGCGAAAGTTAATTATCAACTTTCTTCAGAACAACTTCACGAAGAAACATTACAAAAAGGACAGGGAAAAGAAACCAGCAGTGGCGTCTTAGCAATAGATACTGGAGAATTTACCGGCAGGTCACCCAAGGATAGATTTATTGTAAAAGATGATGTTACGCGCGACAAAGTGTGGTGGGGAAACATAAACATTCCTTTTCCGCCCAATATGTTCGATGCGCTTTATGATAAAGTGGTGAATTATCTTTCAGGAAAGGAAATTTATGTACGCGATAGCTACGCCTGTGCTGATGAAAAGTATAAGCTGAACATTCGGGTAATTAACGAAACGCCATGGTCTAATATGTTTGCCCACAATATGTTTCTTCGCCCGAATGAAGAAGAATTGGCCTCTTTTGACCCGGAATGGCTTATCGTGAATGCTCCCGGATTTTTAGCAGACCCCGAAGTAGATGGAACACGCCAGCATAATTTTGCTATACTTAATTTCACCAAAAAAATAGCTTTAATTGGCGGTACAGGATACACTGGTGAAATTAAGAAAGGAATTTTCTCCGCACTTAATTTTATTCTCCCTGTCAATAAAAACACAATGCCAATGCACTGTTCCGCAAATGTGGGAGATGATGGCGAGACTGCTATTTTCTTTGGACTATCGGGAACTGGAAAAACTACACTTTCTGCCGATCCAAAACGAAAATTGATAGGCGATGACGAACATGGATGGACGCCCGATAATACAATTTTCAATTTTGAGGGTGGTTGTTATGCAAAAGTGATAAACCTTACCGAAGAACACGAACCAGACATTTTTAACGCTATAAAACCAGGAGCAATTCTGGAAAATGTGGTGATGGATGAAAACGGCGAAGTAGATTTTGCCAATACTTCCATTACACAAAATACACGTGTAAGCTATCCAATTTACCACATTAAAAATATTCAAGTTCCCTCTATTGGTCACAATCCGAAAAATATTTTCTTTTTAACGGCAGATGCTTTTGGTGTTTTGCCTCCTCTTTCAAAATTGACTCCGGGGCAGGCTGCGTATCATTTCATTAGCGGCTATACTGCAAAAGTTGCTGGTACTGAGGAAGGTATCAATGAGCCAACCCCTAACTTTTCGGCGTGTTTTGGAGCTCCGTTTATGCCACTTCATCCAACAGAATATGCTGAAATGTTAAGCAAAAAAATGAAAGATGCCGGCGTAAATGTTTGGTTGATAAACACAGGCTGGACTGGTGGCCCTTACGGCATCGGAAGCAGGATGAAACTGAAATACACCCGCGCAATGATTGCCGCGGCCCTGGAAGGAAAATTAAAAGATGTGGAATTTGAAAAACATCCAATTTTTAACTTGATGATGCCAAAATCCTGTCCAGATGTTCCAACGGAAGTGTTGAATCCAAAGGAAACTTGGAAGAACAAAAAGGCTTATGATATTCAAGCAAATGAACTTTCAAATTCCTTTAAGGAAAATTTTAAAAAGTTTGAAGCTTATGCAAATGATGAAATTCTTTCAGGAGCTCCTGTTTCAGAATAATATTCAAGAGTATCTTATAAACAAAAAGGCTTGCCAACTGGCAAGCCTTTTTTAATTGCAATTAATCGAGCTTATTTTTTGTTATTTACCTCTTTGATGTATTTTTCCAAAGCCATCGTCATTGAAGGTGTTTCAGGTGTTGGGGCTTGAATGTCCACGCGAAGGCCTTGCTCGGTAGCGGCTTTTACGGTGGTGTTGCCAAATACGGCTATTCGAGTATCATTTTGTTTGAAATTTGGAAAGTTTTCAAATAACGATTCAATTCCGCTAGGGCTGAAAAAGACCAAAATATCATAATAAACATCGCGCAAATCTGAAAGATCGCTGATTACTGTTTTGTAAAAAGTAGCTTCTTTCCAATCCACTTTTAGTTCGTTAAGAACAAGTGGCACTTCGGGCTTCAATTTATCTGAAGTTGGAAGCAGGAATTTTTCGTTTTTGTATTTTTTGATCAATGGGGCCAGTTCAGAAAAAGTTCTTTTCCCCACATAAATCTTTCTTTTTCTATAAACCACATATTTTTGAAGATAGTAGGCCACGGCTTCACTTAAGCAAAAATATTTCATTGTGTCCGGAACTTTAAAACGAAGTTCCTCGGCAATGCGGAAATAATGGTCAACAGAGTTTCGGCTGGTAAGAATGATAGCCGAATATTTTGTAAGATCAACTTTTTGGGATCGAACATCCTTGCCTGAAACGCCTTCCACGTGAATGAAAGGGCGGAAATCTATTTTTACCTTTTGTCTTTCAATTAAATCGAAATAAGGCGAATTTTCAATTTTAGGCTCGGGTTGGGAAACCAAAATAGTTTTCACTTTCATAGATGTTCCTGATTTTTTTAAATATTATCTCCTCAAACAAACGTTTTATAGAGAATAATATAGGGTGAAATTTCAAGTGCGCAAAGATACAAAATAAAATAGAAGAAATTGCGTAATATCAATTTTCCGTTTTTCTTATAGCTGTAAAGCAGAGCAATAGCGTTCAACGTTACAATGATGCCACAAAAAATGAGCATTGCCAATGGCTGTGGCTGATAAACGTATAGCAAGAAAAGATTGGCAATGAACAATAGGATGGCCAAAAAGTTTCTATAGCTGAGTTTTTGGTACAAATAATTATTGAAGAGTTCATCTAAAGAAAATATATTCCCTATAATTTTTTCCAAAGAAAATTTTATGAGCACAAAAACTGAATAAGCGGTACAGATTTGAAGAAAGAGCCACTCGTTTTTTTGAACTACTGAAGGGTTTAAAACCTTAAAAAGTAAATAAAAAAATACCGAAACAGAGATTACCTGCGCAGCGAAAAGCATAACATTGAAAGGATGGTTTATCTCGTCATTTTTACCGTGCACAAAAAAGTACTGATTGGTTAAAGGCAACATAGAAAATTCGTGGAATCTTTTGGGATAAAAATATTTGGAGAGCGCAAAAAGAATGAAGCATGCCAGAAGCAAATAAGTAGCCCAATCGGTTGATTCGATAAGTCTTTCGCTAAAATCCACTTTAATTTTTTTTGTAAAGGTAGAGTAAAATAATTTTCCTTTTTATAGTATCAATTAGATTTTACTTCACATTTATTTATTCAAAAAACGGTACATTTGCGCTAAAAGTGCAGTATGTCCAAGGCGGTAGTGGTGGTACCAACCTACAATGAAATTGAAAATATAGAGCGGCTGCTGCGCACTGTTTTTTCATTGCAGCGTGAATTTCACATTTTAGTCGTGGATGACAATTCTCCTGATGGTACGGCACAAGCGGTTGAAGCCAATTTAAAAACGTATCACGAAAAGCTTTTTTTGCTGAAAAGAGCTGAAAAGAATGGCTTGGGAACAGCCTATATTGCTGGCTTTAAATGGGCACTCGAAAATGGCTATGATTATATTTTTGAAATGGACGCCGATTTTTCGCATAACCCAAATGACTTGATCCGCTTGTTTAATGCCTGCCACAAAGATGGAAACGATATTGCCATTGGCTCGCGATACGTGAAAGGTGTAAATGTGGTAAACTGGCCCATGAGCAGGGTCTTGATGTCTTGGCTGGCCTCAAAATATGTTCAGTTTGTGATGGGTATTGATATATATGACACCACGGCCGGTTTTATTTGTTACCGAAGAAGCGTTCTCGAGAAAATAAACTTGGATAACATTCGTTTTGTGGGCTACGCTTTTCAGATTGAAATGAAGTTTAAGGCGCACATCAGTAAATTTAAGATAAAAGAGGTGCCCGTTATTTTTACGGACCGTACCAAAGGAGAATCAAAAATGAGCTCGGGCATTATTTCCGAAGCTATTTTTGGCGTGATTGCAATGAAATTTAATAGTGTATTTAATAGAAAAAGATTTAATGAAGGCAGTTTTAATTAAGAATGCGAATATTGTAAATGAAGGAGTAATCTTTAAAGGCGACGTGCTTGTTCAGGACGGACGCATTGCGGAAATTTCTGAAACCATCAGCATGAAATCTGCCGAGACGAAAGTTATCGATGCAGACGGAAGCTATTTATTGCCCGGAATGATTGACGATCAAGTGCATTTTCGGGAACCGGGATTGACCCATAAAGCTACTATTGAAACGGAATCAAAAGCTGCTGTTGCGGGTGGAATCACTTCGTTTATTGAAATGCCAAACACTGTTCCGCAGGCTACAACTATTGAATTACTGGAAGAAAAATTTGATATTGCCTCTAAAACTTCTTGGGCAAATTATTCCTTTATGTTTGGTGGCACCAATGATAATTTGGAGGAAATTTTAAAAGTTGATCCTCAAAAAGTGGCAGGACTAAAATTATTCTTGGGCTCTTCCACAGGAAATATGTTGGTGGACGATCCAAAGACTTTGGAAGAAATATTCAGCAAAACGAAATTGCTTATTTCTGCTCATTGTGAAGATGAGGCAACAATTAAAGAGAATTTAGAAAAATATAAAGCTGAGTACGGCGAAGACATTCCTATAGAACTTCACCCAAAAATCCGAAGTGAAGAGGCTTGCTATATTTCTTCTTCAAAAGCAATAAAGCTTGCCGAAAAAACGGGCGCACGACTTCATGTTTTTCACCTTTCAACGGAGAAGGAAACGCATCTTTTCAGCAATAAAAAGCCACTTTCTGAAAAGAAAATTACGGCCGAGGTTTGCATTCACCACTTGTGGTTTACAGATGAAGATTACAAAACAAAGGGCACCAAAATAAAATGGAATCCAGCCGTTAAAACTGAAAAAGACCGCGATGGCTTGCTGAAAGCCCTGCTGGATGATCGAATAGACGTGATTGCCACCGACCATGCGCCGCACACTTTGGAAGAAAAAAACAATAAATATTTAAACGCTCCATCTGGCGGACCTTTGGTGCAGCACGCTTTAGTTGCACTTTTGGAAATGTACCACAAAGGAAAAATTTCTTTGGAAAAAATTGTGGAAAAAACCGCGCACAATCCCGCTATTTTGTTTCAAATAAAGGAACGTGGATATATTCGCAAAGGGTATAAGGCAGATTTGGTTTTGGTTGATCTCAATTCACCGTGGACAGTAAAAAAGGAAAATCTTCTTTACAAATGTGGATGGTCGCCTTTTGAGGGAACTATTTTTAAATCACGCGTTACACACACACTCGTAAACGGAATAGTGGTTTATGAAAACACAAAATTCCCAAATAAAAGCAATCCAGAAAGACTTACATTTAACAGATAATGAAACACTGGATAATCATTTTGTTTTTCACTTTAGGTTTTTTTGGCTGCCAAGATGTAAAGAAACCTGAAAAGCCAAATAATCTTATTTCAAAAGATAAAATGGTCGATATACTTACAGAAGCTTATCTGGCCAATGCTGCCCGAAGTGTGGATAATAAATCCATTATTTCCAAAGGAATTAAAATGGATTCGCTGGTTTATAAAAATTTTAGCGTTGACAGTCTTCAATTTGCAAAAAGCAACGAGTTTTACGCTGCAGATATAAATGTCTATATGGAAATTTTTCAAAAAGTGGAAGCGAGACTCACTGGAATGCAGAAGAAAATGGACAGTATTCGCGAAATCGAAAAAAACCGAAAAGACAGTATCGGCAAAAAAAGTGATTTTAAAAAACTAAATACTGAGCCTGTAAAAGACAGCCTAATTTGATATTTTTTTAGTTTCTCTTGTTATTCTTTCCAGCGTTACTTCTAAAGGAGTAAACTGAAACTTTAAGTTGCTTTTTACTTTGGAAGCATCATAGAACGATGTTTTGAACATAGAACTGATAGTTGCTTTAAACAGCTTTCTCTTTTTCCCAAAAATTTTGCTCAACAACCACTCTGCGTTACTTAGAAAAAACATAATTGTTTTCGACAGTTTTTTTGATGGAGGTTTTTTCCCAAACAATGGCGCCAATTTTGAAAGCAATTCTTTGTAAGTAATGTTTTCACCCACTAAAATAAATTGTTCGTTTTTTGTTGACGAATCCATCAGCAAAATCATTGCTTTTGCCGCATCTTGAACATCTACAACACCCATACCTCCCGAAGGGTAAAAAGGGATCCCGCTTGAACCAAGCGCTATTATTGTCCCACTGCCATCTCCATTTGGCGAAGTCCCCAAAATAATTCCCGGATTCACGATTACGGCATCCAAACCTTCCTGAGTTCCGCGCCAAACCTCCATTTCGGCACCGAATTTTGTAATGGCATAAACACTGTTTTTTTCGTCTGGATTCCACTGGGTTTTCTCTGTAATCAACTCGCCGTTCAGGTTGCTGCCAAAGGTGGCTACTGAACTTACATAACAGATTTTTTCTACTTTGTTTGTAATACACAGATTTACAATATTCGCTGTTCCTTCCACATTTGCTTTTTTAAGCACTTTGTATTTTGAAGGATCAAAATTTACAAATGCAGCACAATGGTAAACTTTAGTAATATTTTTAAAAGCCACAGTTAGCGTGGGAACATCAGTTATATTTGCTTCAACCCATTCAATTTTGTTGAAAAGAGAATCCGCTTCGGAAGTGTAAAGCGCAAAAACTTTTTTCACAGAAGCTATATCGCTGTTTTTTCTATGAATAGCACGTATTTGAACGTTTTCCTTTAAAAGAAAATAAAGCAAGTGAGAACCTACCAAACCTGTACCGCCAGTTACTAAAATCATAAAGCGAAAGTACTGAAAATGAAATTGAAATTGAAACCCAAACTGAAAACGAATTTCAACTTCTTGAGCCGTGGTTAGCTATTTGAAATCGCTCAAAATAAACTTCACAGTTGAATGAATTTTGAATTTTGAACCTTGAATCTTTGGACGAGAACCCTATCTTTGCACCTTCGTACTCGATTGCCTTGGAGGCGGAGTTAAAAATTTAAAAAATGAAGCTGAAAAATTTCGTTGAAGAACTACAATGGCGTGGAATGATACACGACGTGATGCCAGAAACCGAAACACATCTTATGGAAACAATGCGATCTGCTTATGTGGGTTTTGACCCAACTGCAGACTCTTTGCATATTGGCAATTTAGTTCCTATTATGCTTTTGTCTTTTTATCAGCGCTGTGGACATAAACCGATCGCTTTGGTTGGAGGTGCCACAGGAATGATTGGCGATCCTTCGGGGAAAAACGCAGAACGAAATTTACTGGATGAAGCTGCTTTGCGCCACAATCAAGAATGCGTAAAAAATCAGCTTTCGCGATTTTTGGAGTTTTCTTCGGGTGCAGAAAATCAGGCTGTTTTAGTTAATAATTACGATTGGATGAAAGAATTTTCATTTCTTGATTTCATAAGAAACGTGGGAAAACACATCACAGTAAATTATATGATGGCCAAAGACTCCGTGAAAACCCGATTGAGCGGTGAAAGTGCGGACGGGCTTTCGTTTACTGAATTTACCTATCAACTAATTCAAGGCTACGATTTTCTACATTTATACAGAAATATGGGTTGTACGCTCCAGATGGGCGGCAGTGATCAATGGGGAAACATTACTACGGGAACTGAGCTAGTACGAAGGATTGCTGTCGGAAAAGGGTATGCCCTAACCTGCCCGTTGATTACAAAAAGCGACGGTAGTAAATTCGGGAAAAGCGAAGGGGGCAATATTTGGTTGGATGCCAACAGAACTTCCCCATACAAATTCTACCAATATTGGCTGAACACCAGCGACGACGATGCCGAAAAATATATAAAGATTTTCACTTTTTTGGATAAGGACACAATAGATGGGTTGGTTACAGAACACAAAGCAGCGCCACATATGCGCTTGCTCCAAAAACGATTGGCACAGGAAGTTACTACAACTGTTCACAGTGCTGAAGAGTTTGAAAAAGCGGTGAAAGCTTCGGAGATTTTGTTCGGAAATTCCACTTCAGAAGATCTGAAAACGCTGGACGAAAAAACATTCCTCGATGTTTTTGACGGTGTACCGCAGGCAGAAATTTTAAAAGAAGAAATAAAAAGCGGAATTGATATTATTGGGGCTTTGGCTGAAAAAACAGAGTTTTTAAAATCGAATGGTGAGGCGCGACGGGCTTTAAAAGAAAATTCAATTTCCGTAAATAAAGAAAAGGTATCGGAAGACTTTACCGTTTCTGAAAAAGATTTGATTAATGGGCAATTCGTATTGCTGCAACGCGGAAAGAAAAATTACTTCATTATAAAAGCAGTTTAATTTACCGTTTTATTTCATGAAAAAATCCCCGGCAAATTTTGCGCGGGGATTTCTCAATTAACTAACCAACCAAATTATGAAAAATCATCACTTTTTCACGTTTGTTTGGTCGAAGGAATAACAAAAAACTTACATTGTTTTATTCCAAATACTGTTAAACATTTCCCTATAAAACCATCAAATTGCAACCACGAATATCGCTGGCGTCAAAACGGCCCAAAACTTCGAAAGAGCCATTTACAAAGGTTTTACCTAAATCCTGGGTAGCAATAAATGCACACGAATTGAAATTGGCCAAATCAATAACATTTATTCCGCCGGTTTTTCCAAAGGTAAAAGAAAGCGCATCTTCGGTATCTCGCGTTAAAATTTTCATCCACGGCGGACAGGAAAAAATTCCGTTGCCGAGGGAATATGCCTGCGAAAGCAATTCCGTCATCCCATATTCGCTGTGAATTTTGTAAACACCAAAGCCCTTTTTTAAAATTTCGTGCAGTTCCTCTTTAATCATTTCCTTTCTTCGGCCTTTCATTCCGCCAGTTTCCATCACGATTGTGTTTTTTAATTGAAATTTTCTTTTTTCAATTAAATCTAGAAGTGCATAAGAAACCCCAATAAGAATTGATTTTTGACCATTTTTTTCCAGAAAGTCCAGTTTTTCAATCAGCGCATCCATTTCATATAAATAAAAACCGCTGTGGGGATTATTGCTCTTTTCGATCAATTTTTCAACCATATAAATAAGCGAAGAACCTTCGCGTTCCAAATAGGATGGCAGCAGTGCTAAAATTGCAAAGTTTTCGGGATTGCCGTATTCTCTTTCAAAAGCTTTTTGGAAACTTTTTTCGTAAATACTCAAATCAGAAATATAGTGTTTACTAGTTGTGCTTCCAGTTGTTCCGCTGCTTGTGAAGATAGTTTCTACTTCTAAATTTTCAGCAATTATTTTATGGCTTTTGAAAAATTGGATGGGTAGAAAAGGGATTTGATCAATACATTTTACAGCAGAAGGCTTTTTGTT
Organism: Flavobacteriales bacterium; assembly: GCA_038212575.1. Taxonomy (GTDB): domain Bacteria; phylum Bacteroidota; class Bacteroidia; order Flavobacteriales; family Flavobacteriaceae; genus Aequorivita. Next base: position 11,219 of record JBBQUI010000040.1, read on the forward strand.
AAGAAGGTCGCAGAAGTTTCTATAAACAGCAACATTTTCATATTGGAAATGGAATACTTCAATCGTGAGCCTTTCAAAATCTTCGGAAGAATTAATATTGAAAATTTCCTTTTCAAACATATTTTTGAATAACTTAATTTCGATCCAAAAATAGTTAAATAAAAAAGCTCCTGCAGAAACAGGAGCTTTAAAAATGAATTTTACGAAATATTATTTGATAATCATTTTTTTGGTGGAGGAGGAATTTCCTTGCTCAATTTTCAAAATATAAACACCGCTTTTTAATGAAGAAACGTCTAATCTTTCCCCATTTAAAATAGTCTTTAAAACTTGTTTTCCAAGTACATCAAAAATTGAGATATTCTTAAATCCGCTTAATTTTGAGCTTATAAATAAATAGCCATTTGATGTAGGGTTTGGATAAATATTAAAGACGTCAGACTTTGACTCGCCAACACTTAAAAGACATGCATTTGTAGCGCGCAATGTTGGTAAATCAACACAAAAACCTCCCCCTGAGTCACTTTGAATGGATTCGGTATCTTTGTTTCCATTTAGGTCTTCATCATATTGAATGGTTTGGTCCAGCCCAGCCAAAAGCTCTGGGTCATCGTCATCGTTGGTTCCGTAAACAATCGCATCAATTAAGTTTGCGTTCGTAACTGGTGTTCCATTGGGAAAATTACTGGCATCGTCTTGATAAATAGCAATAGCATCCGGCCCGTTTTGAATTGTGTTACTTGTGCCAATAGAAATGTCAACTCCGGGTGTGCCGCTGCTGCCTATAATGAAAAATCCCTCAGGATCTGTAACATATCCGGTTAAGTCTACCGTTTTGTAGCTTTCGTCGTCTGAACCATTGTAGAAAACCACAATGTAACCCTCTAGTGAAAAATTTGGGGAATCGGACATAATTTCAACAAATTCTGTAACGTCCGTTCCAGTTTGATCCACATCCACTTCATTTATGCTTATTTGCGAAAAAGAAATGGTATAGAACAGTAAACTTGCAATGAATGTAATTTTTTTCATAACCCCTTGTTTTTAAGATATTTAATTAAAGTTAAAAAATATTTTTTAGCTTTTAAAACTTAATTTCAATTATATTTAAAGTCGTGTTTTACATCTAAAAATGATGCAATTGGTCGTGAGTTTCAATATTATTAAAGCGTTACTATAACATTAACAATAAGTGTGCTAAACATTTCCTGAGATTAAATAATAGTATCTTTGAACATGTAAAAAAGATGAAAATTTAATATGAAAAAAAAGGATATTACAATTTTATTGGTCGATGATGAACCGGATATTCTTGAAATCGTCCGATATAATCTTACTTCGGAAGGCTATACCATTGAAACTGCTGAAAATGGCTTAGAAGCTATTGCGCAGGCAAAAAAGGTAAAACCACAATTAATCATTATGGACGTGATGATGCCAAAAATGGACGGGATTGAAGCCTGTGAAAAAATAAGAAACATTCCTGAACTCGCCGAAACAGTAATCACTTTTTTAACCGCACGCGGGGAAGACTATTCCCAAATGGCAGGTTTTGAAGCAGGAGCGGATGATTACATTACAAAACCCATCAAACCGAAAGTGCTTGTAAGCAAGGTAAAAGCATTGCTTCGTAGGTTTAAGGAAGAAGAGGAGGACGAAAATATAAAGCTCGGCAACTTGACTATTAACCGAGAGGAATATAAAATCGTGCTCGGTAAAGAAGAAATGGTTTTGCCCCGAAAGGAATTCGAACTGTTGGCGCTGCTTGCGTCAAAACCTGGAAAAGTTTTTAAACGTGAAGATATCTTGGACAGTATTTGGGGCAACGAAGTTATTGTTGGCGGCCGTACAATAGACGTACATATTAGAAAACTGCGCGAAAAAATTGGGGATGATAAATTTAAAACCGTTAAGGGCGTAGGCTATAAGTTTGTACTTTAGCAGTCTATGACATTTTCTAAAAGATATAATTTTGCTGCTTTAACGGCACTGCTGATTGCCTTATTTTCAACAGTGTCGATGGGGATTTTTCTGTATGTTTTCTTCAAATTCCTTTCTGGCTGGTTGCTGCTTTTCTTTTTAGTTTCATTTCTGGTTTCATTTTTCATCGTTCAATATCGGGTGGAGAAATTTATTTACTTCAGAATAAAAAAAATATACAACGACGTTCGCATTTTAAACGAAAAGGATTTTCCCAAGCCTTCTATCACAACAGATATGGAAGTGCTTACCCGCGAAGTTGAGAATTATGTAAACATTAAAAAGCTAGAAATTGAAACCCTAAACGTTCGTGAAAACTACCGTAAGGAATTTATGGGAAATATTTCACACGAACTTAAAACCCCGCTTTTCACGGTCCAAGGCTACATTTTAACATTGCTGGACGGCGCGATGAAGGATAAAAAAGTTCGAAAAAAATATTTGCAGCGTGCCAATAAAGGTGTGGAGAGGCTTATCTACATTATCAAAGATTTGGATATGATTACCAAATTGGAAGTGGGCGGACTTGTTCTTAGCAAAGAAAACTTCAACATAATTGAACTGGTTCAAAATGTTTTTGACTTGCTTGAAATGAAAGCAGCAAAAAAAAACATATCACTGGTTTTTGACAAAGAATATACAGAAAGTATACTTGTTCATGCAGACAGAGAACGCATTGAGCAGGTTCTCACCAATTTACTCGTCAACTCGGTGAAGTATGGAAAACAGGATGGAACTACTGAGGTGAGTATTGAAAACATTATTAAAAACAAGGTTATCGTTCGTGTAACTGATAACGGTGAAGGGATAGCAAAAGAATATTTAACCCGTATTTTTGAACGTTTTTTCAGAGTTGATAAAAGCGGTTCCCGAAAGGAAGGTGGAAGCGGGTTAGGACTTTCAATTGTGAAACATATTGTAGAAGCACATAATGAAAAAATCTACGTGGAAAGTCAGTTCGGCATTGGCTCTGAGTTTTCATTCACTCTCGAAAAGAGCAAATAATTCCGAAAAATTTACAGGTTCGTGGGCTAAGGTTTTCAACCCTTTGTAAACCTTAATTTTGTCAAGTTTCTTCAAATTGAATTTTTCCTGTTTGCAGGAAGGAACAATTCCAAGATTTTTTAAACGTTTTGCCAAATATTCCTGCTCGTATTGCCCAGGCGTAGGGATGAAAAATGCCTTTTTTTCAAGCACCGTCAGATCCATAATTGTTGTGTAACCAGAGCGGGATATTACGATTTCGCTATGGTTTATGGCGTTTTCAAGCTCGTCACTTTTCATAAAATTCACCATTTTTATATTTTCGGAATTATTCCACTTTTGTTCAGTCTCAACAATTCCGCGGACCATTAAAATTTTCTTTTCACTCTTTTTAAGAGATTTTTTCAACTTTTCTTCCAAAATAGTCCGCTGCGGCTCCGGGCCGGAAAGCAAAACCAAAATATCCGTGGTTTTCGGGACTTCCTTTTTTTCCATTCGACTTAAAACCCCAATATATTTTATTGGAAATCGCTCTTGTTTCAAATGACCAAGCTTTCCGCTGAGGTTCATCACCACATCCTCAACATCAGGAACCCAACAAGTATCGAATTTTTGAATAATTTTTTGGTGCATCTTGCTGGTAAACGTTGTTGTGCTGCCTGTTAGAACATTCAGTTGATGGGTTACAAAAACAGAAGGAATAGCTTTGTTTCTCACGCCAAATCTATTGTCGCTAATAATCCCTTGAATTTTTCCAGCCTTAACAAGTTGTTTTATGATGTTTTTTTCAGCATCCATCGTTTTCTTGATCTGAGGAAGTTTTAACAGAATCTTCCACTTAAAATTGCTTCCTTTTTTTGGATATTTAATATTATATGAAGGGAGTTCAATAGATTCCAATTCTGGAAATTCTTTCTGGAGCAACAGCAGCGCTGGTCCGTCTGAAGCTAACAAAACTTCAAAATGGTGATCTAGCAATGCCTTTATTATTGGGATGCAACGTGTGGCGTGGCCTAGCCCCCAATGAAGTGGCGCGACCAAGATTGTTTTCTTTTTAGGCATAAAAACAAAGGTAGCAATAATTGTCGCGGTGTTATATTTCCTTAATTTTACCAAAAATTAAAATTTTGGGTAGCAAAAACAAACTGAAACGTTTTACGGAAAACGAAACCTTTGAAAATGTTGTTCAGCCTTCAAGAGAAGAAGTACTGAATGATTCGTTGGAAATAAAGGGAAACTGGCGAAAAAATTTCTTCAAAAATAACAATCCCTTGGTTTTGGAATTGGGTTGTGGAAAAGGGGAATACTCCGTGAATCTCGCTAAAGCTTTCCCCGAAATGAATTTCTTGGGAATAGATATTAAAGGCGCCCGATTTTGGCGCGGTGCAAAAATTGCTTTGGAAGAGAATCTGGAAAATGTAGGTTTTCTGCGTACCCAAATTGAACTCGTGGACCATATTTTTGAAGAAAACGAAGTGGATGAAATTTGGATAACCTTCCCAGACCCGCAGATAAAATACAAACGCACCAAGCACCGTTTGACCAATGCGGATTTTCTTCAGAAATACAAAAAAATTCTAAAACCCGACGGTGTAGTACACCTGAAAACGGATAGTGAATTTATGCACGGTTATACCCTTGGCCTGCTTCACGGTTTGGGCGAAACCATTGAATATGCACATCACGATATTTATGGTAGCCAAGGCGCGCCGGAAGCTGTAACCAATATTCAAACTTTTTATGAAAAACAATATCTTGAAATTGGGAAAAAGATAACCTATATCCGGTTTAAATTCCGTTAGCTATAAATTCAGTATATTCACAAAAACTAATGCTTTTAATGGCAATATTTTACAACTTAATTGTAGGTTTTCTTGGTTCATTTGTTGGTGTTCTTCCGCCTGGTTTGATAAATATGTATGCTGCCAAAATAAGTATGAAAGAAGGAAGGAAAAAAGGCCTGCTTTTTTCACTTGGTGTCTGCATTACTGTGATGGTTCAAACCTATGTGGCATTACTTTTTGCCCGTTATATTGAAATGCACCCCGAAATTGTGAATATGCTTCAAAAAGTGGCTTTGGGGATTTTCATCAGTCTTACAATCTATTTTTTTTTTATTGCAAAGGACACTCGCAGAGAAGTTCGTGATCGTCACACTCGTTCTAAAACCAACCGTTTCTTTTCTGGAATATTTATTGCCCTGTTGAACTTGTTACCGCTGCCGTATTGGGTTTACGTTAGTATTACCTTTTCGGTATTCGGGTGGTTTTCTTTTTCGCATCCCGAACTTTGGATGGCAGTGCTAGCTTCTGGAATTGGTACTTTTGCCAGTTTGGCTTTGTATGTTCAGTTTTTTAGGCCCAAAGAAGAACAACATAAGCTCAAGATTAATATGAATTATGTAATTGGGCTTGTTACAGCTATTATTTCGGTAATTACTTTTTTAAAAATTTTAAGGGAATTCTAAAATGTCCAGCGAAGGTTTTTTTGAAAAAGTGTATCAAGTGGCAAAACTTATTCCGTATGGAAGAGTTACTTCCTACGGCGCGATTGCAAACTATTTAGGAGCTACGGGAAGTGCCAGAATGGTAGGTTGGGCAATGAACGGAAGCGGAAACAAAGACGTGCCCGCACACCGCGTTGTAAACAGAAACGGCTTGCTTACGGGTAAACATCATTTTCAGGGTACAAATTTGATGCAGCAACTTTTGGAAAGTGAAGGTTTTGAGGTGGTTGATAATAAAATTCAAAATTTTGAGAAGCATTTTTGGGACCCGATGAAGGAACTTTGAAAAGGAAATTCCAAATCTCAAGAACCAAATTCCGAATAAATCTCAAATTCCAAAAATCAAAAATTCAAGCGACTAGAAAATTTATTGTTGAAAGAAAAATTTGAAATAATTTCACTTGTATATACTGCGAACTGCAACTGAATACTGCAACTTATTTTAGTATATTTGCACTTTAGAATCAATCTAAATATTAAGTAAAAAAAATGAGCATTTCAAAACAAGATATTCTTAAAGCCCTTGAAACTATTACAGTTTCGGGTGAAGGAAAAAATATGGTGGAGAGCGGTGCCGTGCAAAATATTGTCACTTTTGCAGATGAAATTATTGTGGATTTAAAACTTTCAACGCCAGCGCTTCACATAAAAAAACGTGCCGAGGCAGACGTAATAAAAACCATTCACGAAAAAGTGGATGCGAAGGCCAAAGTTCAAGTAAATATTAAAGTTGAAGCACCAGCTAAACCACAAAACCCAAATCTAATAAAAGGAAAACCTATTCCCGGAATTAAAAATATAGTTGCTGTTGCTTCCGGAAAAGGAGGCGTTGGTAAGTCTACTGTTACCGCAAATCTGGCAGTTACACTTTCCAAAATGGGTTTCAAAGTTGGCATTTTGGATGCCGATATTTATGGCCCGTCAATCCCAATAATGTTTGACGTGGCAATGGAAAAGCCGCTTTCAGTAAACGTTGATGGCAAAAGCAAAATGAAACCAGTTGAAAATTATGGAATTAAAATCCTTTCAATCGGTTTTTTCACACAACCCGACCAAGCCGTAATTTGGCGCGGACCGATGGCTGCAAAAGCGTTGAACCAACTTATTTTTGATGCCGCTTGGGGTGAACTTGATTTTATGTTGATTGATCTTCCTCCGGGAACGGGAGATATTCATTTGAGTATTATGCAGTCATTGCCAATCACAGGAGCAGTTGTAGTAAGTACGCCACAAAATGTTGCGTTGGCAGATGCCCGCAAAGGTGTGGCGATGTTTCGACAGGAAAATATTGATGTTCCCGTTTTGGGAATTATTGAAAATATGGCATATTTTACCCCTGCCGAACTTCCTGAAAATAAATACTATATCTTTGGAAAAGAGGGTGCGAAACATTTAGCAGAAGATTTGGAAGTACCGTTTTTGGGTGAAATTCCCCTAGTACAAGGCATTCGTGAAGCAGGTGATGTGGGAAGACCAGCCGCATTGCAAACTGCGACTCAAACCGAAGAAGCCTTTGAGGCCATTACCCGAAACGTAGTGGAAGAAACCGTTCGCAGAAACGAAAACCTTCCACCTACGGAAGCGATAAAAATTACAACAATGGCAGGTTGCAGTGCCGTAAAAAAATAATATGACAACGCACGAACTAACAACAAAAGTAGAGGAAGCATTGGACGAGATCCGTCCATTTTTGCGAGGCGATGGTGGCGATATTTCACTCGTTTCCATTGAAGAGGGAAAAGTAGTAAATGTTCAGTTGCAAGGCGCTTGCGTTGGCTGTTCCGTAAACCAAATGACGCTTAAAAGCGGGGTAGAAATGACCATAAAAAAATACGCCCCCCAAATTGAAAAAGTTGTTAGTGTTTCACAATGATGACAATCGTCATTTATTTTGAAAATTCTTACAACTAATTTTGAAGTAAAATTAAGAGAGCCTCTTTTCATGATAAAAACAGATATTCTCATAATAGGCGCTGGCCCCACGGGACTGTTCGCCGTTTTTGAAGCAGGATTACTTAAATTGAAATGTCATTTAATTGACGCACTTCCGCAGTCTGGCGGCCAGTGTTCCGAAATATATCCCAAAAAACCGATTTACGATATTCCCGGTTTTCCAGAAATACTTGCCGGTGATTTGGTAAAAAATTTGATGAAGCAGATTGAGCCTTTTCAGCCCGGTTTTACCTTGGGCGAACGTGCCGATACTATTGAAAAATTGGACGATGGTTCCTTCATTGTTACTACTGAAAAAGGCACAAAACATCATGCTCCAATCGTGGCGATCGCTGGCGGATTGGGGAGTTTTGAACCGCGAAAACCACCCATTACCAATCTGTCCAACTTTGAAGATAAAGGTGTGGAATACATTATCCGCGATCCGGAATTATATCGAGATAAAAATGTAGTTATTTCCGGTGGAGGTGATTCTGCATTGGATTGGAGCATTTTCTTGACAGATATTGCGAAAAGCGTAATGCTAATTCACCGAAGAAATGAATTCCGCGGTGCTTTGGACAGTGTTGAAAAAGTGCAGGAACTAAAAAACCTTGGCAAAATTGAATTGATAACCCCAGCCGAAGTTGTGGGTTTGGTTGGAAACAATAAATTAGAAGAGGTTGTAATAAAACAAGGCGCAGAAGTTTTCAACCGAGAATGTGACCATTTTATTCCACTTTTCGGTTTGGCTCCAAAACTTGGTCCAATAGCAGATTGGGGACTTGAAATTGAAAAGAACGCAATCAAAGTTGACAATACGTTGGATTATCAAACTAACATTCCTGGTATTTATGCCATCGGTGATGTAAATACCTATCCCGGAAAATTGAAATTGATTCTTTGCGGTTTTCATGAGGCTACGTTAATGTGCCAAAGCGCATATCAGCGCATTTTTCCAGATAAGCGTTATGTTATGAAATATACTACTGTTGGTGGCGTAGAAGGTTTTGATGGCAGTAAAAAAGAAGCTCCAAAATCGGTTATAAAATCAATTGATTAAAGCTTCCTTTTTACCATAGTAATGTCTATGTCCAAAACCTTTTATATAGAATTAAACGTTTAAATTCGTTGTCGTGTCTACTTTTTCAAAACTTTGTAGGCATTCTAAACTCATCGACTCATAAACTCATCGACTTTTCATGAAAGACGTAAAAATTACAATCATCGACCGCAAAGGTGTAAAACACGAAGTTGAAGCTCCCACAGATATGAATATGAATCTGATGGAAATAGTTCGTTCCTACGAATTGGCTCCCGAAGGAACAATCGGTATCTGCGGCGGAATGGCTATGTGCGCCTCTTGCCAATGTTACGTTTTAAGTGATCACGAGCTTCCCGAAATGAGTTATGATGAAGATTTGATGCTTTCCGAAGCCTTTAATGTGAAAGATAACAGCCGGCTTGGCTGTCAGATTTTTATAAAGGAAGAACTTAACGGTTTGAAAGTGGAGTTGGCGCCAGAAGTTTAATAGAGTATTTCAGCAGCTTTTGCAAACATCTTTTCTACAAATTTTTTATAGGCCACTTCCGACGGATGCAAACCATCCGAAGCAACCAATGTTGGGTTTTCCAATCCTTTTTGTGTTATTGGAGTGATATTCTCAAAATGCACGCCTTTTTCAAAAGCAATCTTTTCAGCATAAATATTATAACGTTCAAGTTCCTTCGTGGCATTTTCGGCCTTGCCGGACTTTTGCCCGAATGGCGTGAAGCCATAATCTGGAATGGAAATCACGATCACATTTTCGGGTTTCCCCTTTGCAAAAGCGATTGCCATATCCAGCAATTTCAGAAATTCTTCTTTATAAATTGCAAATGGTTTGCTTTGATATTGGTTGTTTACACCAATGAGCAACGTTACGAAATCATAATCTTTTGAAGGATTTTCAACAGCGATTGCCGAAATCAAATCTGTAGTAGTCCAGCCAGTTTT
>JBBQUI010000041.1:0-20260 GCA_038212575.1 Flavobacteriales bacterium
CGAAAACCCAGTGTACAGAGCCCAGACACTTGAAATTAATGGAGAAAAAATTGGCTATTTAATGTACAACGGCTTTATAAGAGATTATGATTCGGAATTGAACAATGCGTTTGCACAATTTAAAGCTGATGGAGTAAACAGTCTTGTTTTGGATCTTAGATACAATGGTGGTGGTTCTGTGGAAACCGCTACCGATCTTGCTAGTATGATTACGGGTCAGTTTAATGGCCAGGTTTTTTATAAAGAATTCTGGAACGAGGACAGGCAGGCCGAATACGGAGAAGACGGTGTTTTTGACAATTCCATAAGTAACGGGAATGCAACAAATAGTCTTAACCTTTCAAAAGTGTATATACTTACCACAAGAAGATCCGCTTCAGCCAGCGAACTGGTTTTAAACGGTCTTAGACCCTACATAGATGCCGTACAGGTTGGCGACACTACCACTGGAAAATTTCAGGCTTCTTTCCTTCTTTATGATGCGCCTGCTCCCCAATTCAGTAGAAATGAGGCAAATCCAAATCATACGTATGTAATGCTTCCCTTAGTTTTCAAAACTGCTAATGCGGCTGGAAATACTGATTATAATGACGGGCTGTTTCCGCAGATTCCTTTGCAGGAAGATTATTTCAACCTTGGCCAATTGGGTGATCCCAACGAGCCCTTTTTGGCAGCAGCTTTAAACGAGATTTTGCCAAGACCGCTGCCTTTACGCCGCGATTTTAAACCTTTAAAGGAAATTTCTAACAGTAAGGCAAATTCTCCTTTATATCAGAAAATGATAGGGGAAAACAAATAGATTCCACATAAAAAAACAAAATCCGGATACGACCCAATGGTTATATCCGGATTTTTCTTCTTTATATTTTAAAATTAATCGTTGAAATAAATTCCTCCCGGAACAATCCCAGTTTGGAAATCCTGAATTTGCTGGTTCGTGGATAAATCATATATCAATAATGAACCTTTACTTGCGAAATCGTCCGCGTCGGTAGCATATAGCTTCCCATCTTTTGCCTGCAGCGCATAAAAATTTCCATTGATAATATCGGTTCCGGGCAAAGAGATGGATGCTGTGTCCAGTTTATAAACTTTCCCATCAAGACTGTAAAAAAGGCTGGTTCCATCCATGGTCAAGTTGGTTGGGTGCTGCGTACTTTCAAAAGTAAATGTTTGGGAAACCTGCCCGGTTGAAAGATCTATTTTTATTAATGAACCAGCAGTTTCATTTCCGGTATAACTTGGATTTCCACCACATAGTACATAAAGTGTATTTCCCGAAATCATCATTGAGTTGGGAACATCACCAACTGTAATAGTGCTTTCCAGACTGCTTCCAGAAATTACGGATACCAAATTGTTCTGCCCATAAGCACCTTGGTGGGCAACATATATTTTATTGTTGTAGGAAACCATTCTTTCCGGTCCAAAAGCCACTGGAATGGTAGACGCAATCGTATTGGTCCTCAAATCCAGTACGGCCACATAATCGTCAGAATTGTCGTTGGGATCGCCCCAATCGGTCACATACCCTTTGTTTCCGGCATCGCCCATAAAATAACGTGGATTTTCCAATCCTATTTTTATAGAGTCCACGCTTTCAAAGGTATAGCGATTGGCAATCATTATTTTTGCTGAATTGCTAACAACGATGTAAGCGTTTTGATCCTGAAAGCCCATGGATTGTACTATATTGCCCAGTTCTTTTCCGTTTACCGTTCTATAAATGTTTTGGGCTATCGTAGCATAATCTTCAGAAACATAGGTGATTGTACCGCTTCCGTTGTTGAAGGGGCCTTCGTTTGTAACCAAAATACCTTTTTCATAGGCTGCAGGCGGTGGTATTGGGTCAGTTTGCGGATCGTCGTCGTTACTACAGGATATTAATAGTAAAGTTGCAAAAGTTAAGAACAATAGTTTTTTCATCGTTTTCATTTGTTTAAATATTAAATTTTAGGAATAATTGAATGTTTCGGGATGGCATGGGCCTATAGGCAACGTTTTCATAATAAACATTAAAAGCGTTTTTAAGCCGTCCTCCAAAAGTTATTTGTGGGTTTGAAGAAAATGTATATTCCATACCTAAGTTAAAAATTTCATAAGCCTTCACAGCATAGGAATTGTCAGTAGTTGTATATGCTTCTCCATTATATAGCCCCTGAAAATAGACCAATAAAGTTTTAAAATTATACTGAAGAGTTCCCGTGGCTTTGTGAAACGGAACATAAATCAATTGCTTTTCTTTTTCCAAATCTTCCGCTTTGGTGTATGAATAGTTTGCTGTGAAGCCAAGTGTGTGCTTATTTAAGAAATTTACAGAATAATTCACAACCACTTCAGCGCCGTAATTTCTGGTCTTATTAATGTTTACGGGTTTCCAAATTCCACCATTTCCGGGAACCCATTTTATTAAATCTTCGGAAGAAATATAATATGCCGCAAGATCTGCCTTCAATTTTCCAAATGAAAATTCCTGACCAAGCTCCACTTGATAGGATGTTTCAGGTTGCAAATTGATATTTCCCCCGGCATACCAAAACAAATCATTGAAAGTGGGCACACGATAGTTTTTTGAACCATTCAAACGGAGCGCATAATTTTTTGAAACCTTCCATTTCGCATCTGCTGAAAAAAGAAAAGGATTGTCAAAATCGTTAAGAAATTCTTTCCGAATGTTTATACCGTAACTGAAATAGTCAGAAATTTTATGATTCATCAACAGAACTGCAGCCAGAGTTTTCCGCGAATTTTCCCCCACATTATCCCCTTCGGCATTTATATAGCTATATTCAACTTTACCATTTATTCGAAGCTTTTGTTGAAATAAAATTTCAGATTGAAGTGCACCAATAAAAGTATTTGCCCTGCCTTCATCGTAACGTGGTTTCTCACTATCCGGAAAATATCTGTACTGTTCAAAAAGATGTGCAACGCTTGCCTTTGTATTAAAAATACCCACTGTTTGTTGTAATTGCCAAAGGTTTCTTGTTGAAATATCCTTATAACTGTCTTTCCCGATAGTATTCAAACTGCCGGAAAAATTGCGATCGTTGTAAGTGTATTCCGAATTCCAATTAGCCACGCCACGTTTCAAACTTCGAGCCTCATTTACTTTTGCCACAAAACGTAAAAACTCTCCGTGATTGTTTTTTTGGTTTTTCCCTACGTAATCATAATCATTTTCTGAACTGATAAAATCCATACCCACGTTTAAATAATGGTCGCCCCAAGTTTGGGTTGTGTTGGCATTTCCGCCGACGGTTGAAAAACTTCCGTAGTTCAATTCAACTTGGGTGGTGTCAATTTTTTCAAAAGAAAAAGTATTATTTAAATGAATGCTTCCGCCCACGGCCCCACTGCCGTATTGCACGCCACCGCCGCCGCTTCTTATAGAAATTTCGTTGTAATTTAAGGGTGAAATTGTATTGAAATCCGTTTGCCCGGTAAATACAGAGTTTATGTTTATTCCGTTCCAAATAACAGCCGTCTGTGCTGCATTGGTACCTCGGAACGAAGGCGATGAAGCCATTCCGAAGCCATTTTCCTTAAAATATATGGAAGAATTGTAACGAAGTGTTTCAGTTAGCGAAGTAGCATTTCTTTCAACAATGGAGTCATTCAGTTTTTCTAATTTGAAACCTTTTGAAAAATGCACGAGTTTTGAATCCGTCAGCATCACTTCCGGCAACTGCTGAATGCTGTCCAACTGAGCATACGCAGAAACCGTGCACAGAAAAAATGCCAAAATAATATGGAAACCGTTTCGCTTCATAATTCAACCTTTATCCCGAAAGTTTGATAATTTTTAGTTATGAAATTGGCAGGTCTCCTGGCTTGTCTTTTGTGCCACCTTCCCATCCGCCAAAGCGAACAGTGGTTTTGAAGCATACACACCCAAAAATATTTTGAGCCGACTTACAGTTGCGGGAACAGCATAGGATTTAAGATTTACGATTGCCGATTTTTAAACAAACGGTTTCAAAATCTTGTACCTATTTCCCTTTTAAAAGCTTTTTCCTGTTTGGAAAATAGCTTACCAAAATTCATTGCAAAAATAGACTTTAAATACTAGTTCGCCCAAACAAAACCATTATTTTTGAGGATGCAAAAAATTGTTTACCTCTTCTGTTTTATTATTGTTTTTGGCTCCTGCAAAAACAATAATCCCGATAAAAAAACTCTAGAAACAAGTAATCTTGAAAAAGAATCCGTAAACATTCAATATGCACAAGGCTTCGAGATAAAAGCTTTTGAAGGTTACAAAACCATTACGCTCAAAAATCCTTGGCCGGGAACTGAAAAAACATTTAAATATGCTTTGGTTGAAAAAGGAGCCACACTTCCCAACGACAAAAGTTTTGATGCGGTTGTTGAAGTTCCACTGAAAAGAATTGTGGTTACCTCCACCACTCACATTCCTTCTTTGGAAATGTTGGGTGAAAGTGAAGCCTTGGTTGGTTTTCCCAGTTTGGATTACATTTCTTCCGAAAAAACACGGCAGCGAATTTCAGATGGAAAAATAACCGAACTCGGTAAAAATGAAGATATAAATACTGAAATTTTAATCGATTTAGCACCCGACGTAGTAATCGGGTTCGCAATTGATGGAAATAATTCAACCTTTGCAACTATTGAAAAAACTGGAATTCCTGTATTATATAATTCAGACTGGACGGAAACCTCTCCTTTGGGAAAGGCAGAATGGATTAAATTTTTCGGTGTTCTTTTTAATAAAGAAAAAGAAGCTGACAGCATTTTCAAAACTATAGAAACCGAATATATTTCAGCAAAAAAAATAGCTTCAGAAGCAAAAGAAACCCCTACCGTTATTAGTGGTGCAATGTATAAAGATGTTTGGTATATGCCGCAAGGAGGCAGTTGGGGCGCGCAGTTTATTGCTGATGCAAATGGTGAATATCTTTGGAAGGATTCAAAAGGTATGGGCAGTTTGTCATTAAATTTAGAGTCGGTTTTGGAAAAAGGCCACGATGCGGAAGTATGGATCGGGCCAGGACAATTTACTGCTTTGGACGAAATAAAGAATGTGAGCAAAGCCTACACGCAGTTTAAAGCCTTTAAAACCGGCAGGGTTTACTCTTACAGTATGAAAAAAGGAGCTACAGGAGGCGTGCTCTATTTTGAATTGGCGCCAAACCGTCCCGATTTGGTTTTGAAAGATCTCATTAAAATTTTACACCCAGATTTATTACAAAGTCACGAACTTTACTTTTTTGATAAACTTCAATAATGCAGCATACCCAAACATATAGGCTTCATTTTCTAGCACTTTTTTTGGTGCTCATCATTGCTTTTTTAGTGAATTTGAGTATTGGTTCGGTTTCAATCCCAATGAAAGAAATAATTTCAATCTTTATAGGAAATGGCGCATCCAAGGAAACATGGCAATATATATTAATCGATTACAGGTTGCCAAAAGCCATAACCGCTATGCTTGCCGGTGGCGGATTGGCAATTTCAGGATTGTTGATGCAAACATTATTTAGAAATCCATTGGCCGGCCCATTCGTATTAGGTTTGAGTAGTGGCGCAAGTTTAGGCGTCGCCATTCTAATTTTGGGAGCTAGCGCTTTCGGAGGATTTTTCGGAACAATTTTGTTGAGCCAATGGAGTTTGGTGATTGCTTCTGCATTGGGCAGCTTTTTGGTGTTATTGGCAGTTTTGGCGGTAACTTTCAGAATTAAAGATACAATGGCAATCTTGATAATCGGGCTGATGTTTGGTAGTGTGACGACAGCCGTGGTTTCAGTTTTGTCTTATTTCAGCAATGCGGAACAATTGCAACAATACATTTTTTGGTCCTTCGGAAGTTTGGGAAACCAGTCTTGGCAAGGAGTATTAATTTTAATTATTTGTTTTATGGTCGGTTTGGCACTGAGTGTTTTCAGCAGTAAATCATTAAACGCACTATTGTTGGGTGAAAATTATGCGAAAAGTATGGGGCTTCACATAAAACGCACCACTTTTATAATCATTCTTGCCACCAGCATTCTTGCTGGAAGTATTACGGCTTTTGTGGGACCGATAGCGTTTATAGGTTTGGCGGTGCCACATTTAGTTCGTCAAATTTATAAAACGTCCAACCATTTTATTTTACTTCCCGCAGTATTGCTTTGCGGTAGTTTGTTGATGCTAATTTGCGATACTGTTGCACAATTGCCTTTCAGTGAATTTACGTTACCAATTAATGCAATTACTTCTTTAATCGGCGCTCCGGTTGTAATTTGGTTATTGGTGCGAAAACGAAAACTCTTCTTTTAATGGCTTCGGAAAAACATATCATTTTACAAGCGCGTAATCTTTCTGTAGGTTATTCGAAAAAAGGAAGCGCTTCTGTAATAGCCGAAGCAGTGAATTTTTCTATTGAAAAAGGCGAATTGGTTGGACTCGTAGGCGCAAACGGTATTGGAAAATCCACACTTTTGCGTACGTTGACGGGAATGCAAAACGCATTAAAAGGCTCAATTTTTTTAAACGGAAAAGATTTAAACGAATATTCATCCTTTCAACTTGCAACGCAGTTGAGTGTAGTTTTGACCGAAGCGCCCGCTTCCAAAAATCTTACGGTTTTGGAAATGATTTCGTTGGGAAGACAGCCTTACACCAATTGGATCGGTTCCCTTTCTGAAGCAGACAGAAAGGCAATAAATTTCGCTTTGGAAGCAACTGAAACAGTTGCCCTCGCCCACCGAAAGTGCTTTGAACTGAGTGATGGGCAAATGCAGCGTGTGGCCATTGCCCGTGCTTTGGCGCAGGACACACAGTTAATTATTCTCGATGAGCCCACAACACATTTAGATTTGTATCATCGTGCCTACATTTTGAAACTTCTGAAAAACCTTGCCAAGGAAACAGGAAAAACTATCTTATTTTCAACCCACGAAATAGATTTGGCAATTCAGCTTACCGATAAAATGTTGGTAATGGCAAAAAATGAAACCTATTTTGACGACCCCTGTAAATTGATAGAAACCGGACGGTTTGAAACACTTTTTCCAAAAGAAACCATCGATTTTGATTCAAAAACCGGAAGGTTTACCATTCGGAAATAAGTATATTTACTTTAAAATTTAATGCAATGAACGAAACTTTTCTATTTCTTTTACTTGCCGCTATTTGCATATTGATAGGAGTATTCATTGGTAATCTTTTTGCGCGCTTAAAAAATAAAACAGAAACCAGCAAACTCGAGGAAAGGCTTCAAAACTCCCAATTTCAGGAAGAAAAACTCAACGAACGTTTGGGGCTTTTGGCTTCGGAAAAAGATTTTTTACAGAAAGAAAAGGAACAGGCAAATATTCAACTTTCAAAGCAAAGTGCTGAGTATACAGCTCTATATGCCGAGCTTGAAAAGGAAAAAGAACGATTTCAAAATTTTGAAAAGGACTTTAAAGATAAATTTGAAAACCTAGCCAATAAAATTTTGATTGACAAAACTGAGGTATTTACAGATTCCAACAAAAAGAATATTGAAAGCATATTAAAACCTTTGAATGAAAAAATCAAAGAGTTTGAAGAAAAAGTTGGAAAAAACAACATAGATTTTGTGCGATCTCATGCCGAATTGGGCAAACAACTTCAATATTTGAATGAGCAGAATATTAAAATCAGCGAGGAGGCCAATAACCTTACAAAAGCTCTGAAAGGGGAAAGTAAAACCCAAGGGAACTGGGGCGAATTGATTTTGGAACGGGTGCTTGAAAAATCTAATTTGGTAAAGGATAGAGAATACTTCGTACAAAAATCTTATACAGATAATAACGGAAATAAAGTACTACCAGATGTGGTAGTACATTTGCCAAATGACAAACGTATGGTAATAGACTCAAAAGTTTCTTTGACTGCTTATGAAAAATACATAAACGAAGAAAACGAAGGTTTGAAAGAAAAATATTTAAAAGACCATATTCAATCCTTGAAAACCCACATTGCTCAATTAAGTTCGAAAAAGTATGAAGATTTGCATGGAATTCAGTCACCTGATTTCGTTTTGATGTTTATACCAATAGAGCCCGCACTTTATTTGGCGCAGAATTTTGACAATTCCTTCTTTTACACTGCTTTTCAAAAAAACATATTGTTGGTCAGTCCCACAACGCTGCTTTCAACATTGCGTACCATAGATGCCCTGTGGAGCAATGAAAAACAGCAACAAAATGCCTTGGAAATTGCCAACCACGCAAGCAGTTTATACCATAAATTCAAAATTTTATTAGACGATTTGGAAACCGTTGGCCTCAGAATCGATTCCACCAAAGGGGCTTATACCAACGCCATGAAAAAATTGACAGGCAATCAAAACCTAATTAAGGATATAAACAAACTGGAGGAATTGGGTATTTCGCCAAAAGACAAAATGAAGCCGGCCTGGTTAAAAAAAGCCAATGTGAATACCGACGACGAAATTGATTTTAAATAAAGTATTATGAAAAAAATTCTATTCATTATCCTCGGAAGCCTTTTGGCAATTTATCTGCTTTATTTTGCATTTGTATATTACGTTCCCTACAGTGAAGGTACGCGTGCCGGTGAACTCATAAAATTTAGCCACCGCGGTGTGCTTATTAAAACCTGGGAGGGGGAAATAAGTCAAGGTATTAGTGGCGCGCAGATCTTTTCATTCTCCGTGTTAGACCAAGAGGAGGATGTGATTGAGAAACTAAAAGAATATCAGGGAAGCTACGTAAAAGTTACCTATGTGGAGCGTTACGCAACTTTCGCCATTTGGGGCGACACAAAATATTTCATCACTGAAGTGGAACAAGAAAATTCGCCTCATTTTAATCGAGATTAAAAGAAGCTATTCAAATACAAAATATAAAGTGTTACTTTTTTGCGACTTTTAAAGTGGTTTGCATGCTATTTGAAGTAACTTTTACAAAATACAAACCGCTGTTCAGTCTGCTCATATCCACTTGTGTATAGTTACCTGTACCTTTTCCTTGAGAAACAAGCGTTCCCAAAACATTATAGATTTGATAATTGTCAACTTTAAAAAGTGAGGAGATCGTCAAATCATTTTTTACAGGATTGGGATAAAAATTTAGATTCTTCACAAATTTGTCTTCCGTAGAAAGTTTGCCTACAACAGTAACTTTGCCGTGCATCGATGGATCAGAGTCATTTTGATATTCGGTAACTCCTGTTTTTGAAAAAGTATAGGAGAACTCCCTGTTGATGCCCTTAAGTGAACCACTATCAAAATTCTCGGTTCCATTTGAAAAGGAAGAAACGCTTTTTTGCGAACCATCTGTCCAAGTCCAAAGAACGGTATCTCCCACTTCAATGGTGGGGCTGGCCACAGATTCATTAATGCCCTGACCCCAAGCAATTTCAAAAACATTCTGTGCAGAGAGAATGTTCATTGCAATAAAACAAAGGAACAAAGTAATTTTTTTCATAAAAAAATAGTTAAGTAGGTTGATAATCTAAATTTACGAAAAAATACTATCACAAAATCGTGCCACAATTAAAACATCCAATTATTTGCTCAAATACATTTTTCTTCTCGCGTAAAGATCGTAAAAAGCATCATCTTTCAAACTGTCAATAAACAATATGCTTTCTCCGGTGCTTTTCATTTCTGGCCCCAACTGCTTGTTAACATTAGGGAATTTATTGAAACTAAACACAGGTTGTTTAATTGCAAACCCTTCCAGTTTTGGATTAAAATTGAAATCTGTTACTTTATTGTGGCCCAGCATTACCTTTGTTGCGTAGTTCACATAGGGTTCCCCATATGCTTTTGCTATAAATGGAACGGTACGCGAAGCTCGTGGATTGGCTTCAATAATATAAACTATATCATCCTTTATGGCGAACTGTACATTTATGAGTCCAACAGTATTGAGTGATTTTGCTATTTTAACCGTGTGGTCTTTAATCTGCTGCATCACAAATTCGCCAATGTTGAAAGGAGGCAAGGTAGCGTTTGAATCTCCGGAATGGATTCCGCAAGGTTCAATGTGTTCCATTATTCCAATGATGTATACATTTTCACCATCACAAATGGCGTCAGCTTCGGCTTCAATGGCACCGTCGAGATAATGATCCAGCAATAATTTGTTGTTCGGAATTTTTCGAAGCAAATCAACAACGTGCTCTTCCAATTCCTTTTTGTTGATAACGATTTTCATCCCTTGGCCACCCAAAACATAGGAAGGACGAATCAAAAGCGGAAAGTCAAGTACATCAGCAAGCGCCAAGGCTTCCTCTGTAGTTTCGGCAACACCAAATTCTGGATAGGGAATATTATTTTCTTTTAAAAGAGTTGAAAAACTTCCGCGGTCTTCAGCTAAATCCAATGATTTATAAGTGGTTCCGATAATGTTTATTCCGTACCTGTCAAGCTTTTCAGCTAATTTCAAAGCTGTTTGTCCGCCTAACTGAACAATCACGCCTTCAGGTTTTTCGTGGCGTATAATATCATAAATATGTTCCCAAAAAACAGGTTCGAAGTAAAGTTTGTCCGCAACGTCAAAGTCTGTAGAAACCGTTTCGGGATTACAGTTTATCATTATAGTTTCGTAACCACATTCCGAAGCCGCTAAAACGCCGTGAACACAGCAGTAATCAAACTCGATGCCCTGACCTATTCTGTTTGGTCCGGAGCCGAGGACTATTATTTTTTTCTTTCCAGTTACAATGCTATCGTTTTCTGAATAGGGTTTTTGTCCTTCCAGTTGCATTTCATTTTCAAAAGTTGAATAGTAATACGGTGTTTCTGCCTTAAATTCCGCAGCACAAGTGTCCACCAATTTATAAACGCGCTGAATGTTCATTTCCTCCCGTTTTTTATATACTTGGCTTTCTAAACATTTCAGCATATGTGCGATCTGTCTGTCACCGTAGCCTTTTTGTTTTGCTTCAAGTAGTAATTCCCTCGGAAGTGTTTCTAAAGTATATTTTGAAATTTCCTTTTCCAACAGAAACAATTCTTCGTATTGGCGAAGGAACCACATATCAATTTTAGTGATTTCGTGAATTCTGCTTAACGGAATTCCAATCTGAATTGCATCATAGATTACGAAAACACGATCCCAGCTTGCATTTTTCAGTTTATCGAGAATCTGCTCGTAATTGGTGTAGCTTTTTCCATCGGCGCCAATTCCGTTTCTCTTGATCTCGAGCGACTGAGTGGCCTTGTGAAGTGCTTCTTGAAACGAACGGCCAATACCCATAACTTCTCCAACAGATTTCATTTGAAGCCCTAAGGTTCGGTCTGACCCTTCAAACTTGTCAAAATTCCAACGTGGAATTTTTACGATTACGTAATCCAAAGTTGGCTCAAACAATGCCGAAGTTGACTTTGTTATTTGGTTTTTCAACTCGTCCAAATTATATCCAATAGCCAATTTTGTAGCAATTTTTGCAATTGGATATCCCGTTGCCTTTGAAGCCAAAGCCGATGATCGCGATACGCGAGGGTTAATTTCGATAGCAATAATATCTTCATTTTCATCGGGACTCACAGCAAACTGAACGTTACAGCCACCCGCAAAATCACCGATACTGCGCATCATATGGATTGCCATATCGCGCATTTTTTGATACGTTCGGTCGTTAAGTGTCATTGCAGGAGCAACAGTTATGGAGTCTCCCGTATGGATTCCCATCGGGTCCATATTTTCTATGGTACATATGATCACGACATTGTCATTTTTATCGCGAAGCAGTTCAAGTTCATATTCCTTCCAGCCCATCATCGCCTTGTCTATCATCACCTCATGAATTGGGGAAATTTCCAATCCGTGTGATAAAAGTTCATCAAAATCTTCTTCTTTATAAACAATGGAAGCGCCAGCACCTCCCAAAGTATAGGAAGCTCTAATAACCAATGGAAAACCAAATTCCTGTGCTATTTCCTTTCCTTGCAGATAAGAATTTGCAGTGGCTTGTGGTGCCATTGCCACTCCAATCTTTTCCATCAGTTTCCTAAACTTTTCACGGTCTTCGGTAATGTTTATTGCATCAATATCTACGCCTATAAGCTTTACACCAAAATCTTTCCAAATGCCCTTTTCGTCGGCTTCAATGCACAAATTAAGCGCTGTTTGCCCACCCATAGTTGGCAAAACTGCATCAATTTGCGGGTGTTCCTTTAAAATTTGCACAAGTGATTTTGTGGTAAGCGGCAATAGATAAATATGATCGGCCATGGATGGGTCGGTCATAATTGTTGCGGGATTGCTATTAATTAAAACCGTTTCAATTCCATCTTCTCGCAAAGAGCGTAACGATTGGGAACCGGCATAATCAAACTCACACGCTTGACCAATAACAATAGGCCCAGAGCCAATAATTAGAACTGATTTAATTGAGGGATTTTTAGGCATTTCTTTTTCTTTTTCGGTGTTGCAAAATTACGACGCGTTCGGGTATAAAAAAAAGGTGTTGCTTAGTTAAACAACACCTTTTATATATAATTTATCAACATTATTTTTTGTGACGGGATTCAGAAGATACAGATAGTCTCTTTCTGCCTTTCGCTCTGCGGGCAGCCAAAACCTTTCTTCCGTTTACAGAAGCCATACGCTCTCTAAAACCGTGTTTGTTTCTTCTTTTTCTCTTTGATGGCTGAAATGTTCTTTTGCTCATTTTCTTATTCTTTAACTTCTGTAATATCTTTGTTTGGTGACCTTTCTTCAAAGTCGGGTGCAAAAATACAACAAGTTTTCACTTAGGCAAACCTTTTTTGAAAAAATATCTGCAAAGTTTTTAGTTATGAAGCAATCCTGAAATATTTAACGGTTTCTTCTATTCTGTTTATTTCAATTTCAGAAAAATAATTCTTTTAGAACAATACAAAATCTACTAAAAAGGATTTAGTTTTTATACCTTTGCAGGCCATTTTAAAGATGATCCATGTTTAATAAAAATATAAAAATAGTTCTATCCGCGTTAGTGATAGGAGCGGCCGTTTGGCAATTCACCGAAACAAATATTGGCAACGGCATTATGCTTATTTTGCTTTCATTGATATTCGTTTTTCTCTATTTCAAAAACGAAATCATATTGCTGGCTTTTCTTCGCCTTCGTAAGCAAGATTTTCCGGGAGCTAAAAAATGGCTTGACAAAATTAGTAATCCCAGTGCCGCATTAGTGCCCAAGCAGGAAGGATATTACAATTATCTTAATGGTTTAATGGTTTCGCAAACCAATATGATCGAGGCTGAAAAATACTTCAAGAAGGCTGAAAAACTTGGATTGAATATGTCTGCAGATATGGCAATGACCAAATTGAACTTAGCCGGTATTGCAATGACCAAAAATCGGAAACGGGATGCTGATATATTACTTGCCGAAGCAAAAAAGCTTGACAAACACGGCATGTTGGATGAACAGATAAAAATGATGCAGCAACAAATGAAAAAAATGGGGCAACCGAAACAGCAATTTGGCCGCGGTGGCCGTGGCGGAAGAAGATTTTAAACTATATTTTTTAAAAGTGTTTTTAGTCATTGTGCATTTCATCGAGTTTTTATAACTATTTGTCGAATAGATTGTTATAAAATTCAGAACTACCATAAATTTGCACAAAGCTTGTGCTTATGGGTAGAAAACTACTTTATCTCTTCTTATTAATAACCATTACAACTCAATCACAGATAGATCAAAGCTCTTTGTTTTCTGAAGCTATTGGTAGGAATATTAAGAAATATGTCAAAAATTCTCAAAATGCCTATGCAGATCAGGATTTTGAACGTGCGGAATTTATATTTGATTCCCTTATAAATAATGTGGTAAACGGAAGTTATCTCGACAATTTTAAAGTGAGAAAACTTTCAGGAAAAAAAATTGAGCTTTACAAATTTGAAAAGCCTGTTTTTTTAATGACTTACGCTTCATGGTGTACTCCGGGTGTCGGGGAAATTCCTGCCTTAAACGAAATTGCCGAGAAACATTATAAAGACATTGATTTTGTGATTCTCTTTTGGGATTCAAAGAAAAATGTTCGAAAATCCACTCGAGATTATTCTAGCAAAATAAATATTATTTATGTGGATGAAAAGGAAAACACGAACGACCATATTGTGGAAATAATGAAACACAGCCTTGGTTTTCCAACTTCTTTTTTTATTGACGAAAACAAACGCATTGTTGATGTAAGGCGCGGTGTGCTTCATCCATACAATGAAAAATATGAAATTTCTTTTGAGTTGAACTATAACTCATTCCTAAATGGAATATCGCTACTCAAAAACTTGGGTGATGAAGAAAAGGAACATTTTGCAACAAAACAAAACCCGTAAAAATTAAACTTTTACGGGTTTTTTCTTTCAATATTTTGGCTCTTAATTGTAATATCCTTTTTCAGGAATTTCTATAAAATATTCCTTTCCGGTAGAATTTTTCAAAAAAGTGTCGCGAAGCCAAGGATTGTGAAGTTTTAGAATCTTGTAGTTAATTCCATATGGTTTTACCCACTCAGCCCAATCTTCAATAGGTGTATTTACTTTTACTTTGAAAGTAGGAATGTTTGTGTAAAGATCCTTTTCTCTAAAATTAAAACCATATTGCTGCGGATGGGTCATTATTTCTTTTAAAGCCAAGATTCTAAAAACGTAGCGACTTGTTTCATCGTTCAGCAACAAATCATAATAGCTGGTTTCTTTTTGCCTGTTTATTTGCTTGTTCATCCCTCCTACTCCTGCATTATAGGATGCTGCAGCCATGGTCCAACTTCCAAATTTATTCTTGGCACTTTTTAAGTATTCCGCCGCTACCATTGTAGCTTTTTCAAGGTTATAACGTTCGTCCACATAATCGTTGATTTCAAGGCCGTATTCCAAACCCGTTCCTTTCATAAAGTGCCATATTCCAGAGGCACCAGCTGGCGAACTTGTGTATTCCAAACCACTTTCGGCCACTGCCAAATATTTAAAATCGTCCGGCAGACCATGTTTTTTCAATAAAGGTTCAATCAGAGGAAAATATTTATTCGCTCGTTTAAAAAGCAAAAGTCCATTGGATTGCCAATAGGTATTTACCAATAATTCCCTATCCATTCGCTCGCGAATATCTGGATTTTGAAGCGGAACGGATTCACCAGCAAAATCCATGTTCTCAGGTAATGGCAACGCATAAACATTATAATCGTTTACCAATTTCTTTTCAAAATTCTCATCTGTTGGGGCATCTTGCACTGCGTGAATGCTTAAAGCGCAAACACCCAAAACCGCTATTCCCAAACCTATTTTTCCTATCATTTTCATAAAATCAAATTTTCAATAAAGATACTTAATAATGCTATTTTTCACTAGAAAAGCAAAATTTATTCCTCAAAAATTTCCAATAGTTTTTTTGAGATTTCCCTGCCTTTGTTTAATATCATAATATGTGTTCCGCCTTTAATAACTTCGCAACCATCAATATATTTTAGGGGAAAGACCATATCTATTTCACCGTGAATATGAATAATATTTTTAATTTTTTCTTTTTGGTCCCAAGTCACCATCTTTTCGAGCGCCCAATCCAGATATTGTTTATCGCGAATGTGAAGGTATTCCTGATATAGTGCCAATCTCTTTTTTGATTTCGGTCCCACGGAAAACCTAGTCAAATCTTCAGCGCTCAAAACCAAACTGGTGGGAATTAGTTTGTAAGCCTTGGTTAGACTGGCAAGTTTCATACGTCGCGGGAGCTCATTTCGTGTTTTTACGCTGGATATGATTATCAGTTTCTTCAATTTCAAAAAATCATTCATTTCCTGCACAACAACGCCTCCAAAGGAAACCCCTATCAGTATTGCATCTTTTTCCTTTACACCAAGCGCCATCCTTTTGGCATAAGTCTTTAAGTGCTCACCTTTTTCTGGAATCAACCATTCCAAAATATGGATTTTATAGTTTTCGGGAAGTTTAATATTTCTAAAGATCTCGCCTCCGGCAGCCATTCCGGGAACAAAATAAACATGCGTTTTTTCAGAATTCATAAGTCTTTTGTGAAGAAAATGGAATAGACCAAAGATTATTCGTAAATTTACGGGTACAAAGATAAAATTATACTATAGTTTCCTTAAAAACTGAAAATTCCACTGATAATTTACTTTGAAACTAAACCAGACATCTTATAGTACGGTATATAAAATAAAGGTTTTATACAAAAAACTATTTATTTTAAATGCAACGCCACTATTATTAAAAGTAAAATGTGCCCAACAAATTTTTAAAACAACTTCCCAATGATTGAAGATGTAGAAATTACCGACAACGAATTTTTAAGACAGTTTGAACTTGAAATTGGTGACAATATGGCCCGCATAGAATATGCCCTACAGGACCGAAAAATTTTTCTGACCAAATATGAAATGCCCGAAGACCTTGAAGAACAGGGTTTTCGTGATATCTTTATAAAAGCGGTTTTTGAAGAAGTAAAGAATCGCGGCATAAGTCTAGTACCAACCAGTCCCGAAGTAGCAGGTTTTATGCGTAAAAATCGCAGAAAATATAAGGATTTGTTGCCTGTGGGGATTAATATTTAAGCCAAGACATTTTCAGAAACTTTAAACCGCACCAATCCATCTTCATCAATTTTCGAAAGTGTAATATCATGTAACGTATTTACCAATTCGGGATTCCAAGGCGCTTTTACTTTTACATAGTTTTCTGTGAAACCGTGAATATAACCTTCTTTATTCTCACCCTCAAAAAGAACCGTTCTAGTTGTACCGAGTTGGCTTTCATAAAAAGCCCTTCTCTTTTTTGCTGAAAGACCACGCAACATTTTACTGCGTTTGTTTCTCACTTTCATTGGAACAACACCTTCCATTTCTGCAGCAGGTGTATTGTCCCTTTCGGAATAAGTGAAAACATGTAAATACGAAATATCCAGCTCGTTTAAAAAGTGATAGGTTTCCAAAAATCGTTCGTTGGTTTCACCGGGGAAGCCTACAATAACATCTACGCCAATGCAGGCATCAGGCATAACTTCGCGGATTTTTGTAACGCGCTCTGTATAAAGTTCGCGCATATAACGACGGCGCATCAGCTTCAAAATAGCATTGCTTCCGCTTTGTAATGGAATATGGAAATGCGGTACAAAAGTCCGTGATTTTGAAACAAATTCAATTGTTTCGTTTTTAAGAAGATTAGGCTCTATTGAAGAAATACGAAGCCTTTCAATACCTTTCACCTCGTCCAAAGCTTTCACTAATTCAAAAAAAGTGTGTTCGTGCTTTTTATTTCCGAACTCTCCTTTTCCGTAATCGCCGATGTTTACACCCGTTAATACTATTTCCTTAATTCCCTGTTGTGAAATTTCAAATGCATTTTTCAAAACATTTTCCAAAGTATCACTTCGCGAAATTCCACGTGCCAATGGAATTGTGCAATACGTACATTTATAATCGCAACCGTCCTGCACTTTTAGGAAAGCCCGCGTTCTATCGCCAATGGAATAGGAACCTACATAAAAATCGGCTTCCTCAATTTCACAGGAATGCACCTCGGCCCTACGACGGAGTTTACCCTGAGCGGAGTCGAAGGGCTCGGGACGGGACAATAATTCATTGATATAGGAGGTTAGTTTGAATTTCTCTGTAGCGCCCAAAACCAAATCCACGCCATCAACATCTGCCAATTCGTTCGGTTTAAGTTGCGCGTAACAACCAACTGCAGCAACAAAAGCTTCGGGATTTACTTTCTGTGCTTGCTTTACGATGGTTTTAAATTTCCTATCGGCATTTTCTGTAACGCTGCAGGTATTAATCACATAAATATCAGCCTTTTCAGAAAAATCTACACGCTGAAAACCTTCTCCTTCAAAACTTCTTGCAATGGTTGAAGTTTCACTGAAATTGAGTTTACAACCTAAAGTGTAGAAAGCGACTTTTTTTGAAGGTGGCATTGTTGTACTTTTGGCATTAAGGCAGCAAAAATACAAACTATTAACCACGAATACACGAATTTTTTGTTTTGAAATTTCGGTATTTGGATAAAAATTAAGCCAATAAACCTATATATTCGTGTATTCGTGGTAACCCTTTAGAATGTCCAGATTTTTCATAATTTTCATTGTAATATTTACAATCCTTTCCTGCGGAAACAATGCTGAAACGGAAAGCGAACACCTCGTTTTTCGCTACAATGAACACGGAAATATACCAACGCTTGACCCGGCTTTTGCAAGAAATCCACAGGCCATTTGGCCCGACAACCAACTTTATAATGGTTTGGTGCAATTGGACGATTCCTTAAATATAGAACCGGATATTGCAAAAAGTTGGATTATAAATGATTCAACATATACCTATACTTTTTTTCTGAGAACCGATGTTTTCTTTCATCAAAATAAAGCGTTTGCGCAAAATGGCCTTCACGACCCAATTCGCTATACCCGCAAAGTTGTCGCCCAGGATTTTGTTTACAGCTTTGACCGTTTGACCGACGAGAAAATAGCTTCTTCGGGAAGTTGGGTGATGAATTATGTGGAAAGCTATAAAGCCGAAAACGACACTACTTTGGTTATTCAATTGAAACAACCGTTTCCGGCTTTTTTAGGATTGCTTTCTATGCGCTATTGCTCGGTTGTTCCAAAAGAAGCTGTGGAATTTTATGGCAATGAATTCCGAAGAAATCCTGTGGGTACTGGACCATTTCAGTTTAAAATGTGGGAAGAAAACGTGAAACTCGTTTTCAGAAAAAATCCACTTTATTTTGAAAGGGATAAAAATGGAGATAAACTTCCTTATTTAGAAGCGGTCGCCATCACTTTTTTACCCGATAAACAAAGTGAATTTTTGGAATTCTCTCAGGGAAAACTTGATTTTATTTCAGGTTTGGACGGCAGCTACAAAGATGAACTGTTGACCACCCATGGACAATTGCAATCAAATTATGAAGACTTGGCCTATATGATTACCGGACCTTATTTAAATACGGAATATCTCGGTTTTTTTCTTGAAGCCAATTCGCCCGAAATAAAAAGCAAGGCATTACGGCAAGCAATAAATTATGGTTTTGACCGTCAAAAAATGGTTACCTATTTGCGAAACGGAATGGGAATTCCAGCTGTCCACGGCTTTATTCCGAAAGGATTACCCGGATATGCTGAAATTGACGGCTACACATATCAACCCGAAAAAGCAAAACTATTGATTGAACAATACAAAACCGAAACAGGCGATAATAATCCAGAAATCATCATCGGCACTAACAGCCAATATTTGGATTTGTGTGAATATATTCAGCGCGAACTCGAAAAACTTGGAATTGCCGTAACCATAGATGTTATGCCGCCTTCCACACTTCGACAGATGAAAAGCAGCGGTAAGCTCGATATTTTCCGTGCCAGTTGGATTGCCGATTATCCCGATGCCGAAAATTATCTTTCACTATTTTACAGTCCAAATTTCGCGCCGGACGGCCCTAACTATATGCACTTTAAAAACGAAGCCTTTGACAGTCTGTATGTGAAATCACTTTCCCTTTCAAATATTGACGATCGAAAAATTCTTTACACCAAAATGGATTCTATAATTGTTGAAGAAGCGCCCGTCGTACCTTTGTTTTATGATATGGCTGTGCGCTTTGTAAACAAAAAAGTTTCGGGGCTCGGTATCAATCCGCAGAATTTTTTGGTTTTAAAAAGGGTCAAAAAGAGTTATTAGGTTATTTGGTTATTGAATTATTCATTCAGTATAGTGTGATGAGGTTGCTGATTAACAAAATGGATATTGAATATTGAATATTGAATATTCAATATTTTTTTAACCCTTTCTCCACTTCGCAGTTTCTTCAAAAACATGCTCCAAAATCTTGGCGTCTATTTCGGAAAATTCAATATTCCTTCTACCCATAACTACTTTTGCAACCTCGAAAGCTTTATCGGTTTTATAGGTTGTGAAACCACCACTTCCACCCCAACTGAAGCTCGGAACAAAATTCCGCGGGAAACCGCTTCCAAAGATATTAGCACTAACGCCTACAACCGTTCCCGTGTTAAACATGGTATTGATGCCGCACTTGCTGTGATCGCCCATCATCAAACCGCAAAATTGAAGGCCGGTTCGGGCAAAACCTTCGGTTTCATAATCCCAAAGACGGACTTCGGCATAGTTGTTTTTTAGATTTGAATTGTTGCTATCGGCGCCCAAATTGCACCATTCACCCACAACGGAATTTCCCAAAAACCCATCGTGGCCTTTGTTTGAATACCCAAATATCACGGAATTGTTTACTTCTCCCCCAACTTTACAATGCGGGCCAATCGTAGTATTGCTATAAATTTTAGCACCCATTTT
>JBBQUI010000042.1:0-20249 GCA_038212575.1 Flavobacteriales bacterium
CGGCTTCAGCCAAATTGAAATACGTTTCCCAAGCCGTCAAAAAGTTGGCATCGAGCGTGGAAGTGTCTTCGCGGAAAATGGTTCCGGCAAGCGAATAATCTGCCAATTCAATGGAAGTGTTTGACGCGTCAATCCCGTTAATCAAGCCATTAAACTCACCATTTGTTGAATTTTGAAAGGGACGGAAAAAGGCTTCAATCCTGTTATCATTTAAGGGAATCATTATATCTTCCATAGTTTCCGAAAGCACAAAATTGTTGAAATCGCCCACGCGAAGTTTCGCCAAACGGAAACGGTTCGGATCTGTGTTCGTAAAGTTGAAAATTGCATTTTCAGAATTAGTTTGAAGATAATTTCCAGAACTGTAAATAGCTTGCAATTGTGCCGAAACGTCAATTTTTCCTGAAATTCTCAGTAACGCCTTTATTTTCAAAGCATTCGCAAACTTCACCCAACCGTCCAAATTTCCATTGAATAATATGTCGCCTTCAAGCGGAAGTACATCACTATAATTGTTGATAGCTGCAATTCCTTTATTGAGATTATCCAAAATTCCGCCGTCGGCCAAGTAAATGTCTTCTTGTTTGTCATATTTCGGGGTAACCGTTCCATTCACGCCATTGAAAGCTTCGCTATAGGGAACATCACCAAAAAGATCTGTCAATCCCGCCGCCATATAGGCTTTCATAATTAAAGCGGGGCCTTCATAAACCGCATAGGTTTGCACGGTTCGGGCTTGGTTCAGTAAAATCTCGTTATCGCGAAGATTCACGTAAAAAACTGGCCAAGGATTTCCCCCTAATTGCGGTGATTTTAAGGCGTGACGATCAAAAAGATTGAAATCAATCGCTGTTCTGTGTTGCGAAAGTAAATCGCCCGCAACGAAACCTTCGTAGCTCATCTGTTCGCCAAAATCATAAATTACCTGTCGAAGCAAAAGACTTGGTTGCACGCTGTTCGGCGCGTTTGGGTTCGTATTTATTTCTTCAAAATCTTTGGTACATCCGCTTGCAAAAAGCAGGCAAACCAAGCTGAAAATGTATAATTTGTTTTTCATATCGTGAAATTTTTCAGACCTGTCAGGTTTTTAAAACCTGACAGGTCTTGAGTTTGTTAAAATGTTAATCCCGCTTTAAATCCAATACTTCTGGTTGAAGCATAACTCATATCCTCAACACCGCTTACAAAACCAGTTCCCTGCACGGCGAGTTGTTCGGGATCAAAATGGGGAATGTCGCTAATGGCAAATATGTTTCTTCCAATTATGGAAAAATCGATCGCCGCACCTTCGTCAAGACCCGCAAAACCCTTTCTGGTTTTGAAGGTGTAACCGATTGAAAACTGACGAAGCTTTAAATAGGAAGCGTCGTATGTATTGTTTTCTTCGTGGTTTCTATCGTAAAACTGACGATAATAACTTTCGGCGGAAACTGCTGTGGTATTTGGAACGTAATTTGGATTTTCTTCTGTTCCAATATTTACAACACCTTGCGGAATTATATCGCCTCTGTCACCACCAG
Organism: Flavobacteriales bacterium; assembly: GCA_038212575.1. Classification (GTDB taxonomy): domain Bacteria; phylum Bacteroidota; class Bacteroidia; order Flavobacteriales; family Flavobacteriaceae; genus Aequorivita. The sequence continues at coordinate 1,521 of JBBQUI010000042.1, forward strand.
TTTCTGCAAGTTGACCGCCAACAGTTGCCAAAGCACGGGTTCGTGAAACCAACTCTCCACCTTGACGCCAATCGAACAAAAAGCCCAGATTCCAGTTTTTATAGTTGAAAGTGTTGTTCCAACCAAGGATGAAATCTGGATTATAGTTTCCTATTTTTTTCAACGTATTATCAGCAATATATCTGCCTTCGGAAGTAAGGATGAAATCGCCATTTTCATTTTTCAAATAACCTGTTCCGTAGATATCGCCAATTTCGCCACCTTCTTCCACTTGAAACCAAACGGTTTGGTTGGCACTGTCATAAATTCTGCTGTAAGCCAGCGTTAACCTGCCATCTGTCTGCGGAAGCTCTTCAACTACCGCTTTGTTTTTACTGAAGTTGAAGGTGCTATTCCAACTGAAATTTCCGGTTTTTACGGGAATTATATCTGCAACCAATTCAATTCCCTGCGAGCGAACTTTTCCGCCGTTTACAACTTGTTGGTTATATCCGGAAGAAATGGCAATCGGCAACGAAATAATTTGATCTTTGGTCAAAGCATTGTAATAGGTAATGTCGAAATTCAATCTATCCTTAAAAAAACGAATGTCCGCGCCTACTTCATACGAAGTAACCTGCTCGGGTTTCAAATTGGAATTCGGTATAAAGTTTTGGTCGCTGAAAGTTGGCTGACCCAAATATGGGGTTTGCGAAACAAATGCTCCCGAAGTTTGATACGGATTGGTATCGTTCCCAACTTGGGCGATGCTTCCGCGCAGTTTTGCGAAGGAAATAACACTCGGAAGTTTCACCGCATTTGAAAGAATAAAACTCAACGAAGCCGAAGGATAAAAGAAGGAAGTGCCATCCACAGAAAAAGGTGTAGCCAAAGCGCTGGACCAATCGTTGCGGGCTGTTATATCTAAATATGCAATTTCCTTAAAACCGAATTTTGCGATACCGTAAAATGAATTAATCCTTTTCTGTGATTCAAACTGAAAAACCTCGATTGGAGACGCTGCGTTGTTCAAACTGAAAATTCCTGGTTGTGCCAAATTCAAAGCTTGCGATTGTTTGGTAGAAGCTGTTTGGTCCAATCTATTTCCTCCGGCAGAAATATCAAAAGAGAAATTTCCGAAGAGATTGTTATAGTTTATCAAAAAGTCTGTGTTTACTTCCCTGTAAAAAACATCGTCCTCAGCATAAGCACCATTTTTAAAGCGATTACTGCTGTAAGCTCTTCGGAATTCGCGATTTTCTGAGGAATAATCCATTCCTGTTCGCAAGGAAACACTCAAGTGTTGTGAAAGATTCTGCCTGATTGAAACATTCCCAAAAACGCGATCGCGATTAAAGGAGTTTCTGTTTTCAAGCAGCGTAAAATAGGGATTATCGAAATAGGTATAATTGAAGGAATAATGCTGTACATTTTCCAAACCGGGCTGCCAATATTGTTTCATATTTTCAATATTCAACGAGCGCGGACCCCAGGCTACCAAAGCGTAATTCACGTTTTCACTACCATAGCCATTGGACGGGCGATTGTCGCTGTTTGAATTTACGTAACTCATGGAAGTTGTAATTTCGATTTTAGCGGTTGGTCGAAATGTTAGGTTTGCCGCAACCGTTTGCCGGTCAAGATTTACACCGGGAATGATGGATTCGCTTCTTAAATCTGTAAAGGAAAGGCGATAATTTCCGTTTCCGAAGTTATCCGAAACAGATACATTGTTAATGGTAGTAATCCCCGTTTTGTAGAAATCCTTCAAATTATCGGGATGTGAAACAAAGGGGGTTGCAGTAATGGGTAGTCCGTCGTATAGCGAAGTATCACCACCTCGAACCACCGTTCCATCGGGCAAATAAACTGGACTGTCATATTGCGGAATTAAATTTCCCACATCCAACCTCGGTCCCCAGGAATAACTGATAAGGTCATTTGTTCCGCCACCCAGCCCGTCAACGTATTCAAACTGTCCGGAATTTCCCTGCCCGTATTCATTTTGAAATTTTGGTAATTTGAACGCAGTATCCACAAAAAGGGATGTGTTGACGCTGATGCCCATTCCCTTGGCTTTGCTGCCGTCTTTGGTCTCTATTACAATCACGCCGTTTGCGGCACGTGTTCCGTAAAGAGCTGCGGCCGTTGGGCCTTTTAGAACGGTGACAGATTCAATATCGTCTGGGTTTACTTCCATCGCGCCGTTCCCAAAATCTATTTCCTGAAATCCGGCTGCGGCTTCGTTCGTTACGTTAAAAACAGTGTTGTTGTTTATAGGCGTGCCATCAATCACAAAAAGTGGATTGTTGTTTGAAAAGGAAGCTTCGCCCCGAATGGTAATTTTTGAAGAAGAACCCACACCGGTAGCACCTTGGGTTATGGTAACGCCAGCCAACTTCCCTGCAAGATTGTCGAGAAAGTTAACCGATTTTACTTCAGAAATTTCTTCCGACTTCAGCGCTTGAACGGTGTAACCTAACTCTTTCGTTTCGCGTTTTACGCCGAGTGCCGTTACCACCACTTCATCAAGATCGGTAGTAGTTTCAGCCAAAACAACGTTTATTGTAGTTCTATTTTCAACAGAAACCGTTTGCGTTGCATAACCAATTGCGGAGAATTTTAATTTGTCATTTTCGGAAACTGTAATAGAATAGTTTCCGCTTTCATCGGTGGTTGTTGCTTTGCCATTGCTCGCCTGTATCGTTACAAACGGAATAGTGGTATCATCAACCGCCGTGGTCACCGTGCCGGTAACCGTGGTTTGGGCGGAGCTGTAAATAGAAAATAACAGCAATACGCATAAGTATATGTGCTTCATAAAAACTAGTTGATTTAAAAATTGATTTTTTTAGACCTGTCAGGTTTTTAAAACCTGACAGGTCTTTTAACAATTAAATATGAAGCAATAAGGGGAGAGCCTTTGTTGAAATGATTTTCTTCCGAAGGGTTTTGAAAGAAATAAGGGAAATAGAAAATTATATTTTTTTCCGAAGAAAATAGGGAAAGTAGAATTTTTTTTAGAGTAGAACTAATACCTCTGAAACCATTGAAAACCAATTCAATGTCAGAAATGAAATCAATATCGGTAAACATTTTCAGAAAAACGATCTTGATTTTCTGAGCGGCAAGCAAGCGCGTAATATGTTTGGTCAATTGTGAAGTCTGCCACGGAAGCTTTAAAAAAGTTTCAATATTGAATTGGGATTTGTTCAATCCCATCATATAATAACCACCGTCTTTTGAAGGTCCCAAAATTATGGGGTTGTCTTCCAGTTTTTTGGCGGTTTCAACCAATTGTGAAGTTTGGAGCTGGGGGGTGTCATTCCCAATGGTAATAACATTTTCAAAACCTTGGTCATAAACAAACTGAATTGCGTTTGTATATCTTTCGCCGAAAGTTGCACCTATCTGCTCATCTTCAGAAAAAAGAAAATAGGGCAATTCGCTGCGTTTTACTTTTTGAAGTGTTTCTTGGTTCAGTACATCAAAAAGTGCCGAAGATTTGCTGAACGGTTTGTTCACCGCCTCTTGTTGAGCCGAGTTCGCAAAAATTAATATGGCGGTTTTTTTAATGTTCAATGTTCAAAGTTCAAGGTTTGTTGTATGAATAAAACATATAGTTTTTACCTAATCCCTAATCCCTAATCCCTTATCCGCAACTGCTCCTTGGCAACTGCTTCCGGCACCGGCGGTACAACCGTAGCAATGTTGGGAGATTATAATTTTTCTATCGTTTAAAATATCTTCGTTGTATTCTGAAATGTGTTGGATTTTGCTCGCAACCTTCAATTCCAGCATTTGGTTAAAATCGCAGTCGTACAAAAAGCCATCCCAACTTATTGAAATGGTATTTCGACACATCACGTTTTTAACTGCGGCGGGATTGTAGGCTTCAACCAATGAATACATATAGTCCTCATAATTTTCCGAAGCAATCAAATAATCCAAAAACCTGGAAATGGGAAGGTTTGTAATTGCAAAAAGATTATGGAAATGAATGCCAAAATCTTCAAGTAAAGCGTGTTTGAATTCCTTTTCCATACTGGCTTGATCGCCCGGTAAAAAGGCACCACTTGGATTGTAAACCAAATCCAATCGGAGATCACTTTCAGGCATTCCGTAGCCTACAGCATTCAATTCCTGCAACGCTTTTATGGAAAGGTCAAAAACGCCTTCGCCTCTTTGTTTATCGGTTTTTCCTCGCGTCCAGTGCGGCATGCTGCTAACGACGTGCACATTGTGGTTTTTGAAAAATTCCGGTAAATCGTAATATTTTTTATTTGCACGAATGATAGTAAGATTACTTCGAACAATAAAATCCTTAATTCCAGCTTTGCTCGCTTCATCAACAAACCATCGAAAATCGGGGTTCATTTCTGGGGCGCCGCCGGTTAGATCCAACGTGTGCGCACCTGTGTTTTTTATTACATCCAAACACTGCTGCATCGTTTCGCGTGTCATAATTTCCTTTCGATCAGGGCCGGCATCTACGTGGCAGTGTTCGCAAACTTGGTTGCACATATAGCCAACATTTATTTGTAGGATCTCCAATTTATTTGGACGGAGCGGAAATTGGTTTGTTTCCCTTATTTTTTCAGAAAAAAGGGGAAGCTCTCCATTGGCGAAAATTCCGTTGGAAAGCTTTTCGAGTTGTTTGTTTGCCACTGCGAGTTCGCTGTGGCGTTTATGAAGGGATTGTTGTTTTTTCTTTTTTGCTTTTAGCATAAAATTTTTATCGAATGGTATTCTAATAAATTATTCGTAGGCGCGCGATTAATCGCGCACCTACATTTCCAATTTGTTTACTTTATTCATCATCATCACCCCGTGAACCAAGGTTGCGCCGCTTTTTATGGCCGCGCCCACGTGTATGGCTTCCATCATTTCTTCTTTAGTAACACCGCGCTGCAAAGTATCTTTTGTATATGCATCGATGCAATAGGGGCATTGTTCGGTGTGGGCAACTGCTAAGGCAATTAAAGATTTTTCACGAGCTGTGAGCGCACCCTCCTCAAAAACTTTTCCGTAGTAATCAAAAAACTTATCACCTAGTTCTTTGCTCCATTCGGTAATGTTTCCAAACTTTCGAAGGTCAGCGGGGTCGTAATAATTGTTTGAAGCCATTGGTAAGGTTTAATATAGTTACGCAATTGGAAGACTTTTGGTTTTCCTTTTTGTAAATATAGAAAAGTAGTCCTTCAAAAAAGAAATTGCTTACGAAAGTTTTAACCTTTTAGTCAAAAGAATAAACAAAGCCGCTTTCCAAATTGTATTGTGAATTTGGAATTCCTACTGCCGGAGTTTCATCGTAAATAAATGTATAGGTAGTCTTGAATGCGAAGTTTTTAAAGACATCAATCAGCAGTGAGCTTTGATTGGAAAAGCGATAGTCGCCAAAATCTTTAATTTTTGGCTGATAATAGGTAGTGCTGATAAGACTCACGGTTTTTGTTGGGTATAAGCTGAAGGAAAGATAGGAAGTGCTTCTAAAATCCCTTTGAATAGGGGTAATGCCATCGCTGAGTTCTTCGAATTCATACATTATATGTGTGCCGAAATAGAATTTATATTTTTCCGAAGTAGTCAACTTGAAACGTGGACCGGTACCTACAAGGCCTCTAAATTCTATTTTTGATACTTTGTTGTATTGTGCCTGTGTAAATACTTCCCAAGCAATGCGTGGGTGAAAACGATAGTTGTAGCGAAGATGTGCTATGCCCGCATTTTCAAATTGGTTGCCTTCTATTTTTTGAAATTCTATGTCGTTTTTTAGCAAAACCAAATGTTTGTTCATTTTGTACTGAATATGAATGCTAGAACTAGCGCCAAGGTAGTCGTTCACATCACGTTTCACAGAAAAATTAAGACTAGCAGAACCTGAAAAACCAGAAGTATCGGTTACTTTTCTTAAAGACTCTGCATTGAGAATTTGCGATTGTGCAGTAAATGAAAAGCCGATAAGAAACAGCGCGACTAGATATTTCATTATTTTTTTAAATTGATTGGTTGTTTAAAAATTATTGTTGTCCGATAAAAGTAATACATGATTCTGGGAAACCCCATTCTATATATAGTCCCTACGGGACTAGCCTTTGAAGGGGTTCTATTTTGTTACCCATATTAAATGCCTAACGGCATATTGTCCGCCGCGGCGGACAAAATATTGGTAATCAGAAAGTCACAATTAAATCAATGTCCCGTAGGGACATCATATGGTGTTTAACCGGACAATACTGTTTAAAAATAATGAAAAGGTTTGAATTGAGAGGAATCACTTTTTCTTCGAAGATTTTAAAGAACCAAATCCTAAATCCCAAATCCCAAATCCCAAATCCCAAATTCCAAATCCAAAATCCCAAATTCCAAATTCCAAATTCCAAATTCCAAATTCCAAATTCAAAATCCGAAATCCAAAATCCGAAATCCGAAATCCGAAATCCCGAATCCCGAATTAACGAATCACGAATTGCTATTCTCCCCAATTCGCGATTTCTTCATCCGTCCATAACTCTGGGAAAAACTTGCGTTGCTGATATTTTGGATGCAGGTATTTTTTCCATTCAGAACCACCCGTAGCGGTTTTGTTTTCTCCCTTGCTGTTTAAATAATGATTTGCAGTGTCTAAATGCACCAAAGGCCAAGCTACATTGTAAAAATGATCAAATTGTTGTAGTCTTTCTTTTAGTTCTTTTGAGGGGTTTTCCATTTGCGATACCCGTTCTTCAAGGGTTTTTCCTTTTACTTTTTCCGATAGACTTTTGAAATCGTTTTCATATTTTTCGATGAAAAGTTTAAGCGTAAGCGTCATCTTTCCAGTTTTGCGATTCAATCCAGCGTCTTTCCAATAAATATGTTTGAAAAAATCATCCGTAGTTGGATTTTGCGGTAATCTTTCATTTCCTTCGGAATTTATGAGATTTTTAAGCCTCGTGCTGTAAAGTTCCAAAATTCTGAACTGTGCACTTTGGAAACCACTGGCGGGCGTAAGGGTAGCGCGAAAAATGTTGTAGTCTTCATAGCTCATTCCGTCTTTCATAATATCGAAACTGGTGATGAGCATTCGAGTGTATCTTTTTAAGCGGTCCAATTTCGTAAACCAAATTTCTTCGGAAAGGTTTTCTCCTTCGGAAAGTTGTTTTATTTCGTGGATCATCATTTTAAGAGTGAGCTCCGTAACTTGATGGTACATTACGAATATTTCCTCATCCTTAAAATCGGTGCGGGTTTTTTGAAGGGTAAGCAAGGTGTCCACTTGAATATAATCCCAATAGGTTATTGGTTTGGCCTGTAAAAGCCCGTTGAGATAAGTCTCTGGGTTTTCGCCGAGGTTAGCATATTTGTCTTCAAGTGCTTTTATGATTTCGTCGTTGATCATTTTGTTTTATTTAAAAAAATATCTTTTAAAAATAAGGGATATTTTCTGTTTTCTAAAGTATTCTGAAATGAGTTTCAAAGAAAAAGCCTTGTTATAAATTTATAACAAGGCTTTAATTAAATGTTTTATGAAGTATTAATAGAAAGTAGCGCGGTTATCTTCAATATCCGCTTGCTTTTTCAACGCATTATAAACTGAACTTTGAGCTGCAGGGATTGCTTTGGTGCTCATTTGGTTCGCATAATTAACGTACGATTCAAGTTTTGGAGCTGGATTGAAAGCAGTTGTTTTAACTTTAAATACACCACTTTTTCCATCAATTAACTGTGTAATTTCCCCAGGTTTTGTTCCAAAAGCGATACCAACAACTTTAGGTTCGTTGTTAGCACCTGGAATAACTGGGTTTGCCATACTTACATCCAAAGCGGTTTGTACAGTTACATTCTGGTTTTTTGCAATCTCCTCCAGTGTTGTTCCTGAAATAGATTCTCGAATTTTTTCAGCTTTTTTCTCGTTGCGTAAAATAGGCGTTACCGTTGCAGAAGCATCAGCTACCGCCATTAAACCTTTTGAGTTTTTGTTGGTAACCTGTGCAATAACATAACCATTAGTTACACTGAAACGCTTTGTATCACCAACCTTTGTATCTTCATTGAACGCCCAGTTAACAATGGTGCGGTTATCGCCTATTCCTGGAATATTGGCGTCCAATTGGCCCATCTTGTTTACGGGTTTTACTTCAAGATTTTGGGCTTTTGCCAATTCTGTAAAATCACCTTTCTCAACGGCAACTTCAAATTTTGAAGCGTCTGAGAATACTTCGTTGATTGTTTTATCGGAAGGTTCGATTGTTTTTACAACTGTAGCAAGTTTAATAGCTTTTTTTGGTTCCGATTGTTTGCCAACTTCTACCACGTGGAATCCAAAATCGGTTTCTACAACGCCGGTAGTGCCTTCAGAGTTGTTAAAAATAAATTTGTCAAATGGAGGTACCATTCTTCCCGGAGTTGAACTTCCAAGATCACCGCCATTGTCTTTGGAGGTGTCATCAGAAAATTCAGTGGCAAGTGCCGCAAACTTAGTTTTGTCCTTTTTAACAACGCCCAAAATACTATCAGCCAATTTTTGAGCTTCTTCTTTAGTTCTGGTTACAGTTTCAGGGGCACGCATGGTACCAACGTAACGGATTAAAATGTGTTTTGATTCAGCAGAATCCGGCATTTTTTTGGTCTCCAAAACTTTAGAAAGATAGAAGGAATTATCTACTTTAAAAGGCCCGTAAATGTCACCTTGATTAAGGTTAATAAGTGTGTCTGCAACGGTTTGGGGAAGTTCGCTTTTAAACATCCAACGATCGTAGTAGGGTACATCTGAGTTTGCATTTACGTATTCTTCGTAGTTTTTTGTATTTCTAAAGCCTAAAATAGTGTCGTTGGTTTTTGTGTCTTGGTTGAATTCTAATTTATTGTCAAGCAAAACATTTGTAGCTGTTTTGGCTGCATCAATATCAACCTCTGATGGTTGTTCAGAGAAGAACACATATTGCATATCTGCCTGCGCCTCTACTTGGAAGTCATTGGGATGTGCTGCTACATATTTCTTTATTTCATCATCAGTAACTTTTACATCTTCATCTGCAATTTTACCGTAAGGCATCAAAACAAAATTGAAATTTATGTTGTCATTCTGAAAATGATATTCTTGTTCGCCTTCAGCAATTGTGGTACGCAAACCTCCTTTTATCATATTGTAATAAGTGGTTTGAAGAACGCCATTTGCGGTTTGTTCTTCAAAAGTTAGCCATTGTTTGTACATTTCTGGAGAAGAAGCTTTAATGCTGGCTATATATTCTTGGATTTTGCCATCATCAACTTGTCCAGCTTCATTCAAGAAGGTTGGATTGTTTGCCAAAGTAGTTCTAAGGGCGTTGTCTATTTGCGCTTTCTCAACAGTGATTCCGGCTTTTTCAATTTGTTCTTCCATAATTACACGGCGCAACTCTCTGTCCCAAACCATATTCATGGCCTGTGTGGCATTGGAATTTGGCCCCATATTGCGTTGTGTGGCTTCAACTTCTTCCATAAAGCTTTGTCTGGAAATATCTGTGCCATTTATAGTGGCAATGTTATCCTGACCTTTTGGGCCACCACCGCCCTTGGTTAAGACGTCGCTTAAAATAAAGGCGAAAAGAGCCATTGCAATAATTAGGATAAGAAATATCCCTCTTTTTCTAATACTGTTTAAAATTGCCATTTGATGTTCAAATTTATAGGTGGCGAAAATAGCATTTTCATCCCATTAATAAAAAAGTAAAGTGAAAAAAGTGAGGAATAATTGAAAATCTAATCTTCAGAGATGTTTTTTACTTCAACAAGTTCAATTTTTGTGCTGGAAACCTCAAGAATTGTAAATAGATAATCCTCAATTTCAACGGTTTCGCCCTGATCTGGAATTTCTTCGGTGTGATTTACGATCAGTCCACCAAGGGTTTCGTAATTTTCACTTTCTTTAAGATCAAGTTTGTAGGTTTCGTTAAGATAATCTACTTCCAAACGCGCAGAAAATTTATAGTGTCTGTTTCCTAATTCTTCTTCAATAAGCGCGATGCTGTCGTGCTCGTCTTCAATATCTCCAAAAAGTTCTTCAATAATGTCTTCAACAGTAATGATGCCGCTTGTGCCGCCATATTCATCAATCACCACGGCGAGACTTTTTCTTTTTTTGCTTAAAATGTTCAACACGTCTTTTGCCAACATTGTTTCGGGTACGAAAACCACGGGCATCAATACTTTTTTGAGGTTTGCAGGTTTTTTGAAAAGCTCAAACGAATGTACATAGCCAAGAATGTCGTCTATGTTTTCGTTATAGACCAATATTTTTGAAAGGCCCGTTTCTGTGAAAATTTTCGCCAGTTCTTTTGGGGTGGTATCAATATCTACTGCTACAACCTCTGTCCGAGGGATCATGGCTTCGCGCGATTTCACTTCGGAAAAATCCAATGCGTTTTGGAATATCTGTATTTCGGAATCCATTTCTTCTTTGGTTTCGGCTATTTCCATTTGTTCCGAAATATAGTTTCCAAGTTCCAGTTTACTGAAAGTAAGCTGAACGGTATCGCCTTCAGATTTAAAAATAAGTTTTAGAACCAAATCTGAGATCCAAATGATAAATTCTGAAATCAATGAAAAAAGTACGTAGAAAAAATAGGCAGGAACGGCAAATATTTTCACCAAACTGTTAGCGTAAATTTGAAAGAAAACCTTTGGAAGAAATTCCGCAGTCATCAATATTATTAATGTAGAAATTATAGTTTGCACCAAAAGGCCGCTAAAACCAGCAAGTGGGATGTATTCCATTAAAAGGTCGCCCATGAAAAAACCATAAATAACCAGTGCAATGTTGTTGCCCACGAGCATAGTAGCAATGAATTTTGAAGGGCGTTTGGTTATTTTTTTAAGAATGCCTGCCAAGAAGTTGTTTTGTTTCTTTTCAATTTCAATGTGTATTTTATTGGAAGAAACATACGCAATTTCCATCCCCGAAAAAAAGGCGGAGAGAATGAGCATTGTTAGTATAATTATGATGCTGTAATCCATTTAAAAGTTCAAAGTTCAAAGTTCAAAGTTCAAAGTTCAAAGTTCAAAGTTATCCAATTCAATAACTTGCAACCTGAAACCTTCAACTATTTATTCCCTTCTTCCATTTTCTTTCTGAAATTCCTTTTAAAGAAAAACATAAAGATAGCCACAACTACAAAAAAGATGAATAAATAGGCTCTATTTCTTTCAGCTGTCCAGTTGTTTACTGCTTCATAAGCGAAAAATACTGCAATAATCAGATAGGCATATTCAAAAAAACGGTACACTTTACTTAACATCTTCTATATTATTTTTATCAATTAGTTGGACTCCTTGGTTTTTTCTGGACAAAAAGATAGTAAAATCTTGGTTGCCATCAAACCTTGCCCCGTCATTATAGGAGCCATCCTTAAATTTAATTTGGTAGGGTTGGTCTGTAAATACCCATTTGTTTTTTTGATCCCAATAGAGTTGGTTGGCTTTAAGGACTACACTATCTGCAGTTATCAAAATCACATTGTCTCTTAAATCAACCAAACCTGTATTGTCATATTGAATGGCGTAATCTGAATTAACGGTACTTTTCTTTCCGTTTTCATCCCAAAAAAGGACTTCTATTCCTTTGGGAAATTCTTTATATGGAAACTCCAAATTTGAATAATCGAGCAATTTGGCAGCCAAGAGATTGGTAACCAATTTTCCGGAATCTGTGTATTTAAAATTGATGTCTTTGCCTTCTGCAATGGGAGCGCCATCAGACAGGCTGAGTTTTTTTACATTTTGATAATTGCTTTCACATGCAAAAAGCGTGATAGCAAATACCAGTGCCATCACGCTTTTAAACATATTTATTGTGGTGTACATTCTTATAAGTTAGGAACTCTTACGCTTCCGCCAACCCAACAGTTAAAGGTAATGGTTTTACCGGCCATTCCTTCAGAAAAAATATCACTTGCCTGTGGTGCGCGCTGTCTGTAGCTACTGGCGGCAGCTCTTGCATTTGTAGCAATTGTGCCATCCACACGGGCTGCTTTGTCCATCATATCTGCAGCTAACCAATACATTGCTCTTTTTTCAAAAACCGTGGTTCCACAGTTGTTTGCGCTGTCGGCGTACATTGCACCAATTTTATAATAAGCGATACCAGCTGATGGTTTTACTTCAAGCATTTTATTGTAGTAATTTCTTGCAGTTCCAGAACTTCCTTTTTTACGGTAGTTCTCAGCAATACTGTAATAGATTCTTGATTTTTTAGAATTGTCTTTTTCTAGGTCAGCAGCTTGGTTAAAGTATTCCAATGCTTTTGATGCTTTACCTTCAGCTTCGGCTTGTTTACCCAATAAGTAAGCAGAGGTAGAACTTGGCTCCAACTCGTGAAGGCGAATCGCCAATTTATTTGACAATGGAGTCTCGCAATCTTTTGCATCAAGTCTATTACTTGCTGCTTTTATCCAATCAATATCGTTCTTTTTTGACTCGTAGTCTTTTTCATAGAGAGGAATAAGGTTAGGGCAATCAGCCAATTGGCCCAATTTACCATTCACGCTTTCTTCAACGGTTGCGTAAACTCCCAAGTTGTTTTCATAAACATCTTTGGCGCGTTGTTCCTTCTCTGTTAGAGCAGCAGTTCCTGCTTCTTCTATGTCCATTAAAGGAGTAAGTTTCGCGGCAAGACTGTTTTTTTCGGTGTCTATCTTATTGATTACAACATCATAAAGGCTGAAAATTTCTTGAAGATCTTTTTCGCCGCTATTTTGTAAATCTACCGCCAATGAAAAGTAAGTATATAAGCTTTTTCCACTGGTGAAGTCTTCAGGATATTTTTTGAAAGCTTCATCAAAAGCATTAAATTGTTCCACTTTTGAACCGATGTTATTGTCAAATTTTATTTGCGCAACTGTTAAAAGCACATCCCCTTCTTTGGTTTGTTCTGGAAAGTTTTGCAAACGTAGCTGATGTGCCTGAATAAGGTCATTTATTTTGCTTTTATCGCCTTTCTCATCAATAAAATACTCAAACATTTTCACGCCATATTGGTAGATTGCTAGATTGTAATTTGGGCATTCTTTCACAAGTTTTTCATAATATGGAAGAGCCGCCTCATAGTTTTTTATTTTGGCTGGTTCTGTAAAATAGGATAATGAAATTGCACAATCATCTGGCGCTTGCGCAAAAGATTTTCCAGAGAATGAAAGTAGTAGGATTGTAAATAATAGAACAAATTTTGTTTTCATGGTATTTATCTTAAAGGTATTAATCATATAATCTTTTTTCGAACCAACGGTCGTTTAATGAGAAACTTAAAAATGTATTGAAAAAGTTTTCTTTAATCAAACCAAAATCGGTGGTTCCGCGGCTTCCTATTTCAACACCTAAATTCATGTTAGAGAATAATCGGCCTACGGGTAAACCAACTCCAAAAGATATGCCAAACTCGTTAATGTCTTGCCCATCTAAGTTAAGACCTGTTTGTTCATATCTAGCACCAGCTCTGTAAACCACTCTTTTAAAGTAATTTCCAAAAGAATTATAATTAGGTATATAATAACCCCCAAGGCGATATTTGGAAGCATTTTCATAGACTACATTATCAATATTAGAGGATCGGTTTGTGAAATTACTGGTTTTTTGGTTTATATATTCAGCGCCAATCCCCCAAAATTTCGGTTTTCCAATTCCGGCACCAATAGTAAATTGTGATGGAAAAGTAAAATCTGTATCCGCAACAAGGACATCCCTTTCATCCACAGTAAAGATACCTGCGGGAATTATGCGTACAGTTGATATTTTTCGGGAGTTTTCTGAGGTAAAACTGGTTCCCGGTGTAAAGGTTACTGATCCTGTGAGTTCCAGATTTTCAGAAATCATTTTTTTATAGAGGGCACCAAAGTTAAAACTGAAACCCAAAATCTCGGATCGGTTGTAGGTTTGGGTTCCCAATTCAATATCTTTTTGGGTTGTTGTTGTATTTTCTATTTTCCCGAAGTTGTAATTGGCATCTATACCTACACTAAATTCTGGGGTCACTTGATATCCGGCAGAAAGATAGGCTTTGTTCAAACCACCGCTCCCGGAATATTGTGTTAATCCATCGGGTACTTCAGAATAAAAATCATAACCAACGGAAGTATAGGGAATTACACCGAACCCCATCCCGAATTTCCCCACAGGAATTCCCATAGAAATATAGTCAAGGGTAGAGGCGGAAGTATTTTGGCTTTCCGTTTCGTTTTTTTGTGTAGAGACTTTATGGCTTCCGCCAACCGAAAAGTTTATCAATTGCAATCCTGCGTATGATGCAGGATTTTGAAGGTTTAGGTGTATGCTATCTGAGAAAACGCCAAGACCTCCCATGAGTCTATTTTCAACGGTTCCGCGAAATTTTAAGGTTCCAATACCATAAAAAGAATAGGGAGATGTGGTTCCTTCCTGAGCCACTGCCACACTTGCAATAAGTATAAATAAACCGACTACTATTTTTCTAAACATCAATGTTTGTTAAATTCCAAAATATGGTTCAATCCTTCCAATAAAAAATTTGAGTTGGCAAAGATGTCATTTTTTATGCTCTCTCGCAAAAAATGTGCATCGCCTCCTGTTAAAATAACTGTTAAATTGTCGTATTTTTTTTTATAGGCATTGATAAAGCCATCTATTTCGTACAATACTCCGTTTATCACCCCGGAATGTATAGAGGTTGTTGTGCTATTTCCTATCAGTAATTTTTGATTGTTTGCATCAAGTAACGGTAATTTTTCGGTAAACGTATGCAGAGATTTATACCGCAAGGTAATACCGGGAGAGATAGCCCCACCCAAATATTCGTTTTCCGAAGATAAAAAATCATAAGTAATGCACGTTCCAGCATCTATAACCAAAATATTTTTACCAGTATATTGCTCAGCAGCGGCACTAATTAATGCGATGCGGTCTACTCCCAAAGTATGTGGGGTTTCGTATTTATTAATAAAAGGGACTTTGGTTTGGTGATCAAGAAACGAAACCTCGTACCGTTGTTGCAGTTTTGAAATTTGGTGTTCTGTAAAATTCCCAACCGAAGATACAATGGTATTTGAAATGGCTGGAAAAGCTTCTGAAATTTCAGCCAGCACCCGCAAAAAATCATTCTTGATGCACGTTTTTTTAAGCTTGAGCTTTCCAGCATCGAACACGCCAAGCTTTACCAATGTGTTCCCTACATCAATTACAAGGTTCATTTTTTTATTTAAGGCGTTAAAAATACAACTTGGTTAACCAACTCTTTGTTAAGGTGATATTAAATTGGCTAAATTTTATAAGGTTATTTTTTGAATTAATGTTTTGCGAAAACGAAAATAGCTTTATATTTGCCGTCTCAATAATGGTGCCTTAGCTCAGTTGGTAGAGCAATGGACTGAAAATCCATGTGTCCCTAGTTCGATTCTTGGAGGCACCACATACAATCCCTGAGCATTTTTGCTTGGGGATTTTTTGTTTCTAAACTGTTTATATTTAAATCTTTAAAGTAACATTTCTTTAAAAGGAATAATGGCTTCAAATCCTTTTCTTTTGAAATAATCCATATCCGACACATCGCCCGTAACCAAAACAAAATCCCCGCCCCAAGCCCCCAAACTTTTAATTGTGTTGGGATAATCGTTAAAAAACTGTTTTTTAATTGTGGGAAGTTCTATTATTTTTGAAATAATTTCCTCGTGTACATTCATCAGCTTTTCAAAGTCTGGAAGTGAATAGCATATTAAAAGTTTATTACTGATATCTGAAATTCTTTGAAGCGATTTTTCGTCTATCGAAGCATTTCTATATCTCTCAATCCCTTCTTTACTATTCTGTTTTTTATTTAAATGCACAAAAAACAACGAGTCTGTAAAGTCCCAGGAAAGGTATATTTTTTTGAATTCAGGCTTTCCATCTTTCAATTTATATAAAATTGGACTATCAGTTTGCGCTGCTGCAATATCATAACCACTTCCGCCGAAGCTGGTTTTCAGAAGTTCAAAAGCATCCACATTTGCCCATTGCGCAATATTGTTTATTAATGTTGATGATGTTCCCAAACCCCAATCCATTGGAAAATCTAATTTTGTCGAAATATCAAATCCTTTAAAATCAGAAAGAAAAGAGGGGTTAAGTTTTTTTGCTTGTCTAAGTATTTCTGACAACGTTTTTGAAAAAGTATTCTCAGGGTTTGAAGCTTCAAAATCACTTATCTTAAAAATTTCCTCAAACCAAACAAGACCCTTTTCATCGTAACTTTTCCAATGAACTCCTTCTTTTTCTGAAACCTGAACTTCTAAAGATTGCCCATATTTAGTGGGAATGGTCAAGGCAGTTGCGCCGTCAAGAACTACATATTCGCCCGTGAGCAATAATTTTCCGTTGCTGTTAAATGTTTTTTTCAATTTACTTTTAAACTTCTAATTTTCTAAACTTTTCAACTCATCAACTCATCAACTCATCAACTCATCAATTCATCAACCTCTCAATTTTTCCAAAAAAGAAACCACTGAATTATGCGAAACAGCATTCTCTTTATAATATTCCAGCGCCTCATTTTTTTCAACCTTTGAAGCGTCTAATTGGTTCAAAATATTCATTAAGTGCATTTTCATATGCCCCTTTTGAATTCCAGTTGTTACCAAAGATCGCACTGCCGCAAAGTTTTGCGCAAGTCCAGCCACAGCCAAAATCTTCATCAATTCTTTCGCATTCGGTTTTTGAAGAATTTCAAAAGCTAGTTTTGTCAAAGGGTGAAGCGACGTTAAACCACCAACAGTGCCAACGGCTAAAGGCAATTCAATCCAAAAAGTGAAAACATCATCTTCAATTTTTGCGTGGGTCAAGCTTCCGTAATAGCTATTTCTTGCAGCATAAGCATGAACACCAGCTTCTACGGCACGGAAATCATTTCCAGTGGCCAGAACAACGGCGTCCACGCCGTTCATAATTCCTTTATTGTGCGTCACGGCACGTCGTGTCTCAGTTTTTGCGATTTCGATTGCGCGGAGAAATTTTTCTGCAAACTGCTTTCCGTTATAATTTTTTGTAGTGAGTTCTTCAACTTTGCAGCTCACTTCGGCACGCACCAAACATTCGGGAACATAATTTGAAAGTATGCTAATTACTACTTCCGGGTAGGTTTGGTTTTTTTGAAATGCTTCAAAAGTTTTGGATTCTTCCTCAAAAGTAATTGCCATTTGTTCCAAACAACTATTGATGAAGTTGGCTCCCATTGCATCCAGTGTTTCGAACGTGGCATGAATGTAAAAGTATCCGTCCAAAATGTGTGATTTGTCAACTAATGAAAGCTCCAAAAGTCCACCCCCGCGGGCTTTCATATTTTTTTCGATAGCTTGAATACTGTCGCGAAGTTTCGGTTTTATTACTTCAAAAAAATCTTCAATACTTTTTTCACTTCCGAAAAAATTAAAATGAATCTGACCATTTTTTTCAGTGGAAATCACTTCGGCCTTAAACCCACCTCGTTCCAACCAAAATTTGGCGGCGTTACTAGCTGCGGCCACAACGGAACTTTCCTCGGTAACCATTGGCAAGGCGAACAACTTTCCGTTTATCAAAAAGTTGGGCGCAATTCCAAAAGGCAAGTAGTAATTGGAGAGCGTATTTTCTATAAAATCATCGTGAAGTTGCTGCAGTGACGGGTCGTCATTCCAGTAATTTTTTAAAACTTGAACGGAGTTTGGATTATTTTGCAAGTAATTTTCTGCCAGCCATTCAATTTTTTCAGCTTTTGTTTTCTTTGAAAATCCAGAAATAGGTTGAATCATTTACTTAAATATCATTTAGCTGCAAAGATAGTGTTTCGGCATTGTTTCTTCAGAATCATTTAAAAAAGAAAAGGTTTTTGAGAACGATGATCTGTTCTTAAAAACCTTTTCCATTCAACTTAAAACGAAAACCAATCTATTTTAAGCTTCTTTTTTCTGTGTGCCATTGGTCGGTTTTGGGCGGACGTTGAATTTTTTACGTTTCGGTCTTAACTTCCCATGTGAGCCAATACTTATCTTTCCACGTTTTGTTTTTCTATCACCTTTCCCCATTATTTTTTGTTCTGTTGTTTTTTAATGGTTTTTTTATCGATATCAAAATCGTTGGTCTTTTGGTTAGTGTTTCCCGTTGGGTTTGTGGGATTTTTTTGCTCTGTTTTTCTTTCAAATTTCTTTTCCATAATGCTATTTTTTTCAGTTTATAATTGAATAACAAAATATAAAACTTAAATCACAATTTGTACTAAACCTTTGCTAAAGAATGGTTAAACCTTTCTGATTGAGTCAATAAAATCTGAAATTCCGCCCAATCCTTTTGTTGAAATCATTTTTATGAATGCGCTGCCAATTATTGCGCCGTTTGTATACTCGGTTGCTTGTTGGAAAGTTTTCGAATCCCGAATCCCGAATCCCACAATTAAAGGATTGCTAAGTTTCATTGAAGCGATGCGTTTAAAATATTCTTCCTGTTCCTCGCCAAATCCGTCTGAACTCCCTGTAACACTTGCACTACTCACCATATAAATAAACCCCTTGGAAGCGACATCAATCTGCCGAATCCTTTCTTCAGAAGTTTGCGGCGTGATCAAAAAGATATTAAATAAGCCATGTTTTTTGAAGATTTCTTCATAATGCTCTTCATATTCTGCCAAAGGAAGATCGGGTAGAATCAAACCGTCAATGCCAACTTCAGCGCACTTCTTACAGAAATTTTCCACGCCAAACTGAAGCACAGGATTGAAATAGCCCATAATTATCAATGGAATGGAAACAGTTTTTCGAATGC
>JBBQUI010000043.1:0-19481 GCA_038212575.1 Flavobacteriales bacterium
ATTTGGAATTTGGAATTTTTAAAATATTATGGCCGACAAAAAAACACTTCGCTTGAAATACAAAAAACTTCGGGAAAACCTTTCGGAAGATTCCATTGCGGAAATGAGCCTTCAGATTGCAAACCAAGCTTTAAAACTTCCTATTTGGGATAAAACCTATTACCATATTTTTCTTCCCATTTCAGCAAAAAAAGAAGTAAACACAGAATATGTGATGCATATTTTGCAGGGAAAGGACAAAAGCATCATTGTTTCTAAAGCAGACTTTTCAACTGGAGAAATGACGCATTTTTTATTGCAGGAAAATACGGTTTTGAAAACTTCGGAATACGGGATTCCAGAACCTGTTTCGGGGATTGAAATTTCGCCAGAAATACTGGATATAATTTTTGTTCCAGTTTTAGCTTATGACCAAAAAGGTCATCGTATAGGTTATGGAAAAGGTTTTTATGATCGGTTTATGTCAAAATGCAATCCCAACACAATATTTGTGGGGCTTTCCTTTTTTGAACCAGAGCCAGAAATTTTTTTTGAGGCTACAGATGTACCGCTAAATTTTTGCATCACGCCAAAAAAAACAGTTGCTTTTCAAAATAACCGCTTATATTTATAGAGTTTAAATCATTACTAACCAATTAAGTAAAAAAATGGAAACAACCAATCAACCTATGGGAACGCCACCAGACAACAACCTGGTATGGGCAATTCTATGTACCGTTTTATGCTGCCTACCCTTGGGCATTGTGTCAATAATTAAAGCGACAAAAGTGAAAGAACTCTGGGCCCAAGGCGATACAATTGGCGCCCAAAAAGCTGCCGATGATGCCAAGAAATGGGCAATTTGGGGCGCAGCAGCTGCGGTCGTAGTTTGGATATTGTATATTATATTCTTTGTAGTTATTGGTCTTGGTGGAGCTTTCGCAGGATACAATTAAATTTTTAAAAATAGCCCTCATTGCTATTGTATTTGGGGGCTTTTTTATGCTTTATTTTTTCTATAATCCTTCTGAAAATTCTTTATTTATCCCCTGCCCGTTTCATTATATCACAGGTCTTTATTGTCCGGGTTGTGGCTCGCAGCGTGCAATCCATTTATTGTTGCACGGGAATATTTTTGGAGCTTTTCGGTTCAATCCGTTAATGGTTTTGACCTTGCCTATTTTGATTTACGGTTTGGGAATTACGGTCGCAAATTGGGTTTTTGGAACCCGTTATCGGTTTATGCTTTTCTACAGCAACCTATTTATTTTTGGATATTTCGGTTTGGCAATTGTATATTGGGTAATTCGTAATTTACCTTTTTATCCCTTCAATTTGCTTGCACCTTCCAGCTAAAAACTATTCTGAAATTTCTTTCTTTGGAAATGCCTTTTTATTGAAAAGCAACAACAAAATCACCCCAACACTGATGGAAGAATCCGCAATGTTGAAAACGGGGTCAAAGAAGGTAAAATACTCACCACCCCAAAAAGGAACCCATTCCGGCATCATGCCGCCATACAGCGGAAAGTAAAGCATATCTACTACTTTCCCGTGAAATATAGTTCCATAGCCTCCACCCTCGGGAAATAAAGTAGCTACTTGATGATGGCTATCGTTAAAAATAATACCGTAAAATACAGAATCAATAATGTTACCCAGCGCACCTGCAAAAATCAATGCGACGCAAAAAATTAAAATACGCGGTGCATTTTTCCGAATGGAATCCCACAGCCAATAACCAATACCGCCGATGGCAACAATCCTGAAAAGCGTTAAGATGAGTTTTCCGTACTGACCAGGAATTTTTGCACCCCACGCCATCCCTTCGTTTTCAACAAAAAGAATTCGGAACCAATCTAAAACGTGGATTTCTTCACCTAAAGCAAAGTGCGTTTTGATATAAAATTTTGAAATCTGATCGATCAATAGAATCAGAATAATAATTAGAGTAGCTTTTTTTAGGCTCATAATAGTATTGGCTTTCTTTTGCTAAAACATTGTATTGCGAAGGTCTGCTTCGTCAAAGTTTTGGAGAGCGATGGCATCCCTTCGCCAAGGCTACGGAATGCGACGGCATCCCTTCTCCAAGGCTACGGAATGCGAAGGCATCATTTCGCTAAAGCTTCGGAATACGACGGCAAAAATAGCAATATTATTTGGTTTGCAGCAGCGAAATACTACCATTGATAGTTTCTGCCTCAATAAGAAATTTTCCTTGCGCGGAAAGTCTGTTTTCAACAGTTCCATTTTTTGAAATTGCTTTGCCCGAAACATCATTATTGGCAAAAACTGTTATGTTACCATTCACAGTTTTAAGATGGGCGTTTCCAGAAAAATTTTGCAAATCACATTTTGCATTTTCTATGGAAACAGCAAGATTCTTAAAAGCCCCACTTGTGAAAACTGAAGCCAAATTCGATTTTATTTCAATGGAAATTTCTTTGGGAATTAGTAGTTTCACTTCCACAGCCATTATTTTATGAGCCGCCAGTTTATCGTTTTCCAAAGTGAAAAAAGGTACGAAACCTGTTTTCAATGAAAGGATTCCGTCTGCAATTTTTTCTTCAATAATTACACTTTCGGAATGTTCGCCGGAAACTTGCAATACCACTTTAATGGTTGATTCTTCGGAAGATTGGATTGTAATTTTAAAAATAGCATCGTCCACAATGGAAAGGGTATGTATTCCTTCCGCAGCGAATTCCTTTTCAAGGATTTTTTGGGCCACGCAGCAATGGCTTCCAAAAAAGAAAATAGCAATTATGAAGAATGTTTTGTGCATATTTTAACCACAAAGGTCGCAAAGATTTCCACAAAGGGCTCAAAGAATTTAACTCAAATAAAAAGCCCCGAAAATTTCGAGGCCATAAATATCCTTTGCTCAGCTCCCCTGCATTTGGGAGGGGGTTGGGGGTGGGACTATTTCTGCATATTCTTTGCTTCAATACTCAAAGTAGCGTGCGGAACAAGTTTCAAACGCTCTTTATTGATCAATTTTCCCGTAACGCGGCATAAGCCATACGTTTTGTTCTCAATACGCACCAAAGCGTTTTTAAGATCACGTATAAATTTTTCTTGTCGAATAGCAAGCTGCGAATTCGCTTCTTTGCTCATCACTTCACTACCTTCGTCAAAAGCTTTAAATGTAGGCGAAGTATCATCGGTACCGTTGTTGCTGTCGTTTTTATAAGAACTTTGGATCAACTCCAATTGTTCAATTGCCTTTCTGATTTTATCGTTGATGAGTGTTTTAAATTCTTCCAGCTCGGCATCGGTATATCTGGTTCTTTCTGTGTCTGTCATGATTTATTGTTTTTTAATGCTTATACGTGTTTCAATTTCGTCAAATGCAATTTCCGTTCCGTTAACAATTTGGGGTTGAAATTGCAAAACCTCCGTTAATGTTTCTTCTTTTATATACTGTAGGTTTTGGTTTACCGCAGCCTTCAGCATCTCGTTATCTTGAAGTGTTACCTCAATCCGGTCCGTTACTTCAAAACCGCTGTCTTTTCGCAGGTTTTGGATTCTGTTTACCAGTTCTCGGGCAATTCCTTCATTTTTCAAATCGGGCGTTATAGTAACATCCAGTGCTACGGTAACTCCATCTGCATTTGCAACCAACCAGCCCTCTATATCCTGTGAACTTATGATTACATCATCGAGCGCCAAAGTAGTATTTTTTTTGTTAATAGAAACAGTTATTTTCCCATCTTTTTCAAGAGTTGCAATTTGTTTCTGATCAAAGTCCGAAATAGCCGCTGCTACTGCTTTCATGTCTTTCCCAAAACGCGGACCAAGGGATTTAAAATCTGGTTTTATTTGTTTTACCAACATTCCCGAACCTTCGTCAATCAGTTCTATTTCCTTTACGTTTACTTCACTTTTAATTAAATCTGAAACCGCCATTATTTCTTCCTTTTCGGAATCTTCCAAAACCGGAATCATTATTTTTTGAAGCGGTTGGCGCACTTTTATTTTCTCTCTCTGTCGCAACGAAAGCACCAATGACGATATTGTCTGCGCTTTCTGCATCTTGTGTTCCAGCTTTTTATCAATGAACGAAGCGTCGGCTTTTGGAAAATCGGTCAAATGTACCGATACTTCGGCTGCGCTCAGTGCAGGTGCTTTTTTATCTTTTGCAATTCCCTGCGTTAAATCTATGTAAAGCCTATCCATAAAGAACGGAGCTACGGGAGCACCCAACTTTGCTACAGTTTCCAAACAAGTATATAGGGTTTGGTATGCCGAAATCTTATCATCGTTATAGCTTCCCTTCCAGTATCTTCTTCGGCTCAAACGAACAAACCAGTTGCTTAAATTTTCCTGAACAAATTCTGAAATAGCACGCGTTGCCTTTGTTGGTTCATAATCTGCGTAATAATCGTCCACTTTTTGGATGAGCGTATGCAATTCTGAAAGTATCCAACGGTCTATCTCAGGTCGTTTTTCCAGTGGAAGGTCTTTTTCAAGATACTCAAAATTATCGAGATTGGCGTAAAGACTGAAGAAACTATACGTATTGTAAAGCGTTCCAAAGAATTTATTGCGCACTTCGGAAATTCCATCTTGGTCAAATTTCAAATTATCCCAAGGATTGGCATTGCTAATCATATACCAACGTGTGGCATCGGGACCAAAAACATCCAAGGTTTCAAAGGGATCCACGGCATTGCCGAGACGCTTGCTCATTTTCTGGCCGTTTTTATCCAAAACAAGGCCGTTTGAAACTACGTTTTTATAGGCTACATCATCAAAAATCATGGTTGCAATTGCGTGCAATGTGTAAAACCAACCACGGGTTTGGTCCACACCTTCAGCGATAAAATCTGCCTTGCGCCACGTATTTTCAACCTTTTCCTTATTTTCAAAAGGATAATGCCATTGTGCATACGGCATGCTTCCGCTATCAAACCAAACGTCTATCAAATCGGCTTCGCGCTTCATAGGTTTTCCGCTTGGGGAAATGAGGATTATTTCGTCAACAATATTTTTATGAAGATCAACTTTCGCATAGTTTTCTTCGGAAAAATCGCCAGGTTTGAAATCTTCAAAAATATCTTTTTCCATCAAGCCTGCTGCCACAGCTTTCTGCATTTCGGTTTTCAGTTCTTCCACAGAACCGATAATAATTTCTTCTTTTCGGTCCTCGGTTCTCCAAATTGGTAACGGAATTCCCCAATAACGCGAACGTGAAAGGTTCCAATCATTGGCATTTGCAAGCCAGTTGCCAAAACGGCCTTCACCGGTGGCTTTTGGTTTCCAGTTTATTTCTTTGTTCAGTTCAAACATTCTATCGCGGAAATCGGTCACTTTTATAAACCAAGAATCCAGCGGATAGTATAAAATAGGTTTATCGGTACGCCAGCAATTAGGGTAGCTGTGAACGTATTTTTCAACTTTGAAGGCTTTATTTTCTGTCTTTAATTTTATCGCGATTTCAACGTCAACCGATTTTTCGGGAACTTCAGAATCTTCATAATATTCGTTCTTCACGTACTTGCCTGCGAGTTCCTTCATTTCCGGACGGAACTTTCCTTGCAAATCAACAAGTGGAACCAAATTGCCGTTTTCGTCTTTTACGAGCATTGGTGGTATTTCCGGAACGGCTTCTTTTGCAACCTTGGCATCATCTGCACCAAAGGTTGGGGCGGTGTGTACTATTCCGGTTCCATCTTCGGTAGTCACAAAATCACCTGCAATTATTCTAAAAGCATTTTCGGGATTTTGAAAAGGATGTGCATAATCCAACAACTGCTCGTAACGGATTCCCAATAAATCTGCGCCTTTAAATTCCTTCGCAATAAAATATGGAATTATTTTATCGCCTTGTTTGTAGGCCTCGAGAACATCTTCGTTTGGCTTTTCTTCATAATTTTTTGCAAATTGGCTTGCAACCAAATTCTTCGCCAAAACCACATTTATGGGTTGAAAAGTGTATTGGTTAAAGGTTTTCACCAAAACATAATCAATCTTTGCGCCCACTGTCAATGCAGTATTACTTGGGAGCGTCCAAGGAGTGGTGGTCCAAGCAAGGAACCAAATGTTGTTTGATTCTTCGCCAAGGAAATCTGGCAAGGTTTCAGCCATTGCCTTAAACTGTGCAACCACGGTTGTATCTGTAATATCCTGATAAGTTCCAGGTTGATTCAATTCGTGCGAGCTCAAGCCTGTTCCCGCTTTCGGGGAATACGGCTGAATTGTGTAGCCTTTATAAAGTAAGTTTTTGTTGTAAATTTCTTTCAGTAGCCACCAAACGGTTTCCATGTACTTTGGCTCGTAGGTAACGTACGGATTGCTCATATCCACCCAATAGCCGGCACGTTCGGTGAGGTTGTTCCAAACATCTGTGTAACGCATCACTGCTTTTTTACAGGCAGCGTTGTAGTCTTCCACTGAAATTTTTTTGCCAATGTCTTCTTTGGTAATGCCGAGTTCTTTTTCAACTCCAAGTTCAATTGGCAAACCATGGGTATCCCAACCTGCTTTTCGATCAACTTTAAAACCTTTTTGGGTTTTGTAGCGGCAAAAAATATCCTTAATGGCACGAGCCATTACGTGATGGATTCCTGGCAAACCGTTGGCAGACGGCGGTCCTTCAAAAAACACGAACGGCTGTGCCCCTTCGCGAATGGAAATACTCTTCTCAAAGATGTTTTCTTGTTTCCAAAAATCGAGTACTTCTTCCGCCATTTTAGGGAGGTCCAGCCCTTTGTATTCTTTAAATTTTTTGCTCATAATGTGCTTGTTGCAATAAAGTTTGCAAAAGTAAGGTTTTTTGGAGAAAAAGACCATCGCTCTTCAATAGGAGTTTGCGAAGAAATAAAAGATCCTATTTTCAACACTTAGCCTCACAAAATGTATTGCATAAAAAAACTACCTCAAATTAAGGTAGCTTTTAAAAATTGTTTATAATCGGTTCTACTGCTTAGTAAATCTAAGTTCTTCTGTATAAACAGTGTTGTCGCCGTTTGGTTCTGTGGTTGTTTCTGACAGATTAATTTTAAAACCTGTAGAACTAAAGTTGCTCACTTTATAGGTTGAACCGTCTATTGTCAATTCAGCAGTAGCAGCATTAACCGAATACCCTGTCGTTTCGTTATTAAGTACAACGATATATGCATCTGTTGAAGTTTGGTTTCCTTGTGTTACAGTTTCAGTAATTCTGTATGTTCCATTGCTTGTAGTGGTATTATTAGAAGCAAATACAACGCTTACATCAAAAGTATCTCCTGTTGCAATTGTAGTAGTAACAACGTCAAATCCGTTTACATCTACAGTCTCAACTTCTTTACTTTGCAAATAAGTAAGCTCATATGTCCCTGTAAGATTATCTTTGTTATAATCATAAGTAGTATTGTTATCGTCATCGCTGCTGCAGCTAATTGTTGCAATTGAAAGGACAAAAAGGAAAATCAATTTTGTAAATTTCATAATGTTATGTTTTTTTAAATTTTCGGCGAATATAGCACCATTTCCAATATTAACATCCAAACGAGTCTTTTATTATGTTTTTGAATAACCATTACTGTAAAATTATTCATCTTTGAATTGATTTTACAGTGCATATGCACTTCTTTCAAGGTTTTTAAGACTTTGAAGAAAAGTAATTTTAATATTTTGAAAATTCTTGTTTTCTAAAGTATTTCATCTACATAATCTTAGAGTATCTCTATATTTGTGTTTAATTTTTAAAGGGGTTATTCCAAAATCCGTATCATAATTTTGATAACAGCGGTTTTTACCCCAAATTTGATGTCCATTTTGCGAATAAAAATTAATTCACTAATGAAAAAAATATTCCTTTTCCTCCTCCTCACCACAGTTTCCCTTGCCTCCGTTCAATCCCAAATTCTTGACCCTGTAAAATGGTCTACAAGCATTAAAAAAATATCGGAAACTGAGTACGATTTAATTTCAAAAGCCACTATTGAAGATAAATGGCACCTTTATTCACAGGAAGTTCCGGACAATGGGCCGTTACCAACGCTTCTTACTTTTGAAGATAACAGTGCGTACAAATTAGTGGGAAAAGCAAAAGAAAGCAAAGGCCATACACTTCACGACCCTGTTTTCGATATGGTAATTACCTTTTTTGAAAACACTGCAACTTTTACCCAACGAGTAAAATTAACGGGCGACAAAGGCACCACCGTAAAAGGTGAAGTAGAATTTATGGTCTGTGATGACACACGCTGTCTGCCACCGAGTTATATAGATTTGGTCTTTAAAATTCCGGCACCTGAAAAGACTTCAGAAACAATAGTAATACCATTAAATACTGAAGATTCGGAAACAATTGAAGAAGCTACTGAAGTATTAGAAGATACAATTAAAACAACCGAAAAAATTGAAATTGTAAAAGATAGCCTTCAAATAAAAGAATCTTCTCAGGCAGCCATTGAACAAAATAAAAAGCAAGAAGAGAAAGGACTTTGGACTATTTTCATTGTCGCTTTTCTTTTTGGTTTTACAGCCTTACTTACCCCTTGCGTTTTCCCGATGATACCAATGACGGTAAGCTTTTTTACCAAGCAAAGTAAATCTCGGGCTGCAGGAATTAAAAATGCTATTATTTACGGAATCGCAATTATTGTAATTTACGTATTTCTAGGTGCAATAGTAACTTGGTTTTTTGGTGCAGACGCACTAAATGCACTCTCAACCAATGTTTGGTTTAACGTTATATTCTTCCTACTTATATTGTTCTTTGCTTTTTCATTTTTAGGAGCTTATGAAATTACATTACCTAGTTCTTGGGCAACCAAAGCAGATAAGCAAGCAGACAGAGGTGGAATGATTGGTATCTTCTTTATGGCTCTTGCATTAGCGATTGTTTCTTTCTCTTGTACAGGTCCTATTATAGGTTATCTTTTGGTTGAGGCAGCCTCAAAAGGCGGAATTGCTCCTTTTGTAGGTATGTTCGGATTTTCATTAGCCTTAGCAATGCCATTTGCATTGTTTGCAGCATTCCCGGGATGGATGAATTCACTTCCCAAATCTGGCGGATGGTTAAACACCGTAAAAGTATTTTTAGGATTTTTAGAATTGGCGCTGGCCTTCAAATTTTTGTCGAATGCAGACCTCGTACTTCAACTCCACTGGCTTGAAAGAGAAGTATTCCTAGCTATTTGGATTGCGATTTTTGGAGCATTGGCGTTGTACCTCTTCGGAAAAATTCAGTTGCCGCACGATTCGCCATTATCGCATATTTCCGTAGGGCGATTGAGCCTTGGACTTATAGTTTTAGCATTTACAGTTTATATGATTCCAGGTTTATGGGGTGCGCCGTTAAAATTGATTAGCGGTTTCCCTCCTGCAATGAATTATAGCGAATCTCCATACGGTGTGGGCTACACAAAACTAGGCAGTGGCGGAGGTTCTTCTACAAAAGAAGATTTTCCCGAAGGTGCGTACTTGGGGCCACACGATATAATTTCATTTCATGACTATGAAAAAGGTTTGGTCTACGCCAAAAAAATAGGAAAACCTGTTCTGATTGACTTTACAGGCCATGCCTGTGTAAACTGCCGAAAAATGGAAGAGCGTGTTTGGAGCGAACCAAAAATATTGAATCTACTTAAAGAAGATATCGTATTGATTTCACTTTATGTGGATGACAAGCGTCCGCTACCCGAAGGTGAAGAAGTTACCTCAAAAATCTCGGGAAAGAAACTACGCTATATCGGTCAAAAATGGAGCGAATTC
Organism: Flavobacteriales bacterium; assembly: GCA_038212575.1. Lineage (GTDB taxonomy): Bacteria > Bacteroidota > Bacteroidia > Flavobacteriales > Flavobacteriaceae > Aequorivita. Next base: position 9,688 of record JBBQUI010000043.1, read on the forward strand.
CAAATTCTGAAATATAAAGCAAACGCACAACCCTTCTATGTTTTGATGGATCACGACGAAGAAAATCTTATTGATCCAGTAGGTTACACCCCAGATATTGAAGAGTATTATGCTTGGCTTCAAAAAGGAGTTGGCGCTTTTAAGAAATAATTATTTCAAACTATTCTTTACCCCAACCCTAAAGGGAGAATAGGTTGAAATAAAAAATCCTACATAAATCTGAAATACTGTATAAAAAATAGAACGCCGTAAGCAACTAATTTTAAGTAGTATTGATTAATTTTAAATAATTTTAAAATCAACGAATGATGATTTCTTCGGAAGAAAAAGTAAAAACTACTGCGCTTGAAAAGTATTTTGAACCTTTCAGAAAAAATATCGTTGGTATTGATCAAGAATTCGATTCGCCTTTCGGAAGAAAGAAAATAATTTATACCGATTGGACGGCAAGTGGCCGCTTGTATGCTCCTATTGAAGAAAAAATGCTCAAGGATTTTGGGCCTTTTGTGGCGAACACCCACACCGAAACTTCCGTAACGGGAACGGCAATGACGAAGGCGTATCACGAAGCTCGAAAAATCATAAAAAAGCACGTAAACGCCAACGATCACGATGTGCTGATTACCTGTGAAAGTGGTATGACCGGTGCGATAAACAAGTTTCAGCGCATTTTAGGATTGAAAATTCCTGAAAATATAAAACCATACACAAAAATTCCCGACGAAATTAGACCTGTTGTTTTTGTGACCCACATGGAACATCACAGCAACCAAACCTCATGGTTGGAAACCATTTCGACAGTAGTGGTAATTCCACCGAATGAAGATGTTTTGGTAAGTATGAAAACTTTTTCGGAAACAGTTAAAAAATACAAAGATCACCCAATAAAAATTGCCGCAATTACAGGCTGTTCAAACGTAACAGGAATTCAAACGCCCTATCACGAAATCGCTAAATTGATGCACCAAAACGGTGGTCTTTGCTTTGTAGATTTTGCCTGCTCTGCCCCCTATATTTCAATAAACATGCACCCTAAAGAAGAAAGTGCGCAATTAGACGCAATTTTCTTTTCGCCCCATAAGTTTTTAGGTGGGCCGGGTTCTAGCGGTGTACTTATTTTCAACAACAATCTTTATAAAAACACCATTCCAGACAATCCCGGAGGTGGTACTGTTTCTTGGACAAACCCATGGGGAAACCACAAATATGTTGACGATATTGAAACAAGAGAAGACGGTGGAACACCCGGTTTTCTACAAACAATTCGCACGGCGCTTTCCATTCGTTTAAAGGAAAAAATGGGGATTAAAAATATTTTGCTGCGGGAACACGAACTTTTGGATATTATTTTTGAAAAACTAAGTGACATTCCAAATCTTAAAATTTTAGCTCCCAAAACGCAGAATAGATTAGCGGTAATCAGTTTTTATATTGACGATCTGCATTTCAATCTGGGCGTGAAATTGCTCAATGACCGTTTCGGAATCCAAACCCGAGGCGGGTGTTCATGCGCTGGCACTTATGGCCATTACCTGCTACACGTAGATAAGGAAACCTCAAATAGGGTAACTTGTGAGATTGACCACGGAGATCTTTCCCACAAACCGGGCTGGATCCGTATGTCCATCCATCCCACAACTACAAATGAAGAAATTGAATATGTTTGTGATTCCATAAAAGAGCTGGCTGAAAAATTTTCAGATTGGGGTAAAGAATACCAATACAATTGTCACAGTAATGAATATTTCCATCCAAATGAAAAGGCAGATAATAAAATGGAAGCATGGTTTACATTTGAATAATTAATTTTAACTAAATATCATTAAGCAATTTGAAAAGACTTCTACTTCTAATTTTAATATTTCCTTTTTTCATTTCTGCACAGGAATATGTAGATATTTTTCGAATTGGTTACGGACAAACATTAAACAATAATTTTGAAGGCGTTGACAGCAGCACCAATGTAAAATCTTTTGAAGTCGGGTTTACATTTCCCGTGGTTCTCAATGAAAACCAAGCGTTGATTACGGGCGCAGATTTCAGCATAAACAACCTGCAACTTTTCCCCGAAGCTGAATTTACAAGTCTTTACAGCACGAATCTTAAGTTGGGTTTGGCCTCAACTTGGTCTGAAAAATGGAGTACGACAATTGTGCTGCTTCCGAAGATTGCTTCCGATTACAAAAATATTTCCAGTGATGATTTTTATTTCGGCGGTTTCGCCCTTTTGAAATTGAAAAAGAATGAAAACCTTAAATACCGTTTTGGAATCTATGCTTCTCAGGAAGCTTTTGGACTTTTTACAACACCTATTTTGGGCTGGTATTACTTAAGCCCAAACAAACAGTTTGAGATGGATATGAGTTTGCCTATCTCTGCAGATGTGAGCTACAAATTGGGAATTACTACCGTTGGGGTTGATTATTTCGGAATTGGGCGTAGCTATAATGTGCACTATGAAAACTTGCCTACACTCTACGCAGACCTCAGCTCGTTGGAATTTGCGGGTTATTTACAGTTCAATGTTTTGGAAGAAAGTGTTTTGCTGCGAGCAAAAGTGGGTTATTCCAGTAATAATTATGAAATGTATGCCGAAGGTGACAAAATAGATCTTGGCGTTTCAGCCTTTAGTTTTGGTGATGACCGCACACAATTGAACCCTTCACTTAATGGAGGTTTTTTTCTAAAATTTGAAGCTATTTATAGGTTCCACATTCGGGAAAAGCCCAAATCCCAAGCTCCAGAGAACAAATAAATCCCAAAACCAAATTCCAAATTCCAAATGGACGACGTCTTTGGAATTTGGGCTTTTGGAATTTGGTGCTTAAAGGTTTGGAATTTATTTTGAAAAAATTCTATCTTTAAGCTATGGAAAGAACCTGTCCGGAATGTGGCGATAGAATAATAGGGCGCGCTGACAAAAAATTTTGCTGCGATACCTGCCGGAATTCACATAACAATTTGCTCAATAAGGACAACAAAAACTTGGTTCGGAACATCAACAATCGACTTCGGAAAAACTATCGCATTCTTGAAACTTTAAATTCTGAAGACAAAACAAAAACCACAAAAGACAGGTTGCTACGAATGGGTTTCAGTTTTGAATATTTCACCGGAATTTATACCACAAAATCTGGCTCCACCTATTACTATCTTTATGATCAGGGCTATCTTCCCTTGGATAATAATTTTTATCTTTTAGTAAAAAAAGATCTTAAGTAATTTCACTTTCCTTTCTAGTTAGGAACCATCCACGACAACAAGTTCACAAATTCAACAAAGCCTTTTCGCTTTTCGCTAATTCCTATCTCCTAAATTTTAGCACATTATTGTGTATAATCTAACAGTCCTTTAACCTGTATCGCTTCATAAGTAGGGTATCTTTAAGCTTCAAACAAAAAAACCTAAATTATGAAAACGAAAAACTTTTTAATGATGGCGATGCTGTTTTTCAGTATTACATTATTTGCACAAAATGCAGATGAAAAAAAAGTAATTAAAGACGCCGAACAAGCAAAAGCGGCCTTTATTGAAGCCAACCCCAAACTAAAGGATTATTTTGATGACGCAAAAGCTTACGCCATTTTTCCAAATGTGGGGAAAGGTGCTATAATAGTTGGTGCCGCATCCGGTAACGGAGCGGTTTACGAACGTGGTGTGCTCGTGGGAATGGTAAATATGAAACAATTGGATATTGGCGCACAAATAGGCGGTAAAGCTTTCAGTGAAGTAATATTTATAAAAACTGATAAAGCCCTTCAGGCATTTATGGATGATGATTTGAAGTTCGGATCAAATATTTCTGCCATTGCTGCAAACCAAGCACCACCTTCGTTGGACGTTACTTACACTGATGGATTGGCTGTATTTACTTTACCAAAAGAAGGCTTGATGGCAGAAGTTTCCGTTGGTGGACAGAAATTTGAATTTGAAGATTTTGATTAACGTATATATTTATTACAATAATACATAATTGAGTAAGCCGTTTAAACAGAAAATTGTTTAAACGGTTTTTTTTATACAAAAACTAACCATTATAAAAGAGGAGGATTTTTGAGACTTCTTCAAAATTCATTATATATCATATTCTCTGGAAAAAAATTCGACTTTACACAAAGAATTCATCAGAAATAGAAAAGCTTTTTTAAAGCGCAAGTATCACCAAAATGGCACTTACTGAAATAAAAATCCACAACGAAAACCCAAGAATCATAGGTTTCCAGCCGGCAGATTTTATTTTCTCCATAGAAAGTCCGGCGCCGATCAAAAAGAGGGTAAGCACCAGCAATGACTTTGAAACACTTGTGATTCCTTCGGTCAAAAATTCGGGGATGGGAAAGTAACTATTCAAGATAATTGCCAAGATGAAAAGGAAGATGAAATAGGGAATTTTCACGCTTTTGCCCTTTCCTTTAAAAAGAAATACCGAAAGCAAGGAAAGCGGAATTATCCAAAGCGCCCGTGCCAGTTTAACGGTCGTTGCCACTTTTAGGGCTTCTTCGCCGAAAGTATAGGCCGCACCCACTACTGAACTGGTATCGTGAATAGCAATGGCACACCAAAGCCCGAACTGATGTTGGCTCAATCCAAACAAATGGCCCAAGGGCGGAAAAACAATCAGTGCTATGGAATTCAGCAAAAATATTACGCCCAACGAAATTGATATATCTTTTTCGGAAGCGTTGATAACGGGAGCAACTGCGGCAATTGCGCTTCCCCCACAAATGGCCGTTCCCGAAGAAATAAGGTGGCTACTTTTACGGTTCATCTTTAAAAGCCTTCCCAAAAAATAACCCAGAATCAAAGTGATGGAAATTGAAAAAACAGTGAGCAAAAACCCATCTTTTCCTGCGGCCAAGGTTTCTTTTAAATTCATTCCAAAACCCAAACCAACAACGGCAATTTTCAGCAACCAGTTTACTGCATTGCTGTTCAATGTTATAAATGGATGACCTAAAAAATAGGCAAACAAAAAACCACCCACCAAAGCCACGGGACTGCTAACGTAGCCCAAAATACAAAACACCATACAAAGTATGAAGAGAACTTTTACAAGTGTTTCATTTCGCTGGGCAATCTTTTTCATCTCTTATGAATTCATTTCTTTGTCTGAAGTCTTTTCACCAGATTTATTATTTACATCAGTATTCTTGAATACCACAGCTCTATAAGGAAAAGGTATTTCGATCCCTTCATTGTCAAAACTTTTTTTGATGCTTTCCAGCAAATCACAGCGTATATCAAACGCATCAGTTTTCCAAAAATTTTCGCATTTTAAAAGCTTTATCTTTCTGCCATTATTTAGTATACAATGAAGATGGCAAATTTATATTTTTTATTTGTAGAGTAACAATTCATGTAACATTAATAGAAGCAGACTTTACCTTTAATATTTCAATAAAAAATTGATACCAACAATTGCCGTCAACAATATAAAATTGATGTTTTAGAATGTATCTTCGTTACTGCTAAACGCAATAATAATACAAAATACAAAGCGTTGATTTTTTGGAGAATATTACTTTTAGCCATTTAACACTTCTGCCCAATGGATGCCGTCTTCAAGGAACTTGCTGAACAGTTTCAGTTACCGCTTCACAATCCGGTATTGATATTTTCGCTGGTACTATTCATCATTCTATTGGCTCCCGTAATCTTGAATCGAATCCGAATTCCTGGAATTATTGGATTGATTGTATCGGGAATTATTATTGGTCCAGCGGGTTTGAACATTTTGGAGAAAAGTCTTTTTGTGGATGTTTTTTCAACCATTGGGCTTCTTTACATTATGTTCATAGCGGGTTTGGAATTGGACTTAAACGAATTTAAGGCCACCAAAAATAAAAGTCTGATTTTTGGCCTCCTTACTTTTTCAATTCCTCTTGGAATTGGCTTTCCTGTATGCTACTACCTATTGGGCTTTGATTTCAACGCAAGCCTTCTCACGGCAAGTATGTTCGCCACCCATACTTTGGTAACCTATCCAATAGTGAGTAAGCTTGGGGTATCAAAAAACATTGCTGTTGCCATTACCGTTGGAGGAACCATTTTAACGGACACGGCCGTGCTTATTTTGTTGGCCGTTATTTTAGGATCGCACACCGGCGGACTAACTCAAGAATTTTGGATCCGGTTGGGGATCTCGCTGTTATTATTTTCGGCATTTATGTTCTTGGTAATTCCGAAAATCGCAAAATGGTTTTTTAGAACAATGGAGAGCGAAAAGCATTCGCATTATATTTTTGTGCTCTCGGTTGTATTCTTTTCGGCATTTTTAGCAGAGCTCGCAGGTCTGGAATCCATCATTGGTGCCTTCGTGGCCGGATTGGCACTGAACAAACTTATTCCGCATTCATCCGCCCTCATGAACCGTATTGCATTTATTGGAAATTCCCTGTTCATTCCCTTTTTCCTGATAAGTGTAGGAATGGTGGTAGATATTAGCGTAATTCTAAGCGGTCCCATGGCACTTATCATTGCGGGAACCTTGACCGTTGTTGCAATTTTGGGCAAATGGACCGCCGCCTTTTGCACTCAGATGATTTTCAAATTTTCAAAAGGACAACGAAAGTTGATTTTTGGATTGAGCAGCGCCCACGCCGCGGCCACCTTAGCTGTAATCTTGGTTGGATATAAGGCGGGGATTCTGGACGCCAATATTCTTAACGGAACGGTGGTACTAATTCTTGTAACGTGTATTGTGGCTTCTTTCGCCACAGAAAGTGCTGCAAAAATGATTATCCGCGATTTAGGCATAGAGGAGGAAATACAGTCAGTTTCCGTCGTAAATACAGAACATATTCTAATTCCCATTGCCAATATGACCAATATTGAAAAGATTTTGGAATTTGCGGTTTTGATAAAAGATAAGAAATCCATAAATCCACTTTCCCTCTTAACTGTGGTTCCCAATACCATAGAAGCCGAAAGAAAGATATTGAATGCAAGGCAGGGACTCGAAAAATTTATTAATGAAACTACCGCGTCAGAAACTAGAGCCACTGTTATGGCTACCATAGATCACAATGCCGCCAGTGGGATCTCCCGAACCGCCAAGGAAATTATGGCCGATTTGATTTTATTGGGCTGGCCGCGAAAAACGGGATTTTTGGACAAATTGATAGGAGACAAAATGGAAAGCATTTTGGAAAGCACTGATAAAACACTCTTTATCTGCCAGTTTGAAGATTTGTTAGTAAATCATAAAAGTTTATTTTTGATAGTTCCCCCCAACGCCGAATTCGAGGAAGGTTTTACCATTTGGATTAACAAAATAGCAAAGTTGGCTCTTGAATTGTCCATCCCCATAAAGCTGCACTGCACCAAAAAAACCCATAAAGCAGTAATGAATTTCTCAAAAAAAAATAAATTAATTCCCTCCATCAATTTTCATGAATTCAATGATTGGGACGATTTTCTCATTCTTTCCAAGTCAATCACCAATACAGACTTTATTATAATGGTTTCGGCACGAAAGGGATTTCTCTCCCATTTTGGATATTTGGATAAATTACCGGCCAAACTTGAAAAGCATTTCCCAAAGCTGAGTAAAATGGTCATTTATCCACATTAAACTATTAGGGCAACAGCATAAACAACCACCATTAAAAAAACATCCCAGATATTTAAATCATTGGTCTGTCAATCCACAAAAATCCGGAAGGATTTTTAAAGATGGATTAGTTTTGTGCTACTTTTGAATTCACATCACAAAAATCTTTAACTTGAGCACTTCATTAAAGCTGGTATCTTTATGCCTGCAATCTAAATTCTTTATATGAAATGCCCATTTACAAATTGCCAACCCACCGTAGATGAATATCTGGGCATTCCATTTTCCTATTTCTCTAATATTTTATACAAATGAAAACTTTTTCCCTGAAAATTCTTGCGCTTAGCTTTCTGTTTTTATTTTTCAATTCCGCAGTAAAAGCACAGGCTTTGAGCGGTTCTCAGATTGACAGCATCGTTCAAAAAACAATGAAAACCTTTGATGTTCCCGGAATGGCGGTAGCTGTTTTGAAAGATGGCAAGATTTATCATAAAAACACGTATGGTGTGCGTTCGCTAAAAACAATGGCCGAAGTAAATGAAAATACACTTTTTGGCGTAGCTTCAAATACCAAGGCTTTTACAACCGCAGCTTTGGGTCAACTTATTGACCAAAGAAAACTTACTTGGGACACCAAAGTAACGGATATCATTCCTGAATTTAAACTGAATGACTCCTACGTTACCAATGAATTTTCGGTGCGCGATCTTATTACACACCGAAGCGGACTCGGTCTTGGTGCTGGCGATTTAATGATTTTTCCAGCCGGAAACACAACCACGAAAGCCGAAATGATCCACAATCTCCGTTATTTGAAACCTGTCTCTTCTTTCCGAAGTAAGTTTGATTATGACAACTTGCTATACATTGTTGCTGGGGAAATAATTGCAAGGGTCTCGGGAAAAGACTTTGACGATTATATTTCAGAAAACTTCTTTAAACCTTTGGGAATGAACCGTTCCTTTCTTTCCATTCCTAAAATAAAAGCAGACAATAATAGAATTGATGGCCACGCGCCCGTAAACGGAAAACTGGAATTGACGGCAGATACTTTCACCCAAATCGCAACGCCCGCTGGCGGAATTTTCGCATCCATTAACGATATGAGTACTTGGGTACATGCGCAATTGAATGATGGGAAATACGGCGAAAAATTAAAGGACAGTCTTTTCAGCAGCAAAGTACACAACGAAATGTGGACACCACAAACCATTTTAAGAAGCGGAAAAGGTCCGTACAATACACACTTTTCGGCTTATGGTCTTGGTTGGTTTTTAAGCGATGTGAATGGTTATTTTCAAGTTACCCACACGGGCGGATTGAACGGAATTGTTAGCCAAGTAACCCTTATTCCAGAAATGGATCTGGGGATTATTGTGCTTACTAACCAGCAAAGTGGGGCGGCGTTTACTGCCATTACCAATTCAATAAAAGACGGGTATTTCGCCATAAAAGGCGAAGACAGGATTAAACAATACAACGACCGCAGATTGGCTGGCGAAAAGGAAGAAGACAGCATTGTGTCAGCAGTGGAAAAAGACATTGCGGCACAACTTAAAAGCAAAACTCCAAAACCCAATCCAGCAGATTATACGGGAACTTATAAAGACGTTTGGTTTGGCAAAGTTGCCATCAGCAACCAAAACGGAAGTCTTCATTTTAAAGCTGAAAAATCTCCCGATTTAACTGGAACAATGACTTTTTATAAGGGAACTACTTACGTGGTGCGTTGGAATGATGCCTCATTAAAAGCAGATGCATTTGTAAATTTCAGTTTAAATACAGAAGGCAAAGCGGAAGGTTTTACAATGAGCCCTATTTCGCCATTGACTGATTTTAGTTATGACTTTCAGGATTTGGAGTTTGGGAAAGTGGAATAATAATGCCGAAAATTAATGAAGTAAAGTGTTGTTTTTTGGCCTCATTTCTTTGCCAGCAATTGCATTAATTTTCCATTTTCTCTATCATTTCTTTAAACAAGCCTAATAAAAATATTAGTTTGCCGGCGTCACCTGCAGCATTAAATTTTTGGTTTTCAATTTTTACACCATACCAATCTTGTTTTCCTTTTTCGTTAAGTATCCATTCTACATTAATATTAGCAATTGAAGTATTGGATATATCAATTTCTATTTCCCATCCTGGATTGTCTAAAGTGGTTATTTGGATCCCTTCCCCACGTTCCCAATTCCCATCACAATTTTCCTTAAACCAATTCTGTATCCAGTCTAAAATTTCCATT